>NZ_CP016757.1:0-316250 GCF_001701045.1 Cloacibacillus porcorum
TCAGTAAAAAAAGAGTATCGTCAGCTATCATCAAATTTTCAGATTTTTGCATCTATCAACGAATTTGGCTCTGCAACTGACTTCCTAGCGCTGTCAATATTTTTGTGTTTCTCGATGTGTATATGTGAATAACTTTTGTGGATTTCTTTCTAAAACTTCGATTATCCTATTGACTTGAAATCTTCTTTATGCCTGGCTGAAAAAAATCTTCCAATTGTGTATTCAAAAAAATCATTGAAATTTATTTTTTGGTCTTTAGCTGATTCATGATAAAATCTCTAGTTGGAAGAATATCTATTTTATCTTCTGTTGGAGTGAACCGAATGGATTTAGACATTATTTGGAAAGAATACTATAAGTACTGCATGGAAAAGATGGGGGCCGAGGATAAGACTGCGGAGATATATCTTCAGACCTGTATGCCGCTCTCGCTTGAAGAGGGCGTGCTTGTACTTGACGTAGCCACTCAATTCGCGATGGATCAGATAAAGTCAAGATATCTCGCAAGGATGAAGGAGCTGCTCATCGAGACCAGCTTCGGCACGGATATCAAGCTTAAGATCTCTTCCGATCAGCCGGAGGCCACAAAAGTGCAGGAGCCGCAGCCCAAGAATCCGCAGTCAAAGCCGTCTGCGGGCCGCAACGGCCTTAATCCGAATTATGTCTTCTCGACATTCGTCGTCGGAAAATCAAACAGGCTTCCTCACGCCGCAAGCCTGGCGGTCGCCGAGTCTCCCGGAAATACCTACAATCCTTTCTTCATCTGGGGGAAGGTCGGACTTGGCAAGACGCACCTTATGCACGCCATCGGACATCATATCGCGGCTACGAATAATAATACGAAAATACTTTATGTCAGTGCGGAAAAGTTCACTAACGACCTGATCACCGCGATCAGGAACAACACCAATCAGGAATTCCGCGCGCGGTACCGCGAACTTGACGTGCTGATGATAGACGACGTGCAGTTCATCGCCGGCAAGGAGCAGACGCAGGAAGAATTTTTCTGGACCTTCAACACCCTGCACGACGCGAAGAAACAGATAATCATAAGCGCCGACCGTCCTCCCAAAGACATTGAAGGTATCGCAGACAGGCTCGTCTCCCGTTTCGAATGGGGACTGGTAACCGACATCCAGCCGCCTGATTTGGAGACCCGCGTCGCCATACTTCAAAAAAAAGCTGAGATGAAAAAGTACATGAACATCCCTGAAGATGTCATCATGTTCATCGCGCAGAATATTCCGAGCAACATCCGCGAACTCGAAGGCTCCCTGAACAGGATCGTCGCCTGTTCGGATCTCAACCACGAACCTATCAACATCGAGAACGCAAGCGTGTGGCTCAAGGATCTGATCAAAGAACATCCGCTGGGAACCGTGAGTATCGGCCTCATCCAGCAGCTGACGGCCGAATCTTTCGGCTTTACCGTCGAAGAGCTGCTCTCTAAGAAGCGGACCGCCGACCTGGCCCTCGCGCGTCAGGCCGCGATGTATGTAGCACGCAATAAGACAAATGAGGCGCTGATCCAAATTGCCTACGCCTTCAACAAAAAGGATCATACGGTCGTTATCCACGCCTGCAAGAAGATCGCCGAACTTATCAAGACGGATCTTAGGGTACGCTCTTTTGTGGATAACATTGTGAATAAGTTATAATTTTTCGCGAAAAATTGGTGCATTGATTTGTGGGCAGTTTTATTTTACAGATTTTCCACACAAAAATTGTGGATAGTGTGAATAAGTTTGTGAATTAATAAAAATCTTTTGCACATCGAAAAATTACGTCAGAGCGGGGTGAAATATACTTTTCCACATTTCCACAGCCCCTACGACGACGAATACGATTTTATTTATAAAAAAGGTGTATTAATAGGAGGGCTCGTACATGAAGCTTACAATCAACAAAAAGCAGTTCCTTGCAAGCTGGGGTCTCGCTGAGAGAAGCACATCCGCCTCAGGATCGGTGAGCATACTCTCGTCAATCCTCGTTAAGGCAGACTTTGAATCGGTGCTGCTGCAGGCAACCGATATAAAGACGTCGATAATCTGCTTTGCGTCAGGCATTACCGTAACCGAACCCGGAGAGGCGGTATTCCCGATCAAAATGGTCAGCGACCTCTTCAAGAAGGCTCCGGGAGAGGAGTTCACCATTGAGGTAAACGAAGGAAAGGTAATTCTGAGGGCTGGCAGGAGCAAATATAACTTCTCCAGCTATCCGGTGCGCGAATTTCCCGTACTGCCGTCGTCGGACAGCGCCGACCTCTTCTGCCGCATATCGGCGGCGGAGCTAGCGAAGGTTATCGAAGAGGGGACGCTCGCAGCCTCGACCGGCGAAGAGTTCCCGCTCTATCTCTCCTCCGCAAATCTGCAGATAACGCAGAACATGCTGAATATTGTCTCTACGGATACGCGCAGGCTCGCGCTATCCTCGGCGGCGGTGGCCGACGGGGCCGAAGCGGCGACGGCGCTGCTGCCGATGAAGGGGGTAAAGGAGCTTCAGCGGATACTTGGCTCGCTGAACCCGGAAACGGAGGTAAAGGTGCTCTTTGACAGCGCGCAGTTCTACTTCAAGACAGACACGCTCGAATTCACCGTCCGCCGCGTGGAGTCAAAGTTTCCGCCCTATGAAAAAATACTGCCGAAGAACAGCACCCTCAGCGTCGTTACCGACAGAGGCGCTCTCATCTCCGCCCTTGAACGCGTGGATGTCATCGTTCGGGACTTCAACCGCATGGTAGTTCTGGACATCATCCCCGGCTCGGAGATGGTACTGCGCGGCAAGGCTCCGGATTTCGGACAGGCCAAGGAAGAGATCGGCGCGGAGGCGGAGGGCGAAAAGCTGAGGATCGCCGTCAATTCCAAGTTTTTCTTGGAGGCTCTAAAGGTGATGAGAGATCCCGAGGTAAAGCTTTCTTTCAACGGCCAGGCCGGCCATATGGCGGTAAAACGCAGTGACAGCGACGATTTCTTATGTCTCATCGCGCCGATCAACCTCTCTGAGGATGAACTCAGGATGTTTGATACGGAGCAAAACGGAGCGGATGGGATTTAGCCGGGTTCGGTTCAATAATTTTAAAAATCTTGAGCCCCGGGAGATGAGATGGTCCCCGGGGCTGAATTTGCTTACCGGCGAGAACGGCGCGGGAAAGACAAACATCCTTGAGGGGATAAATATCGTCTCCGGGTGGGGTCCGCTTGAGCGCGGCGCGAAAACTCTCTCGATGCCTACCTGGGGCAGCGGTTCTTCCGAGGTGCAGCTGACCGGAGAGCTTGAATCCGGCGGGATAATACGCGTGAAAATATCGCGCCGCTATATGCTGAGGCTGGATGATAAATCAGTTACCGCCGCGGATCTGCGCTGGAACATACCGGTGCTTACCTTCCTTCCCGACGACATGTCTATCGTGGAGGGCTCTTCAGCCTTCCGCCGGAGGCTGCTTGATATGCTGCTGGCGCTGATAGTTCCCTCTTACGCGATGCGTCTTGCCGAGTACAGGCGCGGCGTCCGCCAGAAGGCGGTATTTCTTAAACGCGGGATGCCTGCGATGATCGCCGACCGGGCGCTGCTGCCGCTTGCCGCCTGGATATGGCGGATGCGGATAGAGGGGGTAAAGCTGCTCTCCTCATGCCTTGAGGGAATGTCGGAGCTCACGCCGGTGAAGATCACGCTCTCGCTGAAGAGAGGCGGAGCCGGTTTTGACGACGACTGCGAGAACGATTACGCGAAGGCGGTCATCGCAAACCGCGGCCGCGAGGCGGCGGTGAAATTCCCCGTAGTTGGACCGCACCGCGACGATATTATCATCATGGCCGGCGAAAGGTTGGCCTCCGAGGCTTTGAGCCGCGGACTGCGCCGGCGTACGGCGATTGCGATGATGCTGGCCGCCGCTGACGGCGTGAAGAGAAAGATCGGCCGCGACCCTGTCCTCCTGCTCGACGAGGTGACCGCGGAGCTTGATTCCTCCGGGCGGACGCTGCTCTTTGAGTCGTTGCTCTCGCGGGAGACGCAGGTATTCGCGGCGACGGCTGAGCCCTTCGTCGAAAAATTTCCCGGGCTCATCCACAGGGTATCAGAGGGAAGAGTGACGGAGAGCTACGAGAATTAAGGGTAATATTTTTTAATCATGAAAGGCGTAAAATGTTGATAAACGACAGATATGACGTAATCACTATCGGGGCCGGACATGCCGGATGCGAGGCGGCGCTCGCCGCGGCAAGGATGGGGGCGCGCACGCTCATGATCTGCCTCTACCTCGACAGTATCGCGATGATGCCCTGCAACCCCTCGATCGGCGGCCCGGCAAAGGGGCATATGGTGCGGGAGATCGACGCCCTCGGAGGCGAATGCGCCTCGGCGGCGGACAGCGCCACACGCCATCTGCGCTGGCTTAACACCTCCAAGGGGGAGGCGGTGCGCACGCTGCGCGCGCAGTGCAGTCCGCGGCGCTACAGCGACCACTACCGCACGGCGCTTCTGACGGAAAAAAATATTGCGCTGCATCAGGCGCAGGCGGCAGATCTTATCATCGAGCACGGCGAGGCGCGCGGCGTTAAAATCAAGACGGGACAGGTATTCTACGCGGACTGCGTGATACTTGCCACCGGCACCTATCTCGATTCCAAGATACATATCGGGATGACGTCTCATAAATCGGGTCCTTTGGGGATGGTTGCCTCGACTGAATTTGCGAGGAGCCTGCGCAGAAGCGGCCTCGAAACTGGACGTCTGCGCACCGACACGACGCCGAGGCTGCACTTCGACACGATAGACTGGGAGGCTCTCGACTGTCAGCGCAGCATTGAGGAGCCACAGGCCTTTTCTCATTTTGGAGTAAAGAAAAGATATGACGAAATGATCTGCGGGCTGACGCGCACAAACGCGGAAACTCACAGAATAATCAGAAAATATTTTTCCGAATCGCCGCTCTACATGGGTAAGCTCGACACGGAGGGACCCAGATATTGCCCTTCCATCGACGACAAGATAATAAAGTTCCCCGAAAAGGATACCCATCCCCTCTTTCTCGAACCGATAACCTCTGAGGGCAGGGAGGTTTATGTTCAGAACTTTTCCACTTCGATGTGCCTTGAGGCGCAGTTAGAGAGCATAAAGACGATAAAGGGCTGCGAGAGGGCTCATATCCTGCGTCCCGGCTACGCCATCGAGTATGATTTCGTCGTCCCGACGCAGCTTAATCCGTGGCTGGAGACAAAACAGGTGAAGAACCTCTTCCTCGCGGGACAGATAAACGGTACCTCGGGATACGAAGAGGCGGCGGCTCAGGGGCTGATCGCCGGCATCAACGCGGCGCTGCGCGTGAAGGGGGCCGAGCCCTTCGTTCTGCGGCGCGACGAGGCCTATATCGGCGTGCTCATAGACGACCTCGTCACCAAGGGGACCAACGAACCCTACCGTATGCTCACGAGCCGCTGCGAATACAGGCTGCTTCTGCGTCACGACAACGCCGCCGACCGCCTCTGCGGGACGGGGCATAGTCTAGGGCTTTTACCGGATGAAAAATATGAATCCTTCCAAAAGATGGCCAGGGCGGCGGAGGCTGAGGAGAGACGCTTAGAAGAGTTAAAAATCCCGCCCACCGCCGAGGTCAATGAGAGGCTCGCCGCAATGCCGTCGTCGCCGCTCAGCGAGGGGATATCGGCGAAGAACCTGCTGCGGCGTCCCGAAGTGAGCTGGTCCTTCATTGCCGAACTTACGGGATCGGAGCTTGATCCAGAGTACGGTGAGAAAATTGCGAACGAGCTCAAGTATGAAGGCTACATCAGCCGCCAGCTCAGGCAGGTCGATAAATTCAGGCGCATGGAGCTTCTGAAGATACCGCCGTATATTGATTTTAACGATGTTCACGGGCTATCCGCCGAGGGACGCGGCAAGCTGGAAAAGATCAGGCCGGCGACGCTGGGACAGGCCTCGCGCATCCCCGGAGTGCCGCCTACCGATATCCAGCTTCTTTGGGTCGCGATAGAAAACGGACGCAGGCAGCGGCATGAAAAAGATTGACGGCGCAAGAGCCGCCGGCGATATTGTCAGAGCCGGGATCGGCAATCAGGCCAAATCAATGGCCGACGCCGAGAGATGGGCGCAGCTGACCCTATCGGTAAAACTCGCCGAACTCGAAGAGCGCTGGGAGGAGATTGCCGGTTCGCCTCTGGCCCAGAAGAGCCAGCCATCCCAGTGCGAATACTCCGAAGAGATAATGACGCTCACCATAAATGTCGCCGAACAGAGTATCCTCTCCGCGGTACGGTTTCGCCGAGCGCAGATAGAGAGGCGGGTCGCCGCCTTCTTTGGCTGTAAAAAAATTAAGGTCGATTTCCGCGTCGGCCCCATAGTCCGCCGCTCGCAGGCCCAAGAGCCGCTTCCTTCATACAAAAGACGCGCGCCGGTAGTTCTATCCGAGGAAGATGTCGAGGCGGAGAGGCGTAATTTCGAAGAGTCGGGGATCTCGGAGGAACTTGCGCTGCGGATGGCGCGCGTCAAGCTGTCGCTGGAAAAACTGGCAAAGAGAACCTCCAATTAACAATAAGTAGGCCATTATACTGATAATTATGTTAAAAATAAGAAAAAACTATGTATTTTTACTCTTATATACACAAAAGATAGAGATTATGATATTATTAACGCAGGCAATTAAAAAAGAATATAAAAATCTAAAAACGGAGGAATAGAAATGAAAATTGGAGAAGTAATCAAAGACGGAGATTTTAAGGCTGAGAAGCACGTGCCGACGATAGAGGCCCCCGAAAAGGTAAAGGCTGGGGAAGAGGCGCTCGTTAAGGTAATGGTGGGACAGGAGATCAAGCATCCCAACACACCCCTTCATCACATCAGCTGGATCCAGCTTTACTTTAAGCCGGAGGGTGCGGCACCTGTAGTCGAAGTTGCCAGATTCAACTACAGCGCCCACGACGACACGATGAACCTTGAGACGCCGGGATGCGTTGCTGCCGATCCCGCAAGCTGCGTGAGAGTCAAGCTGACAAAGCCTGGAACATTTATCGCGGTAAGCTACTGCAACATCCACGGCCTCTGGGAGAGCGCTAAGAAGATCGAAGTCGAATAAATCCAAATTTTTAAAGACCGATAAGGAGCGCAGCCCTGCTAAACGAAGGGCCGCGCTCCGCTTTTTTATAAAAAAATCTAAAATGGTCATTTCACATAAATAACAGATACGCCTATCCAGCATATATCCACATGGAAATTCACCCTTTTGACCGACTTATACACATATATTGTCAAAATTACAGGCCGTTTTGTCCTCTATCTGCGCCAAAATATGGGTTTGAGCACATAAGTGTCCACATTTTGTGGATAACTTTGTAGATAAGTGGGTGCAAAAATTACGTACTTTAATTTATTCGGCTTCTATTGGCGATGGGAAAATAGTCGTAAGTTAGGTAATATTTACTTCGCCGTAACAGGTAAACAAGCTCAAAAATCGTGGAAATTTCTATAGAATGATTTCTAAGCTGCACAGACTTACCGCGGCTGGATGAGTGTCGTTCAATTTTATCTCGGCAATTTTTTTGATACGCCCTCCAGTCCGTGGTAAACACATCAAGTCTTTGACGAACATGTAGCAGCCCGCAGTGTCTCGCGGTAGCTGGCGGCGAACATCCATCGGAGAGAAATCATGTCATTTTTCATAATATCTCCGGAGTAAATTACGGCGAACGCTGTGAAGGCGGTAAAAATGATACGGAACGGCAGCTCAAGCGGCGGCTGACAGATGCGCCTGCGCTGTTTTCTGCCGCTGGCTCGCATAGAAAAAACGCCGCCGCAGTATGATACCATCGGCGGCGGTCTCTGTTACAGCTAAGACAACTGGCTATCCGCGCTTGGCGATCGCCGCTCCTACCACCAGCGTATCTTTTCCGGAGTTCTCTATGCCGTGGGAACACCCCATGCGGCAGAGCATAATGTCGCCGGCCTTTACATGCTGGGTTTCATTCTCTTCTGTGTAAAGCCCTTCGCCGCTCATAATAAAATAAACCTCTTCATTGTCGGCGTGCAGATGATAGCCTACGGAGGCTCCCGGCTCAAGCTCAAGACGGGTCGTCATCGTGAAGGCTCCGTCCTGATCGGGAATTGCTATCGGAAAGGCCAGCGCATGTCCCTTGCCGCTGCCTCCCAGCTTTTCTCTCTTTATTCCATCTTCCTGGTTTTTTAATATCATCTTCGATTCTCCTTTTTGCAGAGTCGGATTTTATGCTATCCAAAGAAATTATATTGCCTCTGAGAGATATGTCTATTCTTTCTTTATAGATAAAAGAGTTAAATATTATTGACCTTTAATGATTATTACTTTTCTTCTCCACTAAAAAGATGAGATATGGGCGGCAATCTATTTTTAATGGGTATCAGGCGTGCGTCATTGATAAAAATCTTGAATATTATTTGAATGTAAAAAATTAAATTAATGACTAGTTAATATTATATTACTATGTTAAAATGATATATCGCCCTACAAGGCAATATGTTGTTATACCTTAAACCGTTCCGGCGGATAGAAAGGCGGCGGATAACAGTAACCGGTAGAGAATATAAGACTAATATAATAAATAAAGGAGGAAAATCTTATGACAGAAAAGAAATCAAAGCTTAATCTTCTGATGCCTCACACCTACGTTCTTCTTTTCTTCCTGATCGTCCTTGCGACCATCGGCACCTATGTTGTGCCGGCTGGTCTATACGACCGCATCACAGACCCCAACACCGGACGCATGGTCGTCGATCCGACGACCTATCATATCGTCAAGTCGACGCCGGTGGACCCCTTCGCGATGTTCATCAGCGTCTATAAGGGACTCGTTCAGGCAGCCGATATTATATTCTTTATAATGATCTCATACGCATGTTTCTATCTCGTCCTCGTCAGCGGCGCTCTTAACGCCGCGATGGGTGCCCTGCTGCGCGCGACGAAGGGGCGCGACGCCTTCGTCATGCCGCTCTTTATGTATCTATTCGCCACCGCCGCCACCTTCTTTGGTATGTTCGAGGAGGCCTTCGGGTTTATCCCGATCTTTGTTGGCCTCGCCGTCGCGATGGGCTATGACGCGCTGGTCGGCATGTCCGTCGTCGCGATGGGATGCGGCCTCGGCTTTGCCGCCGCCTTCATGAATCCCTTCACGGTCGGCCTCGCGCAGAAGATCTCGGAACTGCCTCTCTTTTCGGGACTTGGTTTCCGCATCGTGTCATGGTTTGTTTTTGTGACGATGGGCGTCATCTGGATGATGCGTTACGCGGCGAAGGTGAGAAAAGACCCCAGCAAGAGCCTCATGAAGGGCATTGACGTCGGTGCGCTGGCGCTTGACCATAATGAGCTTGTAGATTCAAAGTTCACCGGCCGCAATAAGGCGGTCCTTCTCGTTCTCTTCGTCGGTATGTGCTTCCTGGTATGGGGCGTGCTTAAGAGAGGCTGGTATTTTGACGAGCTCTGCGGGCTGCTCCTCGTGACTGGCATCGCCTGCGGTCTGGCCAACGGATACGGACCAAGCCGCATAGCGCAGATATTCATTGACGCCTGGAAGGATATCATCTTCGGAGCCTGCGTTGTCGGTATCTCGCGCGGCGTGCTCGTCGTCATGCAGCAGGGACAGATCATCGACACCGTCATCTATGCGCTGGCGGCGCCTCTGAGCGGACTGCCGAAATGGGTGGCCGCCGAAGGGATGCTCTTCGTACAGACCCTGATAAACTTCTTCATCCCCTCCGGCTCGGGACAGGCGGCGACCACCATCCCGATCATGTCTCCGCTTTCCGACATCCTCGGCATCCCGCGTCAGATAGCGGTCCTCGCCTATCAGTACGGCGACGGATTTTCAAACATCCTCTGGCCGACGACGAATCTGCCTGTCATGTGCAGCCTTGCGAAGGTGCCGATCGAGAAGTGGTGGAAATACTTCGTTCCCTTTTTCCTCCTCCTCTTCGCCGTGCAGATGGCCTTCATATTTGTCGCGGTAATGATCAATTATCATTAAAGATTACAGTAATGGAAAAATTTGAACTTCTTATCCGGGGAGGAGAGGTCATCCTCCCCGGATGTGCCAATCCTGAAAGGGTCAACATTGCCGTAAGCGGCGGCCGCGTGGCGGCGCTGACGGCGGAGGAACCTTCGGCGGCCAGCGTCATTGACGCCGCCGGACTCTGCGTCTCTCCGGGTTTTATCGACACACATATGCACGATGAAGAGGCCGAGGACGGTGACACGGTCGAACAGGCGCTTTTGCGGCAGGGGGTCACGACGGCGATCGCCGGAAACTGCGGCTCCGGCCCGCTGGCGGCCGATATCAGGCCATACAGGAAGAACCCCTGGCTTAACCTGGGCTACCTGACGGGACATACAAAGCTCAGGGAAAACTCCGGGGTGACGGATATATACGCCGCCTCCCCGCCGCAGGCGATCGAAAAGATGCGCGTTCTGCTCCTTCATGAACTTGAAGCAGAGGGTTCATTCGGTCTCTCTTTCGGCCTCGAGTATATGCCTAATACCT
Organism: Cloacibacillus porcorum; assembly: GCF_001701045.1. GTDB lineage: Bacteria > Synergistota > Synergistia > Synergistales > Synergistaceae > Cloacibacillus > Cloacibacillus porcorum. The sequence continues at coordinate 10,515 of NZ_CP016757.1, forward strand.
CGGCGGAGGAGATCGAAGCGCTTCTTAAAACTGCCAGCGGCTTTAAAAATATCTGGATACCGGTGCACATCCGCGCCGACGGCCCCGCCGCGGTGGAGGCCGTGGACGAAATAATCGGCTATGCTCATAAATATCCGCTCCGTTTTCAGATATCACATACCGGCAGCATGTGCGCCTTCGGCCATCTCGCTGAGGTGCTCGACCATATCTCCGCCGCCGTCGCCAACGGCTGTGACATAACCTTCGACTGTTACCCGTACGACGCCTTCTGCACCAACCTCGGTTCGGCGGTATTTGACGAGGGTTTCGAAGAGAGATGGGGACGCGGCTGCGCATATCTGGAGGTGGGAAGCGGGCCGTACCGCGGGAAATTTCTCTCGGAGGACGGCCTTTACGCAAAACTGCGAAAAGAGGCTCCCGAGACCCTTATCATCGCCCATGTGATAAACGGGGCCGAGGTCGAGGAATGCCTCATGCACCCGCGCTGCGCCGTCGCCTCGGACTCAATTCTTCTCAAGGGGCACGGACATCCGCGTGCCGCGGGGACCTTCCCGCGCGCGATAAATATCATGCGGAAAAAGGGGCTGAGTCTCGTTGAGGCGGTGCGGAAATGTACCTCGCTGCCGGCGGCGATGGCCTTCCTCGATAAGGGCGAGATCAAACCAGGCGCTGACGCCGACTTTGTCCTCTTTGACCCTCAGCGGCTGGTTGACCGGGCCACCTTCGCCGAAGAGCTTCTGCCTCCCGAGGGTATAGAGTGGGTCATCATCGGAGGGGAGCCCGCCGTACACAAAAACGAGATTATCGGAGGCCCCAAAGGAAGGCTGATCACCCGCCAAACCTTCGCGGCTGTATAATAACGGCAGGAGATATAGCATACAAAGGGAGGCTGACGTCATGGAGCTTCGGCAGATGATAGCGGAACTTGATAAAAATATCGCAGTAAACGCCCCCGCGATGGCGGCCATGAGCGACGGTTTCGCCGCGCGCCCCGAGGTTTCGGGAAAAGAGTTTGAGACCAGCAAAGAAATCGTCCGTGTGCTGAAAGATGCGGGCTTTGAGGTCGAATATCCGGCGCTCGGCATTCCGACCGCCTTCACCGCGCGCTGCGGCAGAGGCGGCGGCCCGAAGGTCGCCATCCTCACGGAATACGACGCGCTGCCGGAGATCGGCCACGCCTGCGGCCATAACCTGCACGGTTCGATGTCGGTCCTGACGGCGCTTTCACTTCTTCCGATCCTGAAGGATATAGACTGCGAACTGCTGGTGGCCGGTACTCCCGCCGAGGAGACTGACGGAGCCAAGGTTGAGATGTCCGCCAAAGGGCTCTTCGACGGCTGCGACTTCGCGATGATGATCCATTCCTGCGGCGGAAAAAACATGGTCGAATACCGTTCGCTTGCGATGGACGCGGTGGAGTTTACCTTCACCGGCAAGACCTCGCACGCCGCCTCCGCCCCCTGGGAGGGGCGCAACGCGCTGAACGGCCTGCAGCTGTTCTTCCACGCGGTGGATATGCTGCGCCAGCATGTGAGGCCGGAGGCCCGCATGCACGGCATCGTCTACGACGGCGGCGCCGTGCCGAATATCGTACCTGAGCGCGCCGTCGGGCGCTTCTACTTCCGCGCCCCGAAGCGGGCCTACCTCGATGAAATTATCAAAAAGGTCCACAACTGCGCTCGAGGCGCGGCGCTCGCGACGGAGACAGAGGTGGCATGGCGCAACTTTGAGGCGAGCTTTATGGATATGCTTCCCAACGGCCCCGCCGAGACAATGGCGAAAAAATACTTTGCGGAAATGGCTCTTGAAGTGACCCCCTGCAGTACGTTTATGGGTTCGTCTGATATGGGCGACGTCTCCTACAGATGTCCGGCATTGCAGCCGGAGATAGACATCTCAGGCGAAAACATCGAGGCCCACACCCGCGCCTTTGCCGAGGCGACGCAGAAGCCGCGCGCGCACGAGGCGATGAGGGACGGGGCGAAAATAATCGGACGCTGCCTGCTTGAAGTCATAACTGACGAAGAGCTGCGCGGCAGAATGTGGAAGAGCTATAAAGAGGAGATCGCCGCCGCGAAGAGATAGGCGTCGCGGCGCCGGAATATCGGTATAAACGGAATAAGGGCTGCCGAAAAATAGAGGCGGCCCTTGCCGTTTCTTTTCGTTAATTCTAAACTTACCCTCCACATGATAAAATTATCAGCGGGTTTGAAAGAAAAGTAATATAACAGGGGGAGACAAAAATGCCGTCAAAGGTATATTTCACAAATATGAGAGCGACACCGGAACTTAACCTGCTTCAGAAACTCGAAAAGCTGATGAAGAGCGCAGGGATCGGCGAGATCGACTTCAAAAAACAGTTCACGGCGATAAAAATACATCTCGGGGAGCCGGGAAATATTGCCTATCTGCGTCCGAACTTCTCAAAGGTTGTGGCGGACGTCATTAAGGAACTTGGCGGAAAACCCTTCCTCACAGACAGCAACACGCTCTATGTCGGCCGCCGCAAGGACGCGCTTGAACACCTCGACGCCGCCTACGAGAACGGCTATAACCCCTTCTGCACCGGCTGTCAGGTGATAATCGCCGACGGCCTCAAAGGGACCGACGAAGCCCTGATTCTGGTGGAGGGCGGCGAGTATGTCAAAGAGGCAAAGATCGGCCGCGCCATCGCCGACGCCGACATTATCATCTCGCTCTCCCATTTCAAGGGACATGAGCTTACCGGCTTTGGCGGCGCGGTCAAGAATCTCGGCATGGGCTCGGGGTCGCGCGCCGGCAAGATGGAGATGCACAGCGAGGGAAAACCGTCTATCAGCGAAGAAAAATGTATCGGCTGCGGACGCTGCGCCCGCAACTGCGCGCAGAGGGCGATCTCAATAAAAGCCGGAAAGGCCTCCATAGACCATGAAAAGTGCGTCGGCTGCGGGCGCTGCATCTCAGCCTGCCCATTTGACGCCGTCATGCCGGACTGGGATGGCTCGAACGACGTTCTCAACAAAAAGATGGCGGAATACGCGAAGGCGGTCATCTTCGGAAAGCCTAACTTCCACATCTGCCTCGTGATAGACGTTTCGCCCTTCTGCGACTGCCACGTGGAAAACGATGCCGCCGTCACGCCAGACATCGGATTCTTCGCCTCCTTTGACCCCGTGGCGCTTGACCAGGCCTGCGCCGACGCGGTGATGAAGGCCCCCGCGATCTCCGGGACCTATCTGACTGACCAGCTGCATGAAAACGGTGCTGACCCCGATCATTTCCACGCGATGCACCCCACCACCAAATGGCAGGTGATGCTGGAGCATGCCGAAAAACTCGGTATGGGCACGCGCAAATATGAACTTATAGAGGTCTGAGAAAACTAGGCGCGGGCAAAATACGCCCGCGCTTTCTGCCTTTAGAAAAGATCTATAATCTCTTTTCCGTAGGATAGACAGTTCCCTCTTTCATCACAAAGGCACAGTCTCTGAGGGCGTCAGGATCTTTTAAAAGGTCCCTCTTCCAGCCGGCGATATCGGCGAGCTTCCCGGGCTCTATCGTTCCGACAAGATGGTCGATTTCACAAATTTCGGCGTTATTCTTTGTTGCCGCCGCAAGAGCTCTGAATGGGTCCATGCCGCTGTTCAGCCAGGCGTTATATTCCCAGCCGCTCTCATAGTTCTGGTGTACGGCGACCATATCTGTCCCGTATCCGAGCTTTATCTTGCTTTCACGTATGATCTCGCGCCCCTCCCGAAGGAGCTTCTGGTATTTTTCCAGTTTCTTTCTGAAAGATTCGCTCTTTTTGGAAAGGCTATCCTCGTCGCAGTGTATCGCGTCGTCGTAGGGAACGAAGGTGGGTACGAGATAGGTCCCCGAATCCTCAAAAAGCTTGGCCGTCTCTTTATCCATCAGTGAACCATGTTCGATGCCTGTAATCCCGTAACCAATCAGCTTCTTCATCAGCCGTGGCCCATAGGCGTGCGCCGTTACGGAAATTTTTACCTCCTGCGCCGTATCGAAGATCGCCTTAAATTCCGCATCGTTAAGCTGAATATCGTCTGGGTCGTCATTAGGCGTTGCAAAACCACCGGTGGCCATGATCTTTAGAAAGTCAAAGCCCATTTTCTTTTCCCGGCGCACGGCTCCCGTGAAAAAGTCGGCCCCATTACCACAGGTCGGGTACTCTTTCATCATATAATCTGATAAATAAGGGTTATTCCTTACCGCCTGCGTCATATCTCCGTGGCTGCCGGGGGTGCAGAGGAAGTGCGATGAGACTATGAGCCTTGAGCCCTCAATGTATCCCTCATCTATCGCCCGTTTTACATCAAGTTCATAGGCCTCGCGGAACCATCCAAGCGAACGGATCGTTGTGAATCCACCCATGAGGGTTTTGCGCGCCGTTCTTGCGGTGGCAAGCGTTCGGTAGCCGTCCGAATTATAGACAGTATCGGTATAGATATCCCTCCAGTCGAAAAATTCCGGGTGGACATGCGCGTCTATCATTCCGGGGGTGACGGTACAGTCGCTGAGGTCGATGGTCTCGAGCTTTTCCGGCCCGGGTATGTTGTGACCTACTTCAATGATTTTTTTACCTTTAATTAAAATTTCCATGTCTTCTTGCAGGGAATTTTTTAATCCGTCATATAATTTCCCGCATTTTATCTTTAAATACCCCTCCATTTTGAATCCTCCCATCAACATATTTTTATTTTTAAATATTGACATAAAATTTTCTTGATATATATTATATATAATATATAATATTTTTACAAGTTGGGAGAGAGAACTTGTAAGGATCAAAAAGGTACCCAAACTGCTTTTTCCACCCGAACAATGATTTTTATAATAAAAAGGAGGCTGTAGAGCAGGTTTTTGTATGTTTTATTGTCAAATTTTTTAAAAAATTAGGGAGGGATTTTTATGAATGAAGCTTTAGCAGGTCCGTCATACGCAATAGCGATAGTGGTATATCTTTTGATCATGGTCGCAGTAGGCTGTTATTTTGGTAAAAAGGCGCGCGACGATAAAGACGGTTTTCTTCTCGCCGGACGTGAACTTCCTAGAATAGTTCTTGTCGGTACGCTGCTTGCGACCTGGTTCGGCGGAGGCACAGTGGTTGGAGGAGCTGACTTTGTCTATAAGACCGGTCCTTGGGCAGGTATCTTTTTCTTTATCGGCGCGCCGCTTGGCGCCCTTGTTCTGATGGGGCTTGCGCCGAAGATCCGTGAGCTGGCGAAGTATACCGTGCCGGAGATCCTTGAGCAGACATATGGTCCGCATACAAGGCTGCTTGCCTCCATCTGCGTTCTGCTGGCCTATACCGGGATCGTCTCGTATAATTTTACCGGCGCGGCCTATATCGTAAACATCGTTACCGGTTTTGACCAGTCATATTCCGTCATTATCGCGGCCGCGATAATGGTGCTGCTGGCCGTCACCGCCGGCATGAACTCCGTCGCCTGGACGGATGCCCTGAGCGCGGCGCTTATCTTCTTTGGCATGGGCTTCGGACTTTATTTCGCGGCCTCTTCCGCCGGCGGATATGCGGCGACCTATGCCGCTCTCTCCCCTTCCCAGGCCAGTGTGTCGGGGGGACTCACCTGGACGCAGCTTGCGGGATACAGCCTGCCCCTCTTCTTCCTCTACATGGGTGACCAAAACCAGCTTCAGCGCTACGCCTGCGCCAAGACGCCGGCTGAGGCGCGCAAATCTGCTCAGATGCTCTTCTGTGGGATGTGCGTCGTCATCTTCCTTGTGCTCAGCTACTGCATGTTCGCCGTTAAGCTGATGCCCAACATCAACGGCAATACGGCTGTAATGCGCATGGCGATCAACTATGTTCCCTTTATTTTCGGAGCTCCAATCCTCTGCGCCTGCGTGGCTTTCCTTGTTACGACCGGAGACTCTTTTATACTTTCGGCTTCGACAAACATAATGATAGATATTGTACAGAAGTATTTCAAACCTGATATGACGGATAAGGAGCTTGTCAGAGGCACACGTATAACAATCGTCTGTGTCGGCATCTTCTCCTATGTCATGGCGGTATTTTTTCCCAGCGTCTTGAAGATGCAGATGTATTCCTATTCGATATACGGAGCCGGTGTAACGATTCCGCTGCTTGGAGCATTCCTCTGGAAAAAGGCCAGCCCCGGAGGCGGCATGGCCTCCGTCGTGACTGGCGGCGCGGCGATCCTTGCCTGGGACCTCTTCCTTAACCGGCCGATGGGCCTTAACGGAATCATCATCGCCGTCCCTCTTGCCACCGTAGCCCTTGTGGTATTCAGCCTCCTGTTCCCCAAAAAGGCCGGCGTCATAGACAGTACCGGGAACATTGATATGGAGGCGGCCGAATGATCACCGTCTTTGAGAATGCCCTTCTGCTTGACTGTACAGGCGCTGAACCTGCCGAAAATGGCTGGCTGACAGTGGATGATGGTGTCATCAAGGAGATAGGAAGCGGGAAAGCGCCTATATTCAGAGAGGCGGAAATCGTAAACTGCAAGGGCAACACCCTGATGCCCGGCCTCATTGACGCACATATCCACCTGAACCTCTTTGACGATAACCTCGCTGAGATCCCACGCAGAGACTATCCGGCGATGCATTTTGTGAAATGTCTGCAGGTGCTGAAGGATACGGGCGAGCAGGGCTTCACCACTGTTCGCGACGCCGGCGGGGCCGACGCCGGCTTTCGGGTCGCCGTTGAAAGAGGGCTTGTACCGGGACCGAAAATTTCCGTATCCGGCACCTCCATCTGCCAGACCGGCGGTCACTCCGATGTCAGGCTGTCGACGGAGGTCGCCGCGCCGATGCTCTCCCCGATTCCCATCGGCTGTGTGGCGGACGGAGTGGCAGAGGTCCAAAAGGCGGCGAGGGAACAGCTCCGGCGCGGCGTCGACCATCTGAAGGTGATGGCTGGAGGCGGCTGCGGCAGCCCCGCGGATGAGCCGGATACCACGCAGTATTCCCTGGATGAGCTTAAAGCGGTCGTCGCCGAAGCCTCTGCGGTCAAAAAGGTCGTTCTTGCCCATACTTACTCCAACAGCAGCATGCGCCTCTGCGCGGAGGCTGGCGTCTACAGTATGGAACACGGTAACTATCTCGACAGGGCCACGGCGCAGGTATTGAAGGAGAAAGACTGTTGGCTGGTTCCTACGCTTTCGACCTATTTCTATATGTCCGAACATGGAGAAGAGCTCGGGATCCCCTCCTATTTCCTGAGAAAGATGAAGCAGGTGCGCGAGTCGGCCCTGGAGGCGGTCCACAACGCGATGGAGGCTGGCGTCAAAATCGGGTCAGGCTGCGACATGGTAGGTTCCGGCCAGCCTTACAAGGCTATGGAGCTTGAGCTCAAGGCAAGGGTGATGGGGCCGATGGGAGCCATCCTCAGCGCTACCAGGGAAAATTCTAAGCTGATGAAGAGGGAAAAACAAATTGGCACGCTCGAGGCGGGGAAATGTGCAGATATACTTCTTGTAAGAGGCAACCCGCTGGATGACGTCGCCCTCTTCCAAAACAGGGAGAACCTGTTTGTCATCATGCAAGATGGCTGCTTTGTTAAGAAAAAGCTATAAAGAGCCATATTTTAGTTAAAAAATGAAAAATAAAAAAAGAAGAGGGTTTATGGAAAATATCTTGGCAAAAAAGGAGAATGATGCCACAATATCAGTAAATTTCGACAATTAAACCTGCAAAGGACGTGAATCCGTATGGTAAAACCTAAGACTTTGACGGAGGCTGCTTATGAGGATATAAAGCAGTGGATACTTGAGGGAGAGATAACCCCCGGCAGCAAGATAAGTCTTGAGGATACGGCGTCACGTTTAGAGGTAAGCATGACTCCAATTCGGGAGGCTCTTACGAAGCTTCAGCAGGAGGGACTTGTGGAATATATTCCGCGCGCCGGTTGGAGGGCGTCAAAACTCTCAAAGAAAACCTACTTCAAATATAGGGAATTACAGCTTCTTTTGGAGCTGACGCTCACAGAGCTGGCCTTTCCATATGTTACGGACGAGGCGATAAAGTCTATGGAAGAGGCAAACGAGAGGCTTCGCTATTTCCTTGAGACCCTCCCGAAGAAGGAGCTCCCGCGGGCTCTCCTTAAAGAAAACGATACAATTCATATGACCCTCTTTTCCTGTTACGGCAACGAGGTAATGACAAATATGCTCCAGAATGTGTGGGACTCGATGAGTTATTACCGAATGGTCATGTTCAGCACCTACTATTATCGTGAGATTGGCTATAAAGATCACGAACAGATAATCAAAGCGCTTAAGAAAAAAGATGCTCAGGCGGTCAGATACGCGATGGAGCACCATCTCTCAGAGGGGCCGATATGTCTTGAAGAAAATTTTGACGAAGAACTATAGGCTGCACCAAACGACAGGCAGAAAAGGGTGGTTGTAAATGGAGTCTCTGGTAATCAGAAAGGCGATGGTTTTCGACGGCGGAAGAGCGCTTGCGGGCCTCTACGATATCCTGATCGAAAAATCGGTCATTAAATCGATAACGCCATATGACCCCGATACAAAATTTGCGGGAATAGAGAGTATTGACGCGGATGGAAAGACAGCCATTCCCGGGCTGATGGATCTGCATGTGCATCTGACTTGGAACGGCGGCGCGGACCCCGCGGAGGATATTCGCCGTGAAAACGCGGAGGAGCACCTTCTCACAACTGTTGGCAGCGCATTAAAATACCTCGCGGCGGGGATCACCTCCGTAAGAGATCTTGGATCGCCGGGGGATGCCGCGATTTTCGTCGATCGGGCCATAAAGGCTGGCAAGTTCCAGGGGCCGAGAATCTTTGCGAGCGGTCAGTCTATCATTATGACCGGCGGACACGACCCTTTTCACGGGATTATGGCCGACGGTCCCTGGGAGGTGCTGAGGGCCGTAAGAAGACAGGTGGCGCTGGGAGCCCCCATGATAAAGATATCCGCGACTGGCGGCGTCTATGGCCGCACAGAGGGAGAGGGGGTCGACGATGTCGAACTGCGTCAGGAAGAGGTCGATATGATCGTGGACGAGGCCCACCGCCGGAATGTGAAGGTCACGGCGCACGCGATCGGCGAAGCCGGCATCAGGGGCTGCCTGAAGGCGGGAATAGACTGCATCGAACATGGACACTGCATCACGGAGGATATGGCGGCGGAGATGAGGGAGAAAGGTACAGCCCTCGTTCCGACCTTCTATATTTATCAGCATCTTTCCTCAAGCGCCGAGGTGCCGGAATATGCCCGCAAAAAGGCTGCCGATATCATTGCGCGGCACCGTAACGCGCTTAAATGGTGCCATGAGGCCGGAGTCCTTATCGGCGCCGGATCCGACGCCGGATCACCATACTCCCCGCACCCCTCGCTGATGGAAGAACTTTACGCTCTTGAAGAGGGAGGTCTCAGCAAAGAAGAGGTCCTGACCGCCGCCACGGGAAACGCGGCGAGGATAATAGGTGTTTCGGAAAGGCTTGGTTTTATCAAAGAGGGCTATCTGGCGGATATTGTGATCGTCAACGGCGACCCCTTGGAATCGCTCTCAGCGCTTGAACGGCCGGCGCATGTGATTAAAGATGGAGAGGTAATTTTTTAATGGAGCAGCATTACCTTATCTGCGGTAGGTTTTTTGACGGCGTCAACAACGACATTCAGACAGATGTAAAGGTCATCGTATGCGGCGGTAAAATTGTCGAGACCGGCAAAAATCTTCTGCCGCCGGCGGGCTCCGTTGTCACGGACCTGTCAATGTGTATGGTAACGCCGGGTTTTATCGACGCTCACGCCCATTATGAGTTTGTTGGGCCTGAGACTTTCAATTCTTTCTCCGTAACGGATTCTGAAGAGATGAAAGCTCTCAATATGGCCTATAACGCGACCCAGTCGCTGCAAAAGGGTTTCACCACTGTGAGGATCACCGGTACCGCATTTCGGGGCTTTGGCTGCGTTGATGTAAAGAGGGCTGTCGAAAGGGGTTTTTTCCCCGCCTCAAGGATGATCGTCGCTCCGCATGCGCTGGGTACCCCCGGAGGGCATTGGGATTTTTCAATTTTTCACGGCAACGCCAACCCGTTTATCTCTGATTTTATGGAGCAGCCCTATGCGATTGGCACGGGGCCGGATATGTTTAAATACCTTGTCCGTAAACAGATAAAGTATGGGGCCGATTTCATCAAGATCATGGCGGCCGGCGGCTTCGCCTCTCCGGGTGACGATCCCGGAGAGATGCAGCTCGACCGCGATGAAATCAAGGCGATCATCGATACGGCCCACCTTGCGAAAAAAACGGTAATTGCCCATGCCTATACCGCGGAATCGATCGACCTGCTTATCGAGTTGGGAATAGATGAAATCGAGCATGGCACGCTGATGAACGGGAGAACGGCGCAGAAGATGTTGGAAGCCGATGTGAAATATGTGCCGACGCTTTTTTCACTGATGCCTCCGGACGATGATATCGACCCCTCGAAGCTGCCGCCAAAAAGCGAGGCTTTTGTCAGAAAATTGGCGAAATATGACGAGCAGTTGAAGGAGAGCCGCGAAGTCGTCATCGATTTAGTGAAAAACGGCGGCATCAAGATCGGCCTTGGTTCGGATATCGTTGGTATCTATCCAAATCACGACGGTTGGCGAGAGTTCAAAGCATGGGTAGACCTCGGAATACCGCCGATGAGGGCGCTTTTTGCCGCGACGAGCGTCAATGCTGAAATCGTCGGGTGTCCTGACCTTGGCGCTCTCGTGCCGGGAAAGACGGCTGACATCGCGGCTTGGAAACGGGATCTTCTCACGGACCCCAGAGCAGCCTCGGAGTGTGCCTTTGTCATGAAAGAGGGTAAGATTTACAAGAATATAATAAATTGAATTCTGTAGCCATAAGCGGCCATTGTCTTTCTGCCGTGGCCGCTTGTGGCTTTACTCGGCGTCAGCGCCGCGCCAATTCCCTTTATAGAACGTCGAAGATTATCTTCGCCGCTATCGCGAGCAGGACGCCGCCGCCGAGGTATTCGGCCCTTTTGCCGAAGGCGGTCCCGAAACGTTTGCCGACAAGCGCGCCGAATATTGAGAGTGAGAACGTAATAATTCCGGCAAGTATGGCGAGGATCAGCGCCGAACCGCCGGTGCTTTCGATTGAAAAGCCCACCGCGAGGGCGTCGAGCGAGGTGGCGAAGGCCAGCATGACGACGTTCTTCAGTGTAACCGTCATGCAGCTGCCGCCGCCCTTTTCACAGTCCCGCGCCTCCCTTATCATATTGACCGCCACCCATATTATGAGCGCCGCGGCGATCCACGGCGTCCAGCTGTCAAAGAAGCCGCTCAGGTGCTCTGCGATCTCGCCGCCGAGCAGAGGCATGAAGAACTGAAAGAGACCGAAGGCGGCGCCGAGGATGAAGGCCTCGCGCAGCCGCAGCCGTTCGTGGCAGAGTCCGATACAGATTGAGACGGAAAAGGCGTCCATCGCAAGCGACGCCGCGGTCGCCGCCGCGGCGAGATATTCTCCAAACATAGTTAACCGTGATGCCTCCTGAGCCAGCGTTTCCGATATAGGTCACAAACTGATACAAAGAGTACAAGCACAAGCGGTCCGACGAATATCCCCAGGAAGCCCCAGACCATCACCCCGCCGAAGAGCCCCATTATTATCAGCAGCGTCGGTATCTCGCATCCGCCGCTGCCGCCGCTGATGAGGAAGGGACGCAGCAGGTTGTCTATAGTCCCTACCACGAGAAGTCCCCAGGTAAAGAGAATTGCCGCGTTTTTGAGGTCTCCAGTAAGGGCCAGATATATGGAGCCTGGAACCCAGACGACCGCCGTGCCCGCAGGAAACATGCCGAAGAAAAACATCAGCATGCCGAAGAGCATCGGACTTCCGAGGCCGACGAACCACCAGCCGACGCCGCCGATGAGGGCCTGCAGCGCTACGGTGAGGATGATGCCGTAGACGATGGAGTTGAGGATGCTGCCGGTACGGGAGAAGAAATCTTCGCTTTCGTCATGGGAGAGCGGAATGACGCTCTTCACGTAGTCGACGATCTTTTCACCGTCGCGGATGAGGAAGAAGGAGATCATGGTGGTGATCATCACGTTGAGGATGAAGCTGGAGCCCTGCTCTATGAGATAGGCGGAGAGCGAGCTGAGGAACTTTGCCGACCACTGGGCGAAGTATTGCAGTACGGATTTCACCGCCTCGGAGTTTTCCAGGAACGAGGTCAGATAGTCCGCGGCCCATACTGGCAGCCAGGCGGGGAAGTTGAAGTCCTTACCGCTGTAGGCTTGCTGCTGGATATTCGCGAGGAGTTGTGAGAAGTCGGCCCCCATGCCGGCCGCCTCGCGCCCCAGCGTTGAAAGGGCGTAGAGGATCGGAACTATACAGATCAGCAGGAAGAGCGTCAGTGTGATGCCAGCGGCGATACCGGGAAAACGGTTCCGCATCAGTCTCTGGTTAACGAAACGGTATATCGGCATTGAGATAAAGGAGAGCATTGCCGCCCAGAGGGTCGGCGTCGATATCGGCGCCGTTATATCCCAGGCGAGCAGGGCAAACAGCGCGAAAAAAATCATGAAAGGCAAGTTATCGCCTAAGAAATTTACTGATTCTTTATGTGGGCTCATATAATATAATTCCTCTCAATGCTATAATAAGATACGGAGAATATTATACATCAACCAGGTATAGAAAGAGGTGGGTGTTTTGAGCATGCCGGCGGAAAATTTGTATGACCGGGAAGAGCGCGAGCTTATTGTTCCCGGCAGCGGCGATAGATCGGAAACTGAAATGTTAAATGAATCAGCACCGAAATCCCAGACAATCTTTAAAAAGGCGATAAAGGTCATAGCTGTAGGCGGCGGCGGCGGAAACGCACTCAACCATATCATCTCACGTGGTATTGAAGGCGTCGATATGCTTGCCGTGAACACCGACATCCGTTCGCTTGAGATGTCGCTCTGCGATTCGAAGATCATCCTCGGAGAACAGGTGACGAAGGGGTTGGGTGCGGGAGCGGTTCCTGAGGTCGGCGAGCGTGCCGCGCTGGAGTCGATAAACGATATCCGCGCCTACCTCAAGGGGACCGACATGGTCTACCTTGCGGCGGGCATGGGGGGCGGCACTGGAACGGGAGCCATCCCTATCATCGCGCGCGCCGCGAAAGAGATGGGGATCCTTACTGTGGCTGTGGTGACTAAGCCCTTCTCGTTCGAGGGAAAGCGGCGGCGCCGCTACGCCGAAGAGGGGATTGAGAAACTCTTCCCGGAGGTCGACGCGCTGATCGTTGTGCCGAACGACAGGCTGCTCGACATCTCCCATAAGACGACGTCGCTGATGGAGGCTTTTCCTCTTGCGGATGAGATACTCCGCCAGGCGGTTCAGGGCGTCACCGACCTTGTGACGCGTCCAGGACTTGTGAATGTCGACTTCGCCGACCTCAAGACCGTCATGCGCGGCGCCGGGCGCTCCGTGATGGGTATCGGAACCGCGAACGGCGAGGACTGCGTGATAAAGGCGGTGAAAAACGCGCTTGAAAGCCCGCTGATGGAATGCTCCATGCACGGCGCGAAGGGCGTGCTGATGAACATCACCTATAAAGGCGAACTGCCTCTCTACGAAATAAGCCGCGCCGCGGAGATCGTGGAAGAGGTTATCTCTGACGACGCCAACTTTATCTGGGGCTGCGTAGCTGATCCGTTAATAGAGAACGACGTCGAGATAACGGTCGTCGCCGCCGGTTTTGACGAATCGCAGGGCAGCGTTATGCCGGCGGTGAAAAATGAAAAGCCGGAAACCTCCTTTGGAACGGCAAAAGCGGAGACCGTTGCCGTGTCCCGTGAGGAGGCAAATACTGCCGTTCAGTCCGAAGAGGTGGTCGAAGTTCCACCCGCGCCGCGATATGAGCGCCGCCGTCCGTTAGAGCGTGAGGCGCATATTCCCGCCTGGCTGCTTGAAGAGGAGCCCGAGGAGACGAAGGCCGCCGACAATAAGAAACCGACCACTTACACTAAGCCGTCTACATACGAAGTCTATGAAAATCCGACCTTCGTCCGCAGGGGGAACAGTCTGAAGAAACCGCAGTAATCAGTTCCCGCTTGTTTTTTTACTAAAAACTTTATCTTTACGATATGTTAGGAGCTCTTCTCTATCAGGACGAGCTCCTTTTTTTGGTCCTCTGTCATATTCCATGTGCGCTGCATATATAGGTTAATAAAAATCAAATTAATTAGACACATTTTTATTGTGGATATTGTGGATAAATGGGAGACATAGGCGAAAAATCCTGCCGGATGGTATAATGTATAGGTTTCGAGAGAGAGAAACAGCCACGCTATTAAACGGAGGAATAAAAGATGTCCGTAAAGACAGACGCAGAATTTGATTATGAGATATGTTCAAGCAGAATAAGGCCGATAGCGGAGGCCCTCATCAAAAAATATGACGAACTGCACCATATAGACCCCGATAAGATTCTCTTTGTCGTCAACCATAAGAGCGCGGGCAGCAAAAAGCAGATGACGCTCGCTAAGACGACGAAGATATCGCCGAAGTGGACGGAGCTGATCTATCAGCTCGGCTCCTGCTCCTATTTTTATATGATAGAGTTTTACGCGAAGACGACGGCGACGATGGACGAAAGCCAGATGGTGGCGCTCGTATACCGCGAACTGCGCCGTATCGGACCGGAGGGCGAGATACTGACCCCCGACGTTCACGACTGGTGGCAGATACTGATGGGGCTTGGACGTAAATGGTTCTATCCCGACAGCACCTGTCCCAATCTGCTTGACGAAAATGTCGACTGGAAGAAGCTCATGGGCACCTACTACGAGGAGATTCACCAGGGAGAGTAACACCCCGCGGAGCCCTCATATATTTAACACAAAAACGCCATATATCAGCCATAAAACCTTCACATCGGCGGCCTATACTTTGTTTATGTAAGAAAAAACAGAGGTGGTGCAGATGATGAAGGTTTTTTTCGATAAGATAAAGAAAGCGGCGGCGCTTGCGCTGACGGTGGTTGTGGTCGCCGCCGGAAGCGCCGCTGCCGCCCCGCGAAGTCCCGCAATGCCGCCGAAAAACCACGGTCAGATGATGGTACATCCCAATCAGCTCCCGCGGCATAAGCCGGCGCCGCGTGTCGCGCCCAGGTCCGTTCCCGCGCCGCGTTATCACGACGGCGGTTCCGGCGATACTGTTAAAGCGCTGGCCGTCGGCGCCGTTATCGGCGCCGTCATCGGCAGCCTCGCCGCTAATTCAAAATAGACCTTCTTTTTATCTCTTGCGTAAAAGCCGGATTACCTCATCCTGCCGGGCATTATTTTCTGCCGCGGCCGGCTGTTGGTTTATCTCAGAGATGTGAGGAGGTGTGAAAATGAAATGTCTAAGCAGACCTGCGGCGGCGCTTACGCTGCTGCTGTTTGCCGCTGGCGGGGCCTTTGCCGCCCCTCAGGGAGCGCCGCCCGGACACAGGCCCCCAATGGGAGCGGGCCCCGTGCGGATCAATAACTCCATGCCGGCCGTGCGTCATAATGGCGGTCCTAAGCCTGGCGGTCCCGGACCTCAGATGCGTCCGCTGCCTCCGGGGCAGAACCGTCCCCCAGGTCCCGGGCAGGTGAGGCCTGGCGGTCCGCAGATGGGCCCCCGGCCCGTAAGGCCGCTGCCGCCGCGCCCCAATATGGCTCCCGGAGTTATGAGGCCGCCGCTTGTCCCCGTACCGCGGCCGAATTACCGTGCTCCCGTATGGCATCCGCGCCCGCAGCCTTATTACGGCCCAGGTTATTACCGTGAGAGGGATAACGACGATACAGGCAAGATCGTGCTCGGCGTCATCGGCGGTCTGATCATTGGCGGAATGCTGAGCGGCGCGATGAACAGCTCGAATTAAGCGTCGTTTCGCCGCTTATGCGGTGCGAAACGCAAAAGCGGAAAGGGAGGTCATTATCCCTTTCCGCTTCCCTCTTTTTTGAAGTCTCCCGCGCCGCGGGAGGGGCAGACGCTATCAGCTGCCCAGCTTTATCCTCTCATAACGCGGCTTGAGGTCTTTGTCGGCGGTGATGGAGAATATCTCAAGGATCGGCAGCCTGCGCCAGACTATCTCCCGGCCGTCGCTCATCGTCAGCTTGATGTCGCTGAGCCCGAGTATCGAGTCCCTGCCGATGTCGCAGGAGACTGACGCTCCCGCGGCCAGCGGTTCCGTCAGCCTGTTTGCCGACCACCTCTCCATTCCCGTCTGCGAAATAGAGAGTCCCGTTATACTACCGCCGCTTTTGTTGACGATCTCCAGCGGCGCCCCGCCGCCCGCGCATTCCGCGGCGCGAAGCGCTCCCGCCGGAAGCGTAAGCATCAGCGCCACGGCAAATAAGATAAAGAATTTACGAAACATCAGGATCATCCCCCCTGCGGCAAATCATTGAAATCAACGCCAGCGTTCGCGCACCAGCGGCTCTTCGTTCCAGCTCAGCTCCGTGAGGAATGAGCGCTGCGCCATCTCCGCAAGCGGCGCCTCCAGCTCCGCCCGCATCGACAGCGGTACTTCAAGTTTCATCACGACGTCCGCGCCGTATTCGATATTGACGCGCTCCTCCGAAAAACCCCACTTGCGCAGCGTGGAGGAGAGCGTCTTCGAGTAGTCGTAGCCGCAGCGGAGCCGGAGCGCGTTGTGGAATTCCATCTCGACGGCCCCCGCCTGCTCGACGGCGAGCTCCGCCGCCGCCTTGTAGGCGTCGATCAGGCCGCGCACGCCGAGCTTTATCCCGCCAAAATAACGCGTGACGACGATCAGGGTATTGGTAAGCTCGTGGCGCTTGATCGTCCCGAGGATCGGCCGTCCCGCGGTGCCGGCGGGCTCTCCCGCGTCGGAGCAGTGCTCGAGGGGCGCGCCGCCGCCGATGCGGTAGCCCCAGCAGTGGTGGTTGGCCTTCGGGTACAGCTCGGGAAATCTTTTGATCGTCTCCGCCGCCTCGTCCGCGTCGAGCACTATGCGCACGGAGCCGATAAAGCGGGAGCGCTTTTCGGTAAATTCCGCGTCGCAGTCCCGGCGCGGCGCGCGGAAGACGTTCAGCTGACCTGCGGCCATATTGCCTTCAGCCTGGAATATGTCGAGGCAAGCGACTCCGATACGACCCGTACCTCGCCGATGACGGGCATGAAGTTCGTGTCTCCGTTCCAGCGCGGTACGATGTGCATATGCAGATGCTGGTCGATGCCCGCTCCCGCAACCTTACCGAGGTTCATTCCGATGTTGAAGCCGTGCGGCTGCATCAGCTCCGTGAGCGCCTTGACCGATTTCTGGACGAGCGCCGTCATCTCGCCGAATTCCTCCGCCGACAGCGAGGTGACGTCCGCGGTGTGGCGGTAGGGGACGACCATAAGGTGCCCTGGGTTATAGGGATAGGCGTTCATTATCACGAAACAATATTTCCCGCGTTCGATGATGAGGCGTTTTTCATCCTCGTCAAGCTTGGGGAAGTTACAGAAGATACAGCCCTTTTCCTGCGGGTCGCCGTTGTCCGAGTTTGAAAGTATATACTGCATGCGCCAGGGCGCGAAGATTTTATCCATAAATGATCATCCTTTCCTCTGTGATCCATGATGCAGAGAGCAATATTTCGTTCGGCTGGCCCCGCCGGACGGAGCCGCCTAGCCTATGCGAATAGATATATCCTATCCTATCTGTCCGCATTTACACCTTCATTAATTACATATATATAATTATATTGCTTTTAATGGTTTTGATGGAGTCTATATTATAAAATAATAATATAATAAAAATAGAGACACCACAAAAGGAGGAAAAGGGATGAAAGTTAGCAGAAAAATCACCATTTTTGCGCTGATCGCGCTTCTCGTCGCCGGCGCGGCGCAGGCCGCCTTCGCGGAGACGGCGCATATGAGGCGCATCCGGCTCTCGACGGATCTTATCAACAAGATGGCCAAAGAGCAGGATGCCGACGCGCTGGCCGACGTTATAAAATCAGGCAAGGGCGTCGCCATCTTCCCAGCGGTGACGAAGGCCGGATTGGGCATCGGCGGGCAGACGGGCGAGGGAGTCGTATTCCTCCGCCAGTCCAACGGCAGATGGACGGGGCCGGCTTTTATGGGGATATCGGGAGCCTCGATCGGTTTCCAGATCGGAGTACAGTCCGTGGGGCTGGTGCTCGTCATCACCAATGAGCAGGGGCTGCGGGCCTTTACGGGCGGCAACAGCTTTAAGCTCGGAGCCGATGTGGCGATCGCCGCCGGTCCGGTTGGACGCGACACCTCCGCCGCGACGGACGGACGCGCTAAGGCCTCCATATACAGCTATTCGATGTCCAAGGGACTCTTTGCCGGCATCTCTATCGACGGCTCGGTCATAAACCAGAACCGCGACGCGAACAAGGCCTACTGGGGACGCGATATCTCGGCGGCAAACGCGCTTAAGAAGCCCGCGACGGACAAACGGGTGGCGCCGCTCATCAAGGCGCTCAACAATCTCATCAAAAAGGCTCCTAAATAATATTTCTGAACGGTAAGAGTCCGCCCCCATCGCCGCAGGGGGCGGACTCTTTTTTGCCGTCTATACGGAAAATAGGCTGATACGGTAATTTTACCGCCACGTCCGAAGGCAAATTACCATCCCCGCAGCCCTCTCTCCGGAGTAAAACTATAACCAGCAAACGGGAAAGGGGAAATATAAAATGAAAAAACTTATCGGACTTTTCTGCCTCATGATAATGGCGGTATTCACCGTTATATTTGTCAATGAGGCCTATGCGGCGGAGACCCCGCTTTACATGAAGCGTATTGAGATGGCGACAGACCTTGTCAACAAGATGGCACTGCAGGCGGATGCCGCGGGAATGGCGGACACGATCCGCTCTTCTAAGGGCGTGGCGATCTTTCCCGACGTCGCCAAAGCGGGCTTCATAATCGGCGCGGAGGAGGGACAGGGGCTCGTGCTGCTGCGCACGGAAAACGGCGGCTGGAGCGGCCCCGCCTTTATGGGGATCTCGGGAGCCTCAGTCGGCTTTCAGGCGGGCGCCGAATCGATCGGGCTCGTGCTGGTGATAAACAACGATAACGGCCTGCACGCCTTTACCGGCGGCAACAGCTTCAAGCTCGGCGCCGACGTGGCGGTCGCGGCGGGACCGGTGGGACGCGAGTTTGGCGCCTCGACCAACGCGCCGCTCAAGGCCTCGCTCTACAGCTACTCGATGACCGAGGGGCTCTTCGCTGGTATCTCCCTCAGCGGCCTGGTAATCAATCAGAACAGAGACCTCAACCTAGCCTACTGGGGAAAGAAGATGACCGCTCAGCAGGCACTCGCCGATCCGGCTACCAACTCGCGTATCTTGCCGCTGGTGCGCGCGCTTGACGGACTGATGGAAAAGGGAAAATAGGAAAACACAGCGCCCCGCAATAAAAACGGCGCTTTAAACATAGAGCGGCAAGGTAAGAACAGGCGTCGCCCTCCGTTGAAGTGGAGGGCGCTGCCTGTTTTTTATTCTGGCCGTCTCTAAAGCAGCTCCTCGAGAAAAACCTCCGCCGCCTCTCCGCGCGGGAGAGCCTCACGCTCAAACTCGTTGATTATGCGTCCCTCGCTCAGGATCTTGAAGTGCGCTCCGAGCTTTCTCGCCTGCGCGAGGCTGTGCGAGACCATGATCAGCGGTATCCGCGCCTCTAGCTTCTTTAGATGTTCCTCAATGAGCTCGGCGGATTTTTTATCGAGCGAAGCCGTCGGTTCGTCAAGCAGGAGGATGTCCGGTTCGAGCGCGAGCGTCCGCGCGAGACACATCCTCTGCTGCTGGCCGCCGGAAAAACTTGCGGCGTGCCGGTTTAAGCGGTCCTTTACCTCGTCCCAGAGGCCGACGTCACGGAGGCTCTTTTCCATCCGCCCTTCGGCCTCGTCCCTTTTAAGGCCCAGCGTCAGCTCAAGGGGCAGGATCATGTTCTTCCTGAGGGAGAGCGGCAGCGGATTAGGGCTCTGAAAGACCATGCCGACGCTGCGCCGTATCCGCGTCAAATCCGGTGCCTCGCTGCCGTAAACCGGTTTCATGCCGCCCCCTATCGCAAGCCGCACCGTTCCCGTTCCCATGTAGCCGGCGAAGCTCTCGTTCAGCCGGTTCAGAGCGCGCAGCAGCGTCGTCTTGCCGGAGCCGGAACGTCCTAACAGCACTGTGATGCCATGCCGCGGAATATCGGTGGTAATGCCGTGCAGCACCTCTTCACCATTGAAGGAGACGCACAGCCCCCTTATCTCAGCGCAATTTTCCATAACGTCAATATATCCCCTTCCAGCGGCGTTCCATGCCCCTTTGACAGAGCCAGGCAACCCCCATCAAAAAGGCCGAGAGCAGCAATAAAACCAACGAGGCACCGAATCCGCGCAATAATTCGCTTTCGTCGGCATACTGCGCCGCGGTGTAATAGACCAAAAACGGCAGGGCTTCAAACTTTGCGGCAAGACCGGCGGGCAGCCCTGAATTCACGACGACGCCCGTCAGCATTATCACGGCGGTATCCTCCGCCGCGCGCCCCATTGAGAGGATTATCCCTCCTAAGATACCGCGCGCGGCGGCGGGAAGCAGCAGGCGGCGCAGCAGCTGATTCTCAGAAAAACCCAGCGAGGCACCGGTTAATTCAAGCATTGGCGGCAGGCTCTCCATCGAAGAGCGCGTTGTTACGACAAGCGACGGCATCACAAGCAGCGCCAGGCAAAAGGCGGCGAGAGAGATGCTCGTCGTCGCGCCGGGCGCGAAGGTGTGCCGCAGCGCGAGGATCAGCACAAAGCCGAAAAGCCCCATCACGATCGAGGGAACGCTCGCGAGCAGGTCGATGGCGAGCGAGAGGCGCTCCTTCGTATGGCCCCTGGCGAAACGTGCGAGGTAGATGCCGCAGCCGATGCCCGGGACCGCCGCCATCAGCATCGTCAGGAGGACGAGACAGAAGGTTCCCGCGAAGGCCGGCCAGATACCCTCCCAGACAGGACGCAGCCCCATGATCGCCTCATAGGGCGGCGTATCGCCGAAGAAAAGCTGCCGCCCGATAAGGGGGAATCCCTTTTCCGTGAGGAAAAAAATCAGTGCCCCGCAGGCTCCGGCCACATAGGCCGCCCCCGCGCAGGAGATAAGGCCGCAGATCAAAAGCCGTTTTTTCATCCTCTTTCACTCCCTCTTCGGATCGCTCTGAAGAGAATATTCGCCCCCGTGCTCAGCGCAAGCAGGATGCCGCCGGCGACGAAGAGAGAATAATAGGCCGTGCCGCCGACATCGGAGGAGAGTACGAGCCCGATATGCGCCGTCAGCGTACGGATGGCCTCAAAGGGCGAGACCGGGTACTGCACGGCGTTGCCGGCCAGCATTGTGGGGATCATCGTATCGCCCGCCGCGCGTCCGAAGCCCAGCAGCGCCGCTCCCCAGAGCCATTCCTTGCAGGCCGGCAGCACGACATAGACGAGATGTTCGGCTCGGGAGAGGCCGAGAGATTCGGCGGCGAGGCGGCTCTCCCG
The DNA here is from genome assembly GCF_001701045.1 of Cloacibacillus porcorum. Taxonomy (GTDB): domain Bacteria; phylum Synergistota; class Synergistia; order Synergistales; family Synergistaceae; genus Cloacibacillus; species Cloacibacillus porcorum. The sequence goes on from NZ_CP016757.1 coordinate 31,978, forward strand.
CGCCGTCTGGGCGACGGCGCTCTCCATCGTCAGCACCATCGTCGGCGTGATAAGCAGCGAGAGTACGAGGGTGGCCGTAAACCAGGAGAAGCCAGAGCCTCCCATGCCGTCGCGTATCAGCGGCACGAGGAGGAATACAGAGGCAAAGCCGTAGACGACCGTAGGTATCGCCGTCATCAGGCGCAGGAGCGATGAAAGCAGCGAGGCGCTGTATTTTTCGCCAAAGCCGTGTATATGGCAGATACATCCGAAGGAGATGAGCCAGCCCAGGGCCAGCGACGAGAGGGAGAGCGCCGCGGTGGCCGCGATCATCGGCAGAATGCCGAAGTCCTGCGTCTCCGGATGCCATACGGAGGTAAAGAGCGTCGGGCCGCTCATAAAGAGCCCCTCCGCGGCGCAGAAGGTTATAAAGACGAAGACGGTCGCCAGCAGCGCCGTCACGTAAACCGCCGAGGCCCGCAGCCAGAGCGGGGTATTTGGGGAATCTATCATCATAAGCCGCCTTTTATAAAGACGGGGCGCCAAGGTTGATTTTTCCGGCGCCCCGCAGGATTTACTTCTTTCGTGGAAGCGGGATGTAGCCGCTGTCTTTGATGATCTGCGCGCCCTCGGGCGAGTAGATATAGTCGATGAAGAGCGCCGTAAGCCCTTCCGGCTTGCCCTTGGTGTTCATGAAAAGGTCGCGCACGACGGAGTATTTGCCGTTCGCGGCGTTCTCCTGCGTCGCGGTCATCCCCGCGAGCTTGGGGGCCTTGACCGAGCTGTCGATGTGCCCGATCCCCACGTAGCCGATCGCGCGGGCGTCCTTCGCCACGGCGGTCTTCATCGCGCCGTTGGAATTTACGACGTTGGCCTTCGCGGCGACGCTGCCCTTTTTGATTGCCTTGTCGGTGAATACCTCGCGGGTGCCGCTGCCGTCCTCGCGCACATAGAGATTGATCTCCGCGTCGCTGCCGCCGACCTCTTTCCAGTTGGTGATCTTGCCGGCGTAGATGTCGATAAGCTGTTCAAAGGAGAGCTCGCCCACCTTGTTGGCGGGATTCACGACGACCGCCACCCCGTCGATCGCGAAGGGGAAACTCTCAAGACCGTACTTCTCGATCTCGTCTTTTTTCAGCGGGCGGCCGGTGTTGCCGATCTCCACGAGCCCCTCGCCGGCCTGCTTGACGCCGACGCCCGAGCCGCCGCCGGCCACAGTGATGCGGATATCGGGATTCGCGCCCATGATGCGCTTGGCCGCCTCTTTCATGACCGGAATATGCGCGGTGCCGCCCGCGATATCGATCTTGCCCTTCTGCCCCTTGAAAACGTCCAGCGGTGAGGCCGCAAAGGCCGTGGCCGCGAAAAGACAGATTACTGCCGCGATAAGAAATTTCTTCATAACAGAAACACTCCTTAATATTTTTATTGTCCGATATAAAAGGCCGAGTCACAGGCCAAAGACCGGCAGCAGCCGCGGGGCCGCCGCCATATCAAAACGCCACATCAATGCAGGGGGAAATTTATTATAGGGAGCCGGAACCGTTATCCGGCCGGAAAAGAAGATCCGGCGGAAAAAGAGGACCAGGCAACCGCGCAATGCATCCCGTGCATTTTATCAGCGCTAGATCACGTCATCTTTTTCCACCGTCCTTAAAATCGTTACATTATATTTACCAGTGTAATATCACACTGAACCGGCTAAATGTCAATGAGAGAATTTGCGTTAAAGTTAAAATTTAGGCAAAAAAACAAAAGGGGAAAACCTTTGGACTAAAGGTTTCCCCTGTTGTCGGGCCGAAGACGGCGGCCGGCGCTTACAGCTCGGAGGTGCAGTGCGGGCAGCGGGTCGCCTTTTCATTGATCTCCGAGAAGCAGTAGGGGCAGAGGCGCGGCGGCTGTTCCGGCTCCGCGGGCTTCTCCGTTCTAAGCCTGTTGGCGAATTTGACGACCACGAAGATGGCCCAGGCCTGGATGAGAAAATTTATGACGGTGTTGATGAAGGAGCCGTAGGCGATGACGGGGATATTCTGCGCCTGCGCCTCGGCGAGCGTCGCCGCGTGGATGCCCGAGAGGTTGATGAAAAGATTTGAAAAATCCATTCCTCCGGCCAGCAGCCCGATCGGCGGCATGAGCACGTCGTTGACCAGCGAGGTGACTATCTTGCCGAAAGCCGCGCCGATAATGACGCCGACCGCCATATCCACCACATTGCCGCGCATCGCGAATTCCTTAAAGTCCTTGAGCCAGCCTTTCATAACATGACCTCCTATAAATAATTACGGTGCTATAAGGGTAATATAACACCGAATTGCTGCTATCTATGTGCTGTTAGCATTTTATATCAAAAATATATGCGTACAAGGGATAATTTACTGATAAGAGAGGAGGGCGGAACGTGGTTCTTCGATACACAATCTGCCGGCGCCATAAAAAGGCGAAGGGAAAGATTCCTTCGCCGCGATCCGTGGCCGTCGTTGTTTACCGCCGCTCAGGCCTGAGCGGGTTCTTAGAAACGGTGATTATTCCTGGCCGGCGAGCTTGTCGCCCTTTGGCTTTACCCGCTCCCAGATCTTAGCCACCTTTTCGTCGTCCCAGACAAAGCTGTCATAGGTTCTCAGCTTATTGTAGCCCCAGAAAACCCTGATAGTTTTATCGCCGTTGTTGTAAATCGAATGTTTGGCGTTGACCGGCATATATATAGCCGTGCCGGGGCCGCACTGCTGCTCCTGGTCATCTACCCGCACAAGTGCGGTTCCCTCGATAAAATAGTACCATTCCGCCGCGTCTTTATGGTGATGCAGGACATGCTTTTCTCCCGGATCTAATTCATAGATGCCGAAGAACAGGTCGGGGCTGTCGGGGTCGGACAGGACTTTGAAGCGCCCCTTGTCCTCCGCAAAAATTTCCGGTATTCCCGTATAATCTCTCCAAGAATCAACTTCGTCTTCATGATAGAAATACTTCATTTTCAAAAACCCTCCTGTTGTGTTTTATTGTGTTTCAAATCATTAAACCTATTTTGTAATCTCAATATAGATGCCGCCGCAAGGGCTTATTAATTGGCGGCGACCCTTTTGAAGGCGCTGTCGAGCATCTTTATGCACAGGAACATTAGGATAGTGCCGATTATTATGTATATCCAATTTACCCATGTCCCGATACCTATTGAGAGGATCAGAGAGCCGGAGGCGCCGAGGAAACATGCTTTGAAAATGTCGGAATCGATCTTTTGCCCGCTTTCGTTAAAGCCGGGAAGCAGCGGTTTTATCGATTTTTCACCGGCGGTCAGCCAGGAGATGACGATCGTTGAAATGGCTGAGAAAGAGACTCCCCAGACTATCGGCAGCGGCAGTTTCATGCTGACGGTAACTACCGCTGTAACTGCGCCGACCACGATGCCGGTGATAAGTCCCTTCGCCGTGGCTTTTTTCCAGAACATGCAGCTCATCAGGGGGAAGAATATCGCCGAAGAGTAGACATTAAATCCGATGCCTATTATTGCGATTATCCCCTTTACTTTAAGTACGAAGAATATGGAGAGTACCGCAATAACTACGGTTATCAGGCGGCAATACAGAAGTTTCTGTTTTTCCGTCGTATTTTTAGGGAGTGAGGGCTCAACGATATCTATCATCGTGCATAATACGGCGGTCTGCAGGTTAGAGTCGATCGTGGAAATTGTCGCCGCGAGAATTGCCGCGAGCATGAGTCCGACGAATCCCGGCGACAGTGCCCGTGAGATCAGAGCGAATATAGCGCCGTCTTTATTGTCTCCCAATACCGACGGTTCGATCAGCATGGCGGCCGAGAGGCCGAAGAAAACTACAAAACCCGCAAGCAGCACGCAAAAAGTAAAACCAAACATGCTTCCGGTGACGGCGGTTTTCTCGTCCTTCGCTGTGATAAACCTCGTCAGATGCGAGACGTCGCAGCAGGCGGCGAGTATGCCTCCCAGCAGAAAACCGAACCACCATAAATTTGGCTGCAATGAAAAATACTTCGCGGCGTTTAAGGTACTGTGCAGCGCCTCCGGGGTAACGCCGCACTTTGTGACCAGCGCGTAGGGGAAGAGGAAGAAGATCAGGGGCATCATTATGCACCATTGAAGGACGTCGTTGTAGACGACGGATACGAGCCCGCCGATCGCGGTATAGGCGACCGCGACGCAGACGCCCAATATGAGGGAATATTCATATGTCAGTCCATATTTCCCGAACATGAGGTGCACAAGAAGGCCGATGGCCGCCATATTGCTGCTCAAGATTGACAGGGACATCCAGGTGCCGCCGAGTCCCACCAGTTTTTTTAGCGTTTCCGACCCGAACCGTCTTAAGAAAATATCTCCGGCGCTGCGAATTTCGATGGTATTGGAGCACTTTTTGATCTTTCTCGCAATGCCGGACATGACCGCGATCCAGGCTCCCAGACTGTAGCACTGGCTGGAGATCAGCACGGACGCGCCGTTGACGTACGCTCCCGCGCTGTATCCTACCAGAGCGGAGGAGCCCTTCATGGTCGCTCCCTGAGTGCATAATGTCGAGAAGATCCCGAAGGACTTTCCGCCAAGAAGGAAATCGTCGCCCCCCTTTGTCTTTCTCACACTCTGATATATACCGTTAGCTATGATTACGAAGAAATAAAAAACAATCACCCATAGGTCTAAAGAGGTTACTCTTAGGTAAGACATAGATATCATCTCCTTTAATATTGGTGTTTTATTGCCTCTTGTTTATACAAGCGGCAAAAGCAAAGTACGCAGCAGACATTTCCCGCGATTTTTCAGAGTTGATTTCCTAAGTCCCGCGGCAGACATTCCCGTAGCGGTTGGGGTTGACTCCGGTTATCTTCAGGAAGGTCTTTGAAAAATGGCTCTGGTCGGTGAAGCCGAGCTCGTAGGTTATCTGAAGCAGCGGAAGCCCCTCCGCCATCATCTCCTTCGCCCTGTTCACGCGCAGCTGGTTTATATAGGCATGAGGAGAGAGGCCGATCTCCTCCTTGAAGAGCCTCATGAGGTAAAAGGGGCTGATGTGGGCGATCTCCGCCAGCTCTTCGATGTTCGGCACGGAGGCGAAATTATCCTTCAGATATTCCTTCACGGCGAGGATGTGCGACGATTTTACGACCATCCTTGAGATGGTATTGCCGGCCATCTTTGAGAGAAGCAGCTCCGAGCTTTTGATGATGTCGCTGATATCGGACTCGGAGCCCGCTTCGACGCCGCGCTGGATATTCAGGTAGCTCTCCCAGAGCGCGGGGTCGGAGAAGCATGACACCGTGGCCTTTTCGTTCTCAACGGCCCTCTTTGCTTCGCCCGACAGTCCCTCTTCTTTGACGAAGACGGTCCTGTACGAGCACTCTCCCATCTGTGAGGAGAGGTTGAAGCTGTGCGGCACCTCCGGCCCCAGGATGAGGAAGTCTCCCGGTTTCAGGTCCAGCCGGAAATCACGGAAGTTCATCGGCAGAATGCCGCTCTCCACGATGCTGATGGTGTAGCCGTGGTGCAGGTGCGAGGAGTCGCGCGAGGGCGGCAGATTTTTCGCCGTCAAAAAATCCAGACACTGAAGCGTCTTTCTGCTCCAAAGTTTTCTGATGGCTCTATTCTTTTCCTTCATCTGCACGCCCCCCTTTTTTGAACAAAGGCCGCCCGCCGGCATCGCTCCGGCAGGCGGTAGTTATTTAGTTACCTTCTCCAGCGCCTCAAGAATGAGGGCCCGGCGCTCGTTATATTCGGCGCCGCCGTCTTCGCTGGGATTGGCCAGCGGGTGTGGTATCGCCACTCCGTGGACGACGCGGTTGCTTCCGAATGTATGGGCGATCGGGTCTATCGCCGTGATATGGGCGCAGGGTATCCCCTTGCGCTCCACCTCCTTGGTTATCGCTGCGCCGCAGCGGGTGCATGAGCCTCAGGTGGAGACCATGATCGCGGCGTCGACGCCTGCTTTGCTCAGCGTCTCCGCGATGCCGCGGCCGAAGGCCTCGCCGTTGAGCAGCGACGCTCCGGTGCCGGCGGTGGTGTAGTAATACTCATGCAGCTTGCCGATGACGCCCTCTTTTTCCAGGCCGCGCATGACGTCCACGGGCACGATGCGGTTGGGATCGGCGTTGGCGAAGCTGGTGTCGTACCCGCCGTGTATTGAGATGACGGCGCCCGGCTCAAGGCGCTCCGCGCCGTCAAGCGGGTAGACGCCGTATTTGGTGGCGGAGGAGCTCTCTATCTTGTCGGGATTTCCCGCCGGTACGATGCCGCCGGTATTGAGCAGCGCGACCGTCGCCTTGCTCAGGTCGCCGACGGCTTTGGCGACGGCCACCTTCTCGGGAATGGCCTGAAGGTATTCCGAGGTGAAGGGCTCGCCCTTCATCTTTTTAAGAAGCATCTCCACGGCCCGCTTGCCGCCGTTTTCTTCGCGGAAAAAGTTGTTCCTGATGTGACGGTGGAAGTAGTTCTCCTCCGCCGCGGAGCCTAGCTCCCTCTTCTCCAGCAGCTTTTCCGCGAGCTTTGCCATATCTTCGAGCGCCGGTTTGATGGCGCGCGCCGAATTGCCCGTCTTGACGATATACATCTCGTCGCGGAACATCTCCACGGCAGGGCTCTCGAAATTCATTCCGGCGACTCCGGGAATCCCCAGCGTTTCATGCGCCAGCCTGATCACATGGCCGCAGGCGAAGCCGTATCTTCCGGCGTAGAACGACGGTCCGGCGATGATAATGTCCGGCCGGTATTCATCGAGCGCCTTTTTGAAATCGGCAAGCACCGCGTCGGTATGTTCCGCGAAATAATTGTCGCCGCAGACGTAGGTGGCGCAGATTCGGGCTTTGCCGTCAAGGAGCTTGTCCAGCTGCGCGCCGGGGCCGACGGCTCCCGCCACCAGCTTCGGTTCAAAGTCGGCCTTGTCCTCGCCGCCGATGCCCGCGAAGAACTGGTTTATATAGTGAAGGATCTTATATGTCATCCGAAAGCCCCCTTATATCCAATCCGCGGAGAGGCGGCTAATGCCCGCCTGCGCGCAGGAACATGGTATATGGATGAGCTCGGTGTAAAAATGCTCCGGCTCCTCCGGCCCGCAGCTGATCGCCGCCCTCACAAGCTCAAGCGAGGCGGGGTTTCCGATCAGCGTCTCAAGCCTCTCCGGTACGGCGAGCAGCTGGTGCGTGTTGCCTACGCTGACCATCGCGTCGCACTCCGGCACCCAGTCGGCGAGGCCGGGGCTCTTTCCGTCGCGGCCCCCGAGCTCGTCGGAGATGATGACGGTCTTCACGCCCGCCGCCTCAAGATTCTTAACGTTGAGCATAATATCCTCGTCGGGATTGCCGTGTCCCTCAGTGACGAGGACCGCGCCCTCCGCCCCGAAAAGCTTTGCGAGCTTGGCGGTAAAGAGGCTCGCGCGCTGCTTGCCCTCCAGCGTTATCACCTCGTTGTGCAGGATCACGCCGAGGAAACGGAGGCGCTTTCCGTGCTGCTCGAAAAATTCCTCGATCACTGGGCTGTTCTGCACCTCGTACATATACTGCTTGTCCGAACATACGGTGCAGTGGGCGCCGAGGAAGGTTGTCACCGCTCCGTCGAGAATCTCGTTGGGGTGTAGCATCGTCGGGATCATCGTCGTTCCCGCGAGCTGCCCGTAGACGTGGAAGTCGATTATCTCGGGATTCTGTCCCAGCATCTGCATCACATAAACGACGCCTGGCAGCTTTTCGTCCGCCGGCGCCAGTTCATAACACTTCACCTCGTCGGCCTTGATATCCGCGCAGCGTTCCGCGAGATAGGCGGCGAGTCGGAAAGAGGCGAAGCGGCAGGCCTCGTCCGTTGAAAGAGTCTCATCCTTGAGCCTCTCCGGCCTCACATGGGCCTCCAGCACCAGATTGAAGGTCTTTGAAAATGGCGTATATTCGGCGGCGGGACCGCTCATATCCACGAGCCCGCCCGTGCGGCACTTTAAGCCTTCGTCGCCGCTTTCAGTCACGAGCACCGCGCAGTTTTTCAGCGCCAGCGTCGCGCCGATACCGGCCTGTTTCATCCCGCCGACAATGCCGGGAAAGACCGCGCCCTCCGAAGAGAGCTTGCACCTTGGCTCGATGGCGGCCTTGACCGGGATGATCCTGACATTCTCTCCGGGGCGTGCGATATGCAGAGAGAAGCCCGCAACCACGGGAAAGTCACCGCATGACGCTATGGCCTCGTCCCTATTGACATAAAGGACGCCGTCTTTGACGGTGGTCTTTTCTCCCCACTCAAGGCCCCTGATGTTTATCTTATGAAGATCCAGTTTCAAAACGACCCTCCCCTTTTCTATGCTCCCGCCATGCCGGCGTATGACGAAAGACACCGTTATAAGAACTCCGCTACTATATTAAAGTACGGGGACGGCCGAGGTCTTGTAAAAAAATGCAATAAAAATAATAGATGAAACAATTTTTTATAGATGGGCAAAAAATTTTTAATAAATCTATCTTATTGCAGGCAGAATGCTATCGTGATGGTCTAACGAGGGCTTTTATACGGGGTAATTAATAAAATAAAAGATATTATCTTAATATTAAATGAAGTATAGATAAAAGAAGAGAGATCTCTCTTCTTTTATCTATCCGTTACACCCGGTACAGCCGCCGCAGGCATCGGTGCGGAGGCCGGAACAGCCCTCCGGTTTTGCCCCGGGACGCGGTTCGTGATGGCAGCCTCCGCCCTCCGTCATCATCTCGTATACCGGCAGGTAAATAGAAATGATGGCTTCGACATTCTCACGGCAGCCGCGCCCTGAGGGGTTGCGCGACGCGCATTCGTTGTCCTCGCAGAGCGGCACGGCCTTGGCCATCGCCTCGTAGCTGTGAGCGCCCTCCATCATCGCGTTAAGAATCATATTTTTCGTGGTTCCCGTGACGGTGCAGACGGGCGTGTCGGCCCGCGCATCGCGCCAGAGACTCTCCAAATCTATCATAAAACTCATTCCCTTCCTGTGTTTTTTCTATTATAGCCTATCGGCGGTATGGGTTGACCCGCAGCTCCATAACCTTTATAAATATGAGACCGGTAACCGCCATAAAAGGAGGCGAACTCAGTGATCGAGACAGAACGGCTCATAATGCGCAAAATAACCGCGGAGGATTTTGAGGCCGCGTCGCGGATACTTGGCGACGCGCAGGTGATGTACGCCTGGGAACACGGCTTCTCCGAGGATGAGGTCCGCTCGTGGCTCGGCGAAAACGCGGCGAGATATGAGCGCGACGGATTCAGCTTCCTCGCGGCGGTCGAGAGATCCAGCGGCGAAATAATCGGCTTCATCGGCCCCCTTGTCGAGACCATAGAGGGATGCCGCCATTTTGGCATCGCCTACATATTAGATAAAGAGCGCTGGGGCTTGGGCTACGCCACGGAGGGGGCGCGGGCCTCCCTCGCCTATGCCTTTGAGCGTCTGGGGGCGGAACGGGTGATCGCCGAGATCCGGCCGGAAAACGAGGCCTCGCGCCATGTCGCCGAGCGCCTCGGCATGAAAACGGCGGGCAGCTTTATAAAATATTACCGGGGAAAAAATATGCCGCACCTCATCTATGCCGTCTCAAGAGAAGAATGGGCGGCCTCCAATCAGACGCCGCCCGCTCCGGAATCCGCTTAAATATCATCTGTCAGCGAGCAGATGGGAATCTTGTCTATCACCTTAAAGCCATAGTTGATGTAAAAGGGCAGCCCCGCCTCCGTCGCGAGAAGCACGAGCGGCTTGCCCTTATGCGCGAGCGCCGCCGTGAGACCGTCCATCAGGCGCGCGGCGAAGCCGTGGCGGCGGTGTTCCGGCAGAGTGGCGAAATAATAGAGACCTACGGTGCCGGCCGTCTCATGGATGAGCGCCGTTGAAAGATACCCCTCTTCGCCCTCAATCGCGAAGGCCGCGTTGGCCTTGTGCGTGGCGAGATAGGCTCCGTATCTCTTGTAAGAATCTACACCGGCCGAGGCCTCCCCGCCAAAGGCGAACCAGGCGGCCTCGCCCCATCTCAGCGCATCCCTCTCCGTTATCCGCGAAACACCCTCCGGCATCTCACCGGCGCGCATGCTTTCCGCGGGCAGATACATCGAAGTGTATATCCGTCGGCGCAGCAGCCCGCGCTCCTCAAATATCTGCGCAAGGCTGTAAGGCGTCTGCGGCAGCCAGGGAGCGACGAACTCCGCGCGGCGATTGCTGAAAAAGGAGAGCGCCGCCGAGACGTCCTCACTTTCCGCGCCCGCGCCGAAGATCGCGTAATTCTCACCAGCGTAAGGCTGACCGCTCGCCGCCGCGAGCGACGGGGCCTTAAAGGGCAGGGCCGCGCCTCCCGGCGCGCCGCTTAACATCTCCGCGAAGGAGAAGAAATTTTCATCGAAAGCCTGCAATCTATCCATAAGTAATACCTCTCATATCCATATTTCACTCTATTATAATTAAATAGCCTAAACTTAAAAACAACAAGGGTGAATTACAGATTTAACGCTGAAATATTAGCAAGAGAGAGGTTCGGCCAATGTCCCTTATGGTCTTCGCTACCTTGCGCGGCGCTCTTATCCTATAATTCTAACTGCCGGCAATCTTTGCCATGTTCAGGGAAGGAGAAAATCGAATTGAGAGAGAAAAAAAATAAAAAACTTACCGAAGGCGAAGGCTTTTCCCTCTCGCAGCAGGGGCCGCTGGGGATATCGCTCGGAGCTCTGCTGGGCGCGGAAGAGGCGAGGCCCGCGGACTCCGCCGCCGCAGGGAAAGAAACGGAAAAAATACCACCGAAACCGTCGCCGGAGAAATCCGCTGCCGAGGCGAAGATCTCAAAGGCCGCGCTGCGGCGCGAACGCGCGGGGCGCGGCGGCAGGACGGTGACGATCGTGACACTGCCGCAGGACTACCGCGGCGACCTCGCGGCGCTCGCGAAGGAGCTGCGCAAAGCTCTCGGCTGCGGCTCCACAATAGAGGAGGGAAAAATTGTCCTTCAGGGCGACATCATGGAGCGCGTGGAGGCCTTTTTCAACAAAAAGGGCGTGGCAAAGGTGACGAAAAGCGGATAAAAAGAGTTTATTTAATTTGATTTATACTGACTAATAATTAAACGGCGGGAGTTATAAAAAACCAGCCGTCCGTTCGTCTTTTTATAAAGGCCGGATGGGCGTCCTCTATATCAGTGGCGCCCGTCCGGCCTTTAGTAGTTCTGTTTCAACTGCCTGGATAATGCTGTCTTATTTGGAACGTTTTCTCCTAGCGATAAACAACGTAGACGCCGATACGTGTATCAGCAGACAGGCGAAGTCCGTTCCGGCGTTGTTCGTGTAAAACTTGGATTTCGTGCCTGTTCCAGTTCGATCCGACCCAAGACATCGAATTATCCTGAATACGCAGACTGAAATAACCATTTACATCGCTCAATCCGAAAAATTAAAAGTCAATAATGAATATTATAAGTCTGTAAGCCATATTTCAAAATAAATCAAGCCTTATGGCCTTTTGAATATGACGTAAAGTCCTTCCATAATCACATTATAGTTTTTTGATATTCTGTTGAGGGGCGACAAAAGATGATAGGAGATGTCGTGAGAAAATACCGGAAGCTAAGAGGGCTCACCCAGCCGCAGCTCTGTGAGATCCTGAATATCCATCAGACCCACATAAGCAAGATCGAACAGAACAAACGCTGCCCATCCGTAGAGCTGCTTGCGGAGATACGCAAAGTTCTCGATATACCGCTTATGGAACTTTGGCGTGATGAAAATACGGAAAAAGTTTTCTCAGATGGCTTGCGGGTTGGAAGCCCTTCGACGTCGGGGGAGTTTTGGGATGCGGAGACATTGGAGGATGCCGTCGCCGGCGTGATGGCGCAGCTTGACGACATCCAGAAGGAAAAGGTGCTGGATTACGCCCGCGGACAGCTGGAGGTAAAAAGGGCTAAGGAGCTAATAAAAATTTACCGGAACAGTTGATACGCGCGCTGCGTGTTTAGCGAACGCGACGGCAGCGCGGAGACGATTTTCTTTTATGTGTCTATCCTTGTAAATTCTCTGATTGTTTTATTTCTGTATATCAGATCCTCCCTCACGGAAAAGCCGCGGTTTTCCCAGAAGGCGTTTCCCGTCTTGTTGCGCGCGAAAACGACAAGCGCGGCGGCGGTATGGTAGATATATCCCCTTCTGCCATCATGACCGCTGATGATTACATAGAAGAGCAGAGGCGGCGGGCCATTTTAAAGCTTCGGCAAAAATATTGCCGTCCAAACGGGCTTATGCGGGAGCCGTTCCCGCCGGGTATGAAAAGGCCCCCGCCGCCTCTGTTGCTGTTTTGGCGGCGAAGGGTCTGATTGTACGTTCTATGGACATTGGGTCTATGCGAGGATATCTTTTTCGGTATCGTCCCTATGCCTCCGCTCCCGCTTCGGCCTCCACCCTCACTCTCTTCGCGCAGAGGGCGAAGATCGCCACCGAGGCGAGGATTCCGGGGATTATCGGGTGAATCGCGCCGAGGATTCCCGGGGCGGCGAGGCCGGTCAGCCCCTTCGAGGTTGAGGCGTAGGCGGCGGCGTACCAGGCGATGGAGCCGAGGAAACCGCCGAGCGAGCTGAAGAGGGCCGCGCGGGGGCCCGCCTTGGGGCCGAAGGCCAGCAGGCCGAGGTAGGGGACCATGATCGCGCAGGCCAGCAGCGTCCAGCTGGTGGCGCAGATCACGGCGATGATGGAGCCGCTTTTGAGCGCGAAGATGCCGCTGCCGAGTGTGCAGAGTACGACGGCGATGCGCCATGACCAACCCTTGAGTTCCTTTTTGAGCACGTCGCGCCCAAGGCTGCCGCTTGCGATGTGGAGCAGAGCGGAGGCGGTGGAGAGCGAGGCCGAGACGATTGCCAGCGCGAATAGCTGCTGTCCTATCGCAGGCAGGAGGTTATGCACAAGGGTCGGGAGCACGGTGTCGGGGTTCGTGATGCCGCCGCCGAGCATGACGCGGGAGAGCGCGCTTGCGAAGTAGGCCCCGCCCACCACCACGGAGAGTGCGAGCATCGCGAGGGGGGCCGCCTTTTTCGTCTCCTCCATACTGCGCAGCGCGAAGTGGCGCTGGATCAGCTGCGGCTGCGCCCAGATGCCGACGGAGGTCACTATCGTGAGAAAGATGACGTTGAGGCCGCCGGCGCCGCTGGAGAGGGCGAGAAATCCGTTATCGGCCCCTTTGGCCGGCGGCAGCGCGGCGAGCTGCTGCAGTCCCGCGACGGGGCCGCCTACCGCTCGGAGGAGCGCGATCAGCAGCGCGCCGACGCCGATTATCATCACAAGCCCCTGGATGGCTTCGGTGTACAGCACTCCGCGCAGGCCGCCCCAGATGACCGAGAGGCCGACGATCGCCACCAGCGCCACCAGCGCCGCGTTCACGGAGATCGGGAGCACTCCCGCCACCATCACAGCCGCGCCCTTAAAGACCGCGGAGCCGTAGACGACGAGAAGAACGACGGAGATGGCGCCGAGAAAGGTCTGCAGGACCGGTATCTGGTAGGCTTTGGCCAGCAGCTCCGCCGGTGTGCGCGCGTCGAGCTTTCTCTGCCAGAGGCGCGTCGGCCAGGCGAGGAACCTGTAAACGAACCAGGTGCCGAGCCAGACGTTGCCGGCGGCTACGAGCAGCATTTGCAGCCCGAAGAGGTAGCAGAGGCCGCCGAAGCCCACCAGAGCCACGGCGGAGATGTAGGTGGCGACATAGGCGAGCGCCTGCACGACGACGCCGACCTTACCGGGCAGCAGTGCGTCGTGGCTGCGCGAGTATTTGGCGATGAGGACGAGAACGAGGGCGTAGCCTATCCAGAGCGGCGCGAAGGTGAACATTTTACCTCGCCCTCCTTGCGATCATCACGATAGACCAGGCCGTACTCCAAATAAGCGAAGCTCCCGCGCATACTACCCAAAGATCCGTTCCAAACATTTTCATTACTTCCTTTCATCGTTAAAATTTTATTTATAAATTTTTAATTGCCCGCAATATCAAAAAAGGACCGCTGCCCCTGAGGGCGGCGGTCCTTGAAGTATCTTTCAGAGTTATTACCTTATGCTGTCTGAATCACTTCGTGGAAAACACCGAAAACCCCGAGGCATCGTCTGTGCGGGGATAAGCATAAAAGTAATAATAATAGCGGCTGTTATTAAATATTGCCTTTTCCATCGCGCGTGCCTCCTTTGGTTTCGAAAATCTTTACCACTTTTCGTTGGTGAAGTGAATGATACGCCGATATTATCTCCCTGTCAAGACAGGATTTCAATTTTTCGGGGCTTTTGTTAATTGCAAAAGTAAAAGCGTCCCCAAAGAGAAATGAGCATCGCGTTAACCTCTGCGGATGAGGACGCGGCGGCCCGCCTGCGCAGGGCGCGCGCCGAGGGCGGCGAACTGTTGCTGGAAGAGCCGGAAGAGAGCTTCGTCGCGGAGGAGGAGAGATACGCGGAGGCCGAACTGTGGGCGACGCTCGGCGGCGTCCTCACCGCGAAGGAGCTTAAGTTCACGCGGGCGCTGTCGGAGGGTCGGAGCCAGCGTGAGGCGGCGGAACGGCTCGGCGTAAGCCGGCAGGCCGTGGCGGAACGGCTCAAAAAAATCCGCGTGAAGGTGAGGGAGGCGCTGACGATAGAATAAGAGGAGACGGATAATCGGGGAAAAAATAAAAAGGCTTCACAAACGCCAAAAACTGCGGTAGGATAATGCGTGAACCAACAAAATATCCACAGTAAAAATACTTAATAAGGAGACAAAAAAGATGAAAAAACATCATAATGACCATAAGCTAAACCGGAATACCCCCCCCCAAGAACTAAAATCAAGTTTACTTTGTCGCTCACCCTCTCTCTTAATCTTTCTCTTACTGTCACTTACACTAGTATTGGGCGCGGCGCGGAACGCCGCGGCGCTGACGAGCGCGGACGTCGTCTATTACGGGGCATACCCGCAGTCCGGCACATCGGATGACTTCAAGGTGGAGCCCGTTCTCTGGCGCGTGCTCGAAGTGAGCGGCGATAAGACGGCGCTCATGCTTTCGGAAAAGATACTGGACGGCGGCGTGTCATTCAATCCCGATTACAGCGATACCGATCCATACTATTCCTGGTGGAGCGAATCGCAGATCCGCAAATTCCTCAATGGCAAAGAATATGTCGAGTCGGTCTCAGCGGATGTGACCAAGATAACGGTGAGGAACCCGAAGCCCTATTCCTTCTACGGGAAGGCCTTCTCCGCGGGCGAAGGCGGCGGGATAATAAAGGCGGATGTGGACAACTCGAGCACACGGGGTGCTACCCCCGGTCCCAAGACAACCGATAAAATATTCCTCCTTTCCTACGCCGATGCGAAAAATACTGCCTATGGTTTTGCCAATGATGATAATAGCAGTAGTTCCCGTAAAGCGGAGCTTACCGGCTATGGCGCGTCGCAGGGAGTCATGAGTAATACGGAAGGTAACAAGAAGTATGGTTATTGGTGGCTTCGTTCCCCCGGCGGCGGCGTCTACTGAGCGTCAGACGTCGATAGCGTCGGCGGCCTCGACGATGGCGGCGTTTATCTTGGGGCTGTCGGCCTTCGTCCGGCTTTTCATTTAAATCTTGAAAACATCATCTTCACATCTCCCGCCGCAGGCGGGAAACAGGATGACCTGACCGCCTCGCTCTATAAGCAGAGCTACGCCTCCGACGATAAGGGAAGAGATGAACACAAACTGACCCTCGCGACAAATACCTACAAACTCGTCTCTGCCGACGTTACCTCAGGGAAGATAACCGCCGCCGCCAGCGTTGACGTGGCCTACTCCGGGGCCTCCACGGGCGCGGGCTACCACCTCGCCGCCGTTATCACGAGCGGCGACCGCTCCCTCTATTACGGACGGATAAAGAGCCTTGAAACGGCGGCCGACGCGTCGGGCGCCGCCACCTTCGTCATCCCCGAATACCGCGAGGGCGAAGAGGTCTATATTTTCGTCGAGGGCCGTAATGACAATGACGACTATAAGACGGATTTTGCGGGCGTGCCGATCTGTATCGCGGGAAGCGGCAGAACGATAGAGCCGCTCTCCGAAGATGTGGAAGAGCCGCGCCCGGAGACAAAATTTGTGACCGTAAATCCCTCGGAGCTGACCCTCGTAAAGGGTTATGACAAAAAACTCACGGTATCCTTTGCGCCCGAGGGGGCGCTGGAGGAGGTAACCTGGAGCAGCGACAGCCCGGATGTCGCCGCCGTCGACCCCGTGACGGGAGTCGTCAGCGCGCTGAAGGCGGGGAGCGCGAAGGTCACGGTGAAGGCGAAAACGAGCGGTAAAGAGGCTTTCTGTACCGTCACGGTGACGGAAAAGCCTCAGGCTTCCGGCCTGATACTCACACCCGCGGCGATGACGGTCAGCAAAGGCGTGACGGAAAAGATAACCGCCTCCTTCCGGGGTATCGCCGAACAGCCGCTGACCTGGAGCAGCAGCAAAGAGTCGGTCGCCACGGTGGACAAAGAGGGTAAGGTTACCGCCAAAAGCGAAGGAACCTGCGTGATAACGGCGGTCACAAAAGACGGCAATTACAGCGCCTCCTGCGAGGTGAAGGTGACGGCGGCGACGGTGGTCCACGGCGGTGGCTCAGGCGGCTGCAACGGAATCGGCGCCGGCGCGCTCGCGCTGCTGGCCATGCTTCCCTGCCTGCTGATAAGGGGCAAAAGGGAGAGATAGGCGGGTACCGCCTATATGTGGCCGCCTCAGCAGAACCGCGGCGGCCAGAGGAAGTGAATTTTTAACGGGAGCAAAGGAGGCGCGCGGCACCGACCGCGCGCCTCCTTTGCCATTATGCTCCCCTACGCGAAAAATTCTTCCGCGTATTCCACCGCCGCCTTGGGCGCGGGGAGCCCTTCGCGCAGAGGCAGGGCCATGAAGTTTGCCTCCGGAACGTCGAAGGGCGCTTTGATGGCAAACTCCGAGGCCGGGCGGTATCCGGCGCGCGGATAGTAGTTCTCGCTTCCCAGAACGACGGAAAATTCGTAGCCGAGCTCTTTGGCTATCCGGTGCCCCTCGGCCATGAGCCGCGAGCCGACGCCGCGCCGCTGGAACTCCGGCAGGACCGAGAGCGGCGCCAGCGCCAGCGCGGGGGCCTCTCCGAGCCCGATCCTGGTAAACATGATGTGGCCGACGATCCGTCCCTCTTCTTCCGCGACAAGCGAAAGTTCGGGTACGAAAGCGCCGCTTTTTCTGAGCCGCGCTACAAGCTCATGTTCAGTGCCGTCGCGGTGCTCGGCGTTTTCAAAGGCCCTCTCCACTACACGGCAGACCTCGGCGTGGTCTCTTTCCTCTTCTCTTCTGTATATCATTCTGTCGTTTCCTCCATTATCAATCATATGCCGCTGGCGTCACTCTGCGGCGGACAGCGTCTCGGTTTTTTTACGGTTTTATCGGGCGGGGAGGGGTAGATTTACGGGAGACTTTGCCCATACGAAACAAAGGGTGCGGTTGAAACCGTGACCATCGAAAGGCCATTTATTGGTACGCCCGTCACCGCCCTGTATGAAGCAAAACCACATACCAACATAATACGGTATAAAACACCGTTTACGCAGTCCCCTTATGCGGTTTGGTCTCCCTTACAATGCGGTCAAACAGGCACCCCTTGTGTAATTCATTTTTTCAACGATAGCATCAGGTGCGCAGGCTGTCAACAATAGGGCGGGCGCCGCTATTTTTTATTTACCAGCCAGATGCCGCTCATGATCATCGCCGCGCCGAGCAGGAGCCAGAGGGTGTAGCGTTCGCCGATGAGGAAGTAGGAGATGACCATGCCCGCGACGGGCTGGAGGAACTGGAAGACGATGAGTTTCGCGACGGGCATTACGGCGAGGGCTTGATACCAGAGCAGGTAGGCGAAGGCCGAGGAGAGCGCGCCGAGGAAGATTATCGAGAGCCAGGTCTGTACGGTGAAGGTGGGTATTTGGGAGAAATCGGTGCCCACGATGAAGCTGGCGACGAGCGCGTAGAGGAAGGCAAAGACTATCTCCCAGAAGATGGAGAAGGCGGGAGACATTTTGGCTTTGAGGAATTTACGCGAAGCGACAAGGAAGACGGCCCAGTTGAGTACGGATAGCAAGATGATGTAGTCGCCCACGGTGCCGAAGGAGCCGGTTTCGGCGGTCTCTTTCACCGTTCCCCAGGCGAGCACCATCATGACGCCGGCGGCGGAGAGGATGAGGCCGAGCACGCCGGCGCGCGAGATTTTTTCCCCGAGGAAGACGCGTCCGAGCACCGCGACGATCGCGGGAGAGGCGACCATCATCCAGTTCGCGTTGCCCGCGCCGGCGGTCTTCATCGCCACGGCCTGTATCCCCTGGTGGAAGAAGATGCCCTGGAAGCCGATGAGGAGCAGTATAACCGCCTCCTCTTTCGTCGGCAGCCGCAGGCTTTTTTCAAAGAGGCAGCCGGCGGCGAGCACCGGGATGCCGAAGAGGAAGCGCAGCAGCAGGATCAGCGAGGGCTCCGCCTGCGCGAGCGCGTATTTTGTCGAGGCGAAGCTGCCGCCCCAGATCGTGACGGTGACGAGGATGATTATATAGTCATAAAGGCGCGGTCCCGCCGGACGCGCGTTGTCTAGTTCTCCCGATGGCATAGGAACGGAGACACCTCCTTGATAAAAATCTGCTGAACCAGGAGAAATTATACCCTTATTTCGCCGTTATGAGCGCGCCAACATGGACAAAGGATGCGGCGATCTTGGAGTTCATAAATGAAATTCGCCGGTTTTTTGAGGGAGGTTGTCCGCGCGAGAAGCTATTTGTTAGCCCGCGCACGAATTTTTCACTCGCAGGATCAGAGATTCAAAGAGGCCAGCGTCTGCGAGAAAGGCTCAAAGATCAATTTATCATACATAAAAAATTCCCTCGGCAGCAGGTTCTTCGTTTGAAGCATATAGAGGCCGTTGAAAACCGACGTTATGACGACGGCTATTTTTTCTGCCTCAATGTCTACGCGGATCGCTCCCGCCTCTTGGGCTTTCTTTATGTGAGCTGTAACGATCCCGCGTTCCTTAAGGCCCGCGTCGTGGAGCATGTCGAAAACACGGTTCCTGAGGTCTTCCGGCCAGCTGTGATTCTGGCTCAGCAGATTGTAAACGCGAATAAACCGTTCGTCAGAGGTGAAACAGTTCAAGCTCTTTTTGTAAAAGGAGTATAAAGTTTGCTCCGGCATAGGGTCGCTCAGCGCGTTCACCGCCTCTTGTATCTTGGCTTCGCAATGGCGTTTGACGATATGGAGAAGGATGTCCTCTTTATTTTTAAAGTGCCAGTATACGACGCCCTTTGTGATGCCGAGGCTGTGAGCGATCTCCGTAAGCGACGTATTGGAGAACCCCTTTTCTATAAAAAGATCCAGCGCGCCCTCCATTATCCGCTTTCGCGTATTTTCCGCCGCTTCTTTCGTCCTGCGCAAAAGGTTTTCCTCCTTACACCGCTTTGAAATCGGTACCCGCTTCTATGCCGGTTTTTCTGGGGTCAATGATAGCACATATTTTTACGGGCGGCTTCGGTTACTATGCATTTGGCCGCGTTATACTGTTGAATGGACGTAATCAAGAATGTAATTATGGTTATTTTCAATAAAAATATCTGCTTTGGTTTTTACCTGGGACGGCTGTCGTAAGCGCGGCGTTGTTTTTCTTATGCTGTGAGGCGAATGCCCGTCAGTGTTTTTTGCCGCCCTTTAGGGAGCGCGGAATTCCGTCTGTTTATCGTTTTGACATGTCATTGATCCGCCATTAGCTTATGAAATTAAAGTCGTTCTAATCTTTTTGCACATTTAAAACGAGGGCTGTTCATATTGACTTACATACTCCGCGGTAAATATAATCCTCGCACTTTATTTATATTCACTGGGGGTGAATGAATGAAAAGAACAAAGAAAGAGGCTCTTGAGACTCGCGCCAACATACTCGAATCGGCGCTTGACATACTCAGCGTAAAAAATTTCGCGAATACCTCCGTTACGGAGATATCGAAGCGCGCAGGCCTAACCAAGGGGGCGTTTTACTGGCATTTCCGGAATAAGAGCGACCTCCTGCTCCAGCTCGTCGAATCCATTTGCCAGGATAACGAGGAGAGTTTTAGAAATATCCTGAGCACGCCGCATTTAAGCGGAGAGCTGTGGGGCTATTACAAAAAAGAGTTGGCAAAATTAGAGGAGGACGCCAGGTACGCGAAGATCCACATGATGATGGCCCGCCGGCAGTACGAGTGGCCCGTCGAGGTCCAGGAAAGAGCGCGGCAGATAATCGTCGACTACTTTGAACGCGACAGGCTGGCCGTAGAGCGGTTCGTCGTCCTGGGACAAAAAGAGGGCCGTTTCAAAAAGGACATTCCGACAGGAGATATCGCCGTACTGATCAGCTCCATATTCCACGGCCTGTATATGATGCAGCTCGCGGGAAACCTTCCGAAAAGTTTTTCCGAGCATACGGATATCCTCTTTGACACTTTCAACAAGATATTGACTGCGGATGAGAACGCGGTGCTGCTGCGAAACTGATAGGGCGAACCATTGCGGTATTTAAAAAGGTATCTGCAAAAGGTACGAAATTCAAAAGAGAAGGTATATTAAATATGAGAAATCATGAACCGTACAGCGACATAGAAGTCAAAAGCAAACCGAAATCAAAAAAATGGATAAAAGCTGCGGCGGCCGCGGCGCTGATCACCGCGGCCGTTTGCTGCTGGTACGCGGCGCCAAGGATGGGCGGCGGCGCTAAAGGCGGGAACGCTGTCGCCGAAGCGCCGAGCGTGACCGTGGCCGTCGTGAAGAGCGCGGATATCTCAGCGCGGCCGTCGGAGTATGTGGGGCGCGCCGAGGCTATTCAGAGCGTGCAGGTCAAACCGCAGATATCCGGCGAGATCGCCCGCGTCTATTTTCAAGAGGGTTCCATGGTCAGGGAAGGACAGCCGCTTTTCCAGATAGACCCAGCACGCTATCAGGCGACGGTGGAGCTCCGCCGCGCGGAGCTTGAAAAGGCCGGGGCCTCGCTCGCCGAGGCCGACAAATATTACCGAAGGGTGACCTCCGCGGACAGCCGCGCCGTCTCTGCCGCGGAGCGGGACAGCGCCGAGGCGAACCTTCTTCAGTGCCGCGCCGCTCTCTCGCAGGCTAAGGCCAGCCTGCGTCTCGCCGAGATCGACCTCGGCTACTGCCGTATCACCTCTCCGATCACGGGCAAGATCGGCGCGGCAATTTTCACGAAGGGCAACTATGTGACCCCCGCCTCGGGACCGCTTGCCTCCATCGTCCAGATGGACCCTATCCGCGTCTCCTATACGCTGCCGGACCGTGATTACCTGGACCAGCTTGAATATTTTAAAAGTCAGGGCGCGGTTTATAAAACGAAGCTCGTCCTCAGCAACGGCACGACATTCGGCGCGGCTGGCTCCCGCGATTTTGAAGACAATATTGTGGACCGTCAGACGGGAACGGTGCTTATGCATTTACGCTATAAGAACGGGGACGGCCGGCTCATTCCCGGCGAAATGGTGCGCGTATTCACGCAGTCTGTAAAGAGCCGCATGGTCCCGGTCATTCCGCAGGCGGCGGTCATGGCCGACGCTAAAGGCGACTTCGTATACGTGGTTGAGGCTGACGATACGGTTCGCGACATACGCGTGAAACTTGGCCGAGAATTCGGTATGCAGCGTGAAGTCGACGCCGGATTGTCGGAAGGGCAGCGTGTCGTCGTCGCGGGGCTGCAGAATATCCGGCCCGGCGTGAAGGTCAAGGTAAACGCTCCGGCTCCGTCCGGCAAGGCGTCAGATTTGGCCGGTGACAGCCGGAAAAAAGAGGACTAAGAGGATGTTCTCTAAATTTTTCATCGACCGCCCGCGTTTTGCGATCGTCATCTGCGTGCTGATGGCGTTCTCGGGCATGATCGCCGCTTTCTCTCTGCCGATCGAACAGTATCCCAACGTCACTCCGCCGCAGATCCAGGTGACCACCACCTATCGCGGCGCGGACGCGGTGACGCTGGCCAACACGGTCGGCGCGCCGCTGGAAGAGATGGTCAACGGCGTCGAGGATATGATCTATATGAACTCGAGTTCGAGCAACAACGGCGAGTATAAGCTGACCGTTACCTTTGCGACGGGCACCGATCCCGATATGGCGCTCGTGCGCGTGCAGAACCGCGTATCGCAGGTAACGCCGCAGCTGCCTGCCGAAGTCGTCGCGGAGGGCGTCACTGTGGAGACGGCCTTTTCGGACATACTGGCCTTTCTCGCGATCATTTCACCCAACGGGACTCACAGCGAGCTTGATCTGTCAAACTACGCCCACGCGAATATCAAAAACGTCCTGAAACGCGTTCCCGGGATGGGCGACGTCCAGGTCTACGGTTCAAAATACAGCATCCGCATCTGGCTCGACCCCGTGCGGATCACATCGCTGGGGCTCTCTATCGGCGACGTGGCGGTGGCCATCGAGAGCCAGAACAAACAGGCCTCCATCGGCTCCGTCGGCGCGATGCCCAGCGCGACGGACAGCCCCATCGTCTACACCTTGATGACCAAGGGGCGGCTCACGGATATCAAAGATTTTGAAGAGATCGTCGTCTCCGTAAACAAAAACGGCGGCGTCGTCAAGCTGCGCGATATATCGAAAATCGAAATAGGCAAGGAGACTTACTCTATCAAGGCTATCGTGAACGGCGCGCCCTCTACGATGATATCGCTTTCTCAGGCCGCCGGCTCAAACGCCCTCAACGTTATGAACGGCGCGAAAAAAACGATGGCGGAGATAAAAAGCACGCTGCCGGACGACATGGAATTCGTCATTCTGCGCGATTCTACCGACTATGTAAAGGCAACGATCCACGAGATACTGCTGACGCTCATTCTCACCTTCATGCTTGTCGTCATCGTCTGCTACCTCTTCCTTCAGGACTGGCGCGTAACGCTCGTCCCCGTGGCGGCCATACCTATCTCTCTGCTGGCTACCTTCGCGGGGCTCGCGGCTATGGGGTACAGTATCAACATCCTGTCGCTGTTCGGCCTGGTACTTGTGATCGGGACCGTCGTCGACAACGCGATCGTCGTCGTCGAGCGCGTGCTCTTCGTTATGGACAGGGATGGCTGTTCGCCGGAGGAGGCGACGCTTCAGGCGATGGGCGACGTTACCGGCCCGATGTGTGCGACGACGCTCGTATTTCTTGCGATATTCGTGCCGGTGGGATTCATGAGCGGGATCACCGGGCAGATATACAAGCAGTTCGCCGTGACGATATCCTTTGCCGTATGCTTCTCGCTCGTGGTGGCGCTCACGCTGTCGCCGGCGATGTGCGCCCATATACTGCGCAGCGTGAGACCGGCGGAGAGAGGGCCGCTTAAATGGTTCAACATCACGCTCGCGAAATCCACACGCGGCTATGTCGCGGGCTCCGTCTGGCTTGCGCGGCGCACGCTCGTCACCTTCGGCATTTTCGCGCTGATGATCGCCGGCTGCGGGGTCCTGGGTAAAACTATGCCCTCATCGTTCATCCCAGACGAGGACCAGGGCGTCGTCTTTTCTACCATACAGCTGCCGGAGGGCTCTCCCCTTACGAGTACGGAAAGGGTGACCAGCTCCATGGGGGCCGAGGTCTCAAAGCTCGCGGGGGTAGAGAGCGTTTCCAGCATCAACGGAGTCAACATCATGGGAGGTTACGGCGAAAACGTCGCCTCGCTGCTCGTTCCGCTGAAACATTGGGACGAACGGAAGACAAAAGAGACGCAGCTTTTGACGATAGCCGACGAGATCAAAAAGATAGCCGCGAAGTATCCCGAAGCCGCGGCGAACATCTTCACGCCGCCGGCGATAATGGGGCTCGGCATGGCCTCCGGCCTTGACTTGAGGCTGCAGTCGCGCGAGGAAAACGACCCAGAAAAGCTCGCGTCGGTGATGCAGGGGCTTCTCGCCGCGCTGAACCAGGCGCCGGAGTTTCTCTACGCCTTCAGCACCTACTCCGCCGACACACCGCACCTATTCCTCAACATCGACCGCCAGAAGGCCGAGATGATGGGCGTTCCGGTAAGCTCCATCTTCTCAACGCTGCAGACCTATTTCGGCGTCGCGTATATCAACGATATCAACATCGGCACGCAGGTCAATAAGGTCATGCTCCAGTCCGAGTGGAGCTATAGAAACAGCGCGGACAGCATCGGCGGCATCTTCGTGCGCAACAGCGACGGCGGGCAGACTCCGATGCAGAGCCTGGCCGCGGCGCGCAAAACGCTGGCCCCGCGCACGCTCGACCGCTACAACCTCTTCCCCAGCGCCGGCATAACGGTCGTTATGAACCCCGGCTATTCGACGGGACAGGGAATAGCGCGCGTGGCGGAAATAGCGAAAGCGGCGCTGCCCCGCGGCTACGGCTACGAATGGTCCGGCATGACCTATCAGGAACAGGAATCCGGCAGCAGCGTGGTGGTCGTTCTCGTGATCGCGCTCATCTTCGCCTACCTCTTCCTCGTCGCACAGTATGAAAGCTGGTCGGTGCCGGTACCGGTAGTTCTCTCGCTGCCGGTGGCCATGTTTGGCGCACTCGCCGGGCTTTGGGTGATGGGGCTTTCGCTTTCCATTTACGCCCAGCTGGGGATACTGCTGCTGGTGGGTCTCGCCGCGAAGAACGCGATACTTATCGTCGAGTTCGCCAAAGAGCAGCGCGAGGAACACGGCCTGCCGCTGATTCAGGCGGCCGCGCGCGCCGCAAGCGAACGTTTCCGCGCCGTCCTCATGACGGCCTTCACCTGCGTCCTCGGCGTGCTTCCCATGCTCTTCGCCTCCGGCGCGGGAGCCGCGAGCCGCAAGGCGGTCGGCACGACGATGTTCTTTGGAATGAACGCAGCCACGATCTTCGGCATCTTCTTCATTCCGGCGCTCTACGTATTCTTCCAGAGGATACGCGAAAAGGTGAAGCGGCGTATCAAAGCTATGGATAGGAAAGCGAGGGCGGCACAATGAGAATGATAAATATTCTTCGCGGATGCACGGCGGCCGTCACAATAACGGCGTTTGCGGCCTCAGCGATAAATGCCGCCCCGAAGGCCGGGGCCGTTTTGCCCGCCGCCGACAGGCAACTCGCAGAGAACGCGTGGACGGAGCTCGCGCGGGCATACCCCGTGGCGGCGGCATCCTCCGATACGTCCGAGGCGCTCACGCCGGAGAGGCTCGCAAGCTGGTGGGATGCCTTCGGCGACCCTATAATGACCTCGCTGATAAAAAAGTCGCTTGAGAAAAACAGAGATCTCGCCGCCGCGAGAGCCGGAGTGACGGAAGCGCGTGCCGCGCTCGGCGTAAGCCAGGCGGCGCTCCTGCCGTGGCTCGACACGACAAATTTCTGGAACAGCAGCCGCACGCCCGTCGACGCCGGAGGCACGGGCGGCGGCGGCAACCTCTATCGCCTCGGTGTCGACGCTTCGTGGGAGATAGACGTCTTCGGCGGCCGGCGCGAGAAGGTCAAAGCACAGCGGGCGACGCTTGAGGCGCAGTACGCGGCGCTATACTCGACGTGGACCTCGCTTGCCTCGGAGGTCGCGATAAACTACATCTCGCTGCGCACGCTGCAGGAGCGCCTGGATATCGCGAATTACAACCTCGGGCTGCAAAACGACACCGTTGAGATACAGCTGTCGAAAACAAACTCCGGCCTTACCGATTCCCTCACTCTGAAACAGGCGCAGTACACGATGGAACAGACAAAAGCCATGATCCCGAACATCGAAGCCGCGCTCGAACAGGCCAAAAACGCGCTCGCCATCCTCACGGGCGAACTTCCGGGGACGCTGGAAGCGGAACTTTCTGTGAAAGGCCCTATCCCCGTTCTTGAAAACAGGGAATATATCGGCATCCCGGCAAACGCCATCCGCCAGCGCCCTGACATCCGCCGAGCGGAACGGCTCCTTGCCGCGCAGCTCGCGCGCAAAAAGTCCGCGCAGGCCGACCTGTGGCCCAAATTTTATTTGACGGGCTCGATCGGCACCGAAGCCGGCGGCTGGGGAAGCCTATTTGAAGGCCCCGCCAAACTTTACGGCTTCATGCCGCAGATAAGCTGGCCCATCTTCCACGCCGGCGCGATCAGGAACAACATAAAGGTGCAGGGCGCCGTCGCTGAGCAACTACTCAACAGCTATGAACAGACCGTACTCACGGCAGTTGGCGAAGTGAGGAACGCTCTCTCCGCCAACGTGCGGGAATATGAGAGAAACGGTTCGCTTAAACGTGGCATGGAAGCGGCCCAGACGGCGCTTGATGTGGCAAACGACAAATACGCGAACGGCCTCGTTGATTTCACAAACGTGATTAACGCGCAGCGTTCACTGACAGAGCTCTCCGAAGAATACACGATAAGCAGAGGCCAAATATCCACAAACGCCGTCCAGCTATTCAAAGCGCTCGGAGGCGGCTGGCAGCCGCTGGACGAGGCGGAAAAAGAGATGGCCGCGGCAGGCTCAAAGAAGAACTAAAGGCTGTATATAAACTGTTCCCGTCCTGTCTAAGCGGTGCGGGTGAATAAAAATGGAAAGGTTGGAATGATATGGAAAAAAAGTCTCGCATTTTTCTTATCGGTGCCGGCGACCACGCGAAGGTCGTTCTTTCAGCGCTAGTGACGTGCGGTTTCGAATGCAGAGGGATTTACGACGATAACCCGGAACTGTGGGGGCAAACGCTCTGGTGTCTGCCAATTTACGGGCCCGTCTCCAAAATGCCCGATACCGCCGAGACAATGGCGGTTATCGCGATCGGAGATAACAGTGTGCGCCGTGTTATTTGTGAGAAGTTTAAAAATGTCTGCTGGCCTGTCATCGTTCACCCGAAAAGTGTTGTTGACAGCTCCGTGCGTATCGGTGAGGGTACGATCGTCATGGCTGGCTGCATAATAGAATCTGACGCGGCAATAGGCCGCCACAGCATCGTCAATTCGGGCTGCTACATCGGCCACGATACGAAGGTTGGCGATTACTGCCACGCGGCTCCAAGAAGTGCCGCCGGCGATAACGTGACGCTTGCGGACGGCGTTTTTCTCGGCATTGGTTCTCTCGTCCGCCCTTACGCGGCGATCGCCGAAAATGCTACCGTCGGCGCAGGCAGCACCGTCATAAAAGATATTGGCCCAGGAGGTACCTGGGTAGGCAGTCCCGCCCGAAGGATACCGTCCCCTGCGCGGATGCGCTATGCCGGACGTGCGAGTATCACCGGAACGGAGTTGACGGGCGGCTGTGATGACGGTCAGGCGTCTTCAGAATAGGCCGCCAATATTTCGCCGTTATGAGCGCATAATCATCGACAGATCGCCGGGGGTGTTGAGATTTGTAAAGGATTTTTTGTAGCCGGGAGAGAGGCGCGAGAGCGCCTCTTCGTTCAGGATGGTGAGACGCGATTCGCGGTAGAAGGCCTTTATCCGTCCGCCCTGCGCGAGCGCCGCTTCGGCGCGGGGCAGGCAGCGGCGGCTGTAGAAGGCGTGCAGCGGCTCAAGCCAGCCGCCGATCTCCGCCGTCACCACGTCGGTCTCTTCCGCGCGGAGGGCCGCCATGCCGCGCAGCACCGCTTCGTCCGCGAAGGGCATGTCGCAGCCGAGCAGGAGGCCCCACTCGCCGTTCATCGCCGCAAGCCCCCGGCAGAGTCCCTCAAGGGGGCCGCGCCCTTCGGCGCGGTCCTCCGTTATGCGGACGTTCCACCTGTCAAGCAGCGGTCCCAATCTCTCCCGCGCCTCCCGCGCGCCGCCCTTTGCCGCGAGCAGCAGCGTTTCGTCAAAGAGCGGCGAGAGGCGCGTCAGGATCTGCCCGAGCAGCGGCGCGCCGCCGAGTTCGAGATATAGTTTATTTTTTCCCCACATGCGGCTGCCAAGCCCTCCGGCGAGCAGCAGGAGCGAGCCTCCAATGGCGCGGGTCACGGCGCTATCCCTTGGAGAGCCTCACGGCGCTCACCTTGAAGCCGGGCGTCTCGGAGGTCGGGTCCCAGACCGCCGCCGTCAGCAGGTTGGCCGGGGCCTCGGCGAAGTGGAACGGCAGAAAGACCATTCCCGGAGCCACCTTTTCCGTGATCCGCGCGCGCCCCGAGACGGAGCCGCGCCTGGAGGTCACGGTGAGCGTCTCCCCCTCGGCCAGCGCGAGGTTTTTCGCGTCCGCGGGGTTGATTTCTATGTAGAGCTCTTTAAGATGCCGTCCGGGCGCGCCGCGTCTCGTCATGCTTCCGGAATGGTAGTGGAACAGGCTGCGCCCCGTCGTGGCGATAAAGGGGTATTCGCCGTCGGGCCATTCGTGCGGCGCGCTCCATTCGCAGGGCGAGAAGATGGCTTTGCCGCCGGCGCGCGCGAATTTTTCTTTATGCAGGACCGGCGTTCCCGGATGGTTTTCATCAGGGCAGGGCCACTGCAGATATCCCCTCTCAAGCCGTTCGTAGTTCATGCCCGCGTAGGCGGGGTTGGCCTTCCGTATCTCTTCAAAGATGTCTTTGGCGCTGTCGAAGCGCCACTGGTGTCCGAAGCGCTTTGCGAGTTCAACGAAGGTGCGCCAGTCGTCGCGCGCCCCGCCTGGCGGATCGCAGGCTTTGCGCAGCAGCTGCACGGCGCGCGTCGTGTTGGTGCAGGTCCCCTCTTTTTCAGGCCAGCAGGCGGCCGGCAGCACAACGTCCGCGAGCCGCGCCGTCTCGGTGAGGAAGATGTCCTGCACGGCGAGGAAGTCTAAGTTTCCTAGGGTGTGAACGGCGTGGCCGGTGTCGGCGTCGGTGACGGCGGGGTTTTCACCCATGATGAAGAGCGCCCCGATATCGCCCTTCGCCGCCGCCTCCATCATTGCCGCGACGGTGAGTCCGGCCTTTTCCGGCGGGGCGCATCCCCAAAGGGCGCGTGTCTTTTCCGCGGCGGCCCCGGTGTTCACCTTGAGGTATCCAGGCAGCGTAGCGGGAAGGCATCCCATGTCGCAGGCTCCCTGCACGTTGTTTTGGCCGCGCAGCGGGTTTACCCCGGTGCCGGGCCGTCCGAGGTTGCCGCAGAGCAGCGCGAGGCTGCAGAGGCTGCGCACGTTGTTCGTCCCCGTGACATGCTGCGTGATGCCCATCGTGTAGAAGATTGCGGCGTTTTTCGCGCCGCCGTAGAGGCGCGCCGCCCTGACTATCGTCTCCGCCGGCACGCCGGTTATCTCTTCGGCGTATTCGGGGGTGTATCTCTGAACGAGGGCCTTGAGCGCCTCGAAGCCCTCGACGCGCTCTCTGACGAAGGCTTCGTCGTGAAGCCCTTCCTTTAATATAACGTGCATCATCGCGTTGACCAGCGCGACGTCGGAGCCGCTCCTCTGGCGCACCGACGCGTCGGCGTACCGGTGCAGCTCGATGAGGCGCGGGTCGCAGACGATAAGCTTGGCCCCCGCGCGCACGCGTTCTTTGATCATCGCGCCGATGACCGGGTGGGCCTCCGTCGTGTTGGAGCCGATCACCATGATTGTATCGGCATGTTTGATCGATTCATAGTCGTTTGTCATCGCGCCGCTTCCGAGGGTCTCGCCGAGACCCGCCACCGTAGCGGAGTGTCAGAGGTGGGCGCAGTGGTCGACGTTGTTGGTGGACATCACCTCGCGCGCGAAGCGCTGCATGAGATAGTTTTCCTCGTTCGTACAGCGGGCTGAGGTGAAGAAGCCGGCGCGTCCCATGTTGCGGCGAAGTCCCGCCGCCACCGTGTCGAGCGCCTCATCCCAGGAGGCGGCGCGAAATTCTCCGTTTTCTTTTATCAGCGGCGTCGTCAGGCGGTCGGGGCTGTTCACGAACTCCCATCCGAAGCGTCCCTTGACGCAGCTTCTGCCCTGGTTGAGAGAGTCCGTGTCGGTGTGGTCGGTGGTGACGTTTGTCACCCTGCCCTGCCGGTTTACCTCGACGACGACGGAGCAGCCGACGCCGCAGTAGGGGCAGACCGTCTTTACGCGTTTTATATCGGCGGCGAGGCCGCCGCCGAGCGCCGGCCTCTCGGCGAGGGCTCCGACGGGGCAGACGGCGACGCACTGGCCGCAGAATTTACAGTCGGAGGACTCGATGCCGAAATCCGCGGGGCGCTGTATCACCGTCTTGATGCCGCGGTTCAGAAAGTCGATAGCGCTGTATTGCGCGTGGCTCTCGCAGACGCGCACGCAGCGGCCGCAGAGCACACATTTGTCGGTATCGCGGATGAAGAATTGATTTGATTCGTCGACGGGATGCGGCGTCGGCGAACGGTCCGCGCGCCCGGGGAAGGAATCTCTTTTGATCCCGAGATTATAGACGAGCCTCTGCAGCTCACAGCGGCCGTTCGCGTGGCAGTAAAGGCATTCGAACGGATGGCGCAGCAGCATCAATTCCACGATGGCGCGGCGCGTATCGCGGATAAGAGGGCTCTCCGTGGTGATTTCCATGCCCTCCGAAATGGGGGTCGTGCAGGCCGGAAGGAGTTTGGAAAAGCCCTTCGCCTCTACCAGGCAGATACGGCAGCCGCCGAATGTCTCAAGCGCCGGATGGTAACAGAGCGTCGGGATCGTTATCCCGGCGCGCGCCGCCGCCTCTAATATTGTCATTTCCGGCTCAAAGGAGACCCTTTTGCCGTTTATTACCGCCTCCGGCATTTATAAATTCCTCCTACGGCGTCATTTTTTATATTTGGTGGCCATTATACGTTTTTATTGATTTTTAATAAAGAGAAAGAATACTCTCACCGTATGGATCATATATTTGAATTTGGCGCAGATTTGTTAAACGAAGCGAAAAAAACCTAAAAATTCTGTGTTTGACGGTAAGAAAAAACGGAATTTTCGGAAATACAAGGTGTTTTTATGACATAAATCGTGAACAAAAATGGACAAAAAAGCATAAATATAATTTTATTTGTCTGAAAAAAGAGATTTTCGGTTGCAGTTATTCTCATAGAGGGGCTATAATAAACATGCTTTGTGTACTTTTTCGCAAGTGCTGTCTCGCACAGTACGTCTGCCAATATAGAGTGTCTCATTACGAGCGTTTTTGAGGCGTGCGGATTACCTGTAACTTTTCTATTGGGGTTACATCTTCATCTTTTCAGGCGGGAGGGCCTGAGAAGGAGACAACTTAAGGAGGGTGCGTTTTATGGTGGAGAAAGCGTCGGAAAAGCAGTGGGAGCAGCTTGCTGAGCTCCTCGGCAAATACCGCGGCACTAAGGGAAGCGTCATTCCCGTGCTTCAACAGGCACAGGAAATCTTCGGCTATCTGCCGAAAGAGGTCCTGATCGAAATCAGTAATCAGCTTGATGTCCCCGTCAGCCAGATATTCGGCGTGGTGACATTCTATGCTCAGTTCCATCTTGAGCCGCGCGGAAAGAACATCGTCAGATCATGTCAGGGTACGGCCTGCCATGTTCGCGGAGCGAAGGGCGTTCTCAACGCCATCCGCGAAAAGCTCGGCCTCAAAGAGGGCCAGGTCACAACCCCCGACCTCAAGTTCACGCTTGAGACGGTGGCCTGCATCGGCGCATGCGGCCTCGCCCCGGTGTTCATGGTCAACGACGAGACGCACGGCAGACTTACGCCCGAGTCGGTCGGTCCGATACTGGACAAGTACGCTTAGGAATAAGGGAGGAACTTTAAATGGCAATCAAGAGTCTTGAAGATCTTCGTAAGATAAAGGCTGAATCCAAAAAACAGACTGAAACTAGAAAGCTCAACGACAGACAGATCATCATCGGCATGGGCACCTGCGGCATCGCCGCCGGCGCGCGCGCGGTAATGACGGCGGTCCTCGAGGAGCTTGCCAAGCGCAACATACACGACGTGGCGGTTCTCCAGACCGGATGCATCGGTATGTGCCAGAAAGAACCCCTTCTCGACATAGTGCGCCCCGGCGAAGACAGAGTCACCTACGGCCCTGTCAGCCCGACGGATGTCCCGCGCATCATCGCGGATCATCTCATCAACGGCGTCGTCGTCGAGGATCTTGTGGTAGCCAAGATCCCCAACAAAGAAGCATAGGTCGAAGGGAGGAATTTTAAATGGCTCTCGTAAGAGCTCACGTACTGGTCTGCACCGGAACGGGCTGCGTCTCCTCCGGTTCAAAAAAGGTAATCGCAAAGCTTGAAGAGGAACTCAAGGCCAACAGCCTTGATAAAGAGGTAAAGATAGTCGAAACCGGCTGTCAGGGATTCTGCGAACAGGGTCCCCTCGTCATCATCTATCCCGAAGGAACCTTCTACACGCACGTTCAGGAATCTGACGTTCCCGAGATAGTCTCGGAGCATCTCATCAAGGGACGCATCGTCGGCCGCCTCCTCTTCAAGGAGCCGCTCACGGCGCAGAGCGTTCCCGACTATGCCGACATTGATTTCTACAAGAAGCAGCACCGTCTCGTGCTTAAGAACTGCGGCCACATCAACCCCGATTCGCTCGAGGAATACATCGGCGCCGACGGTTACGAAGGACTGGCGAAGGTCCTTCTCACGATGACGCCGGAGCAGGTCGTCGAAGAGATGAAGAAGACCGGCCTCCGCGGCCGCGGCGGCGGCGGGTTCCCCACCGGCATGAAGTGGGGCTTCTGCCAGAAGTCGCCCGGACCCAAGAAGTACATCATCTGTAACGCGGACGAGGGCGACCCCGGCGCGTTCATGGACCGCTCGCTGCTTGAGGGCGACCCGCACGCGATACTCGAAGGCATGATCATCGGCGCCTACGCGATCGGAGCCGACGAAGGCTATATCTACTGCCGCGCCGAATATCCGCTCGCGATCAAGCGTCTGAAGCAGGCTATCGCCCAGGCCGAAGAGGCGGGACTGCTCGGCGAGAATATCCTCGGTACGGATTTTAACTGCACCATCCATATCAAAGAGGGCGCCGGAGCGTTCGTCTGCGGCGAAGAGACGGCCCTGATGGCCTCCATCGAAGGCAAGCGCGGCATGCCGCGTCCCCGCCCGCCGTTCCCCGCGGTGAAGGGGCTCTGGGAAAAGCCTTCGAACATAAACAACGTTGAAACATTTGCCAACGTCCCCTACATCTTCCGCGTCGGAGCGGAGGAATACGCGAAGCTGGGAACCGAGAAGTCCAAGGGAACCAAGGTATTCGCGCTGACCGGTAAGATCAACAACACCGGACTCGCGGAGGTCCCGATGGGTATCACGATGCGCGAGATCATCTTTGACATCGGCGGCGGCATCATCGGCGGCAAGAAGTTCAAGGCCGTCCAGATCGGCGGTCCCTCCGGCGGATGTATCCCCGAGCAGCTTCTCGACACCCCGGTCGACTATGATTCGCTCATCGCCGCGGGCGCGATGATGGGCTCCGGCGGACTCGTCGTCATGGACGAAGAGACCTGCATGGTCGACGTCGCTAAGTTCTTCCTCAACTTCACACAGTCGGAATCCTGCGGTAAGTGCACGCCCTGCCGCGAGGGTACCAAACGCATGCTTGAAATGCTCGAAAAGATCACGGACGGCAAAGGCGAAGACGGAGATATCGAGAAGCTGGAAAAGCTTGCCTCCTCCATCAAGGCCGGTGCGCTCTGCGCCCTCGGCCAGACGGCCCCGAACCCCATCCTCTCCACGCTGCGCTACTTCAGAGACGAATATGAGGCGCACATCAAGGAGAAGAGATGCCCGGCCGGCGCCTGCCACCATCTGCTGACCTACAAGATCACCGACGCATGCAAAGGCTGCAGCCTCTGCGCGAAGAACTGCCCGGTCAATGCGATCAGCGGCGAACCGAAACAGAAGTATGTCATCGATGCGGCCAAGTGCATCAAGTGCGGCGCATGCCTGACGAAGTGCCCGTTCAAAGCGATCGTGCGCGGCTAATTTCGGCTAATGGAAGGGGAGTAAAAAGAATATGGAACTTGTTAAGGTTACTATAGACGGCATAACAGTAGAGGTGCCATCCGATTTTACAGTGATCGAAGCCGCTGCCAAAGCCGGAATCCGCATTCCTCAGCTCTGCTATCACCCGGAGCTTTCCAAAGAGGGCGCCTGCCGCGTCTGTGTAGTTGAGATAGTCGGCGGCCGCGGACTCGGCGCAGCCTGTGTCTATCCCGTAGCGGACGGTATGGTAGTATATACGAACACTCCGAAGGTACGCGAGACCCGCAAAGCGGTCGTCGAGCTCCTTCTTGCGAACCATCCGCAGGACTGCCTCTTCTGCCAGAAGAACCAGGACTGCGAACTTCAGCAGACGGCCGCCGACCTCGGCATCCGCGAAGTGCCCTATACCGGCGCTACGCGCTCCGCTGAAAAAGATGAGAGCAACCCGAGCCTTGTGCGCGACCCCAATAAGTGCATCCTCTGCGGCCGCTGCATCAGAGCCTGCCACGAGCGTCAGGGCCTTGACGTCTACGCCTTCGTGAACCGTGGCTTCAAGACCATCGTCGAACCGGCCTTTGGGCTCGGACTCGACCAGGTCGCCTGTACCTACTGCGGACAGTGCGCCGCGGTCTGCCCGACGGCCGCCATCTGTGAGCGCGACGACACCGAAAAGGTATTCGCCGCCCTCGCCGATCCCAAGAAATATACGATCGTCCAGACTGCTCCCGCGACGCGCGTCGCCCTCGGCGAAGCGCTGGGGCTGCCGGCCGGCGAAGTCGTCACCGGCAAAATGGTCGCCGCGCTGCGCAGGCTGGGATTCGACAAGGTATTTGACACCGACTTCTCCGCCGACCTTACGATCATGGAAGAGGGACACGAGTTCCTCGACCGCGTCGTCAACGGCGGCGTGCTGCCGATGATCACCTCCTGCTCGCCCGGCTGGATAAACTTCATCGAGATCAAATATCCCGACCTTCTGCCGCACCTCTCGACGGCGAAATCGCCGCAGGGAATGTTCGGCGCTCTGGCCAAGACCTACTGGCCCGAGACGCAGGGTATCGCTGTTGAAGACATCTACAGCGTCTCGATCATGCCCTGCACCGCGAAGAAGGCCGAGTGCGTGCGCCCGCAGCTCCAGAGTAATCCCGGAATCCCCGATGTCGACACAGTTCTTACGACCCGCGAACTCGCGCGTATGATCAAGAACGCCGGCATCGACTTCAAGAACCTCCCCGAAGAGGAATATGACAGCCCGCTCGGCTCTTCGACCGGCGCCGCCGCCATCTTCGGCGTCACTGGAGGCGTTATGGAGGCGGCTCTGCGTACCGTCTATTCGGTGCTCAACAGCGGCGCGGATATCCCCGGGATCATCTTCCAGCCCGTGCGCGGCATGGAGGGCATCAAAGAGGCGACGATCGAAGTGCCGGTCAACGGTGAAAAGGTCAACGTCAAACTCGCGGTCGCCCATACGCTGAAGAACGCGAAGATCCTCATGGACAAGGTCCGCGCCGGCAAGGCCGACTACCACTTCATCGAAGTCATGGCCTGCCCCGGCGGCTGCATCGGCGGCGGCGGACAGCCCCAGCCGGTCAACGCGGAGATCCGCGCCGCGCGTACGGCGGCTCTTTACAGCGTCGACGAAGCCAAAACGCTGCGCCAGTCGCACAAGAACCCCGACATCGCCGCCCTTTACGAGAAGTGGCTCGGCAAACCGCTCGGAGAGAAGGCGCACCACCTTCTCCACACGCACTACAACGCGCAGCCGAGAGAGCTTTAACTTCTCTCAAAGAAGCTATAATCAAGGAGAGGCTTCGGCCTCTCCTTTTTGTATCACCAGCTGTCTTAAAGCAGAAATTACAGTATAATGTCGCCAGAAGACCAGATTCGGACAAAGACGGGAATGTTTTTATCATCTCACGGGACGGAGCGCGGATAAGGCAATGAAGGCAAATGACATAATGTCGTGCTATCTCAAAGAATTTTTGAGGAATACCCCGGACTTTATCTGCGTTAAAGATAAAGACTCCGTATACGCCGGCGCCTCGCAGACCTTTGCGGAGCTGGTCGGCTGCTCCTCCCCCGCGGAGCTGGTCGGCAGGAGCGACCGGGACCTCTTCGGTCCTGAGCTGGCGGAACATTACATCGCCGACGACAAAAAGCTGCTCGCCTCGGGCGTCCCCGTTCTCGACTATATCGAACCGCTGCCGGGGAGCGGGGGCCGCAAGAGATATTCTTCGACCTCAAAATACCCGATCAGGGACGCCGCCGGAGAGGTGATCGGCATCTGCGCAGTAGGCCGCGACATCACGGCGCAGATCGAGCTTGAGAACGAGGCGGGGAGCGCTCAGCGGGCAAAGAGCGATTTTCTTGCGCGTATGAGCCACGACATGCGCACGCCGATGAACGGCATTGTCGGCTTTACAAAGCTCTCCCTTGATTCGGATGATATCGGACAGATAAAGGAGTATCTGCATAAGATAGACGACTCCTGCAAATATCTGCTGAGCCTTATAAACGACACCCTCGATATGAGCAAGATCGAGAGCGACAAGATAACCCTGAAGCCGGAGGTAGTTAACTCCAAAGAGCTCTTCGACTCGCTCGTGGAACTTATGGAGCCTACGCTGAGCGAAAAAAATATCACGCTGGCGGCGGACTTCGAGGGCGTTGAATTTGGCGCCATCATGATTGACCGGGTCCGCGTGCAGCAGGTACTCGTCAACCTCCTCTCAAACGCCGCGAAATTCACGCCCTACGGCGGGCGGATAGAGTTTATCGTCAGACGTCTCTTCACCTCGGATAAGATTTCCCGGGACCGGATCACGATCCGTGACAACGGCATCGGCATGAGCGAGGAGTTTCTCGCGAGGATATTTGAACCATTTGCGCAGGAATACAACGACGTTAACGCCGCGACCGTCGGCACAGGGCTGGGAATGGCCATCGTTAAACGGATACTTGACCTGATGGGAGCTACCATAGAGGTGAAGAGCCGCCGCGGCGAGGGTACGGAGATAACGATAGAGATAGACTTTGAGCATGCCGGCGGGGACGGCGCCTCTGGCTGCGCGCCGTCAAATATTGACCTCAGCGGCAGAAGGGTGCTGCTCTGCGAGGACCATCCGCTCAACGTCCAGATAACGAAGATCCTCCTTGAAAAAAAGGGGGTGGCGGTAGACGTCGCCCTGAACGGCAGAGAGGGAGTGGAAAAATTCTCCGCCTCGCAAGAGGGCGGATACGACGCCGTCCTGATGGACGTGAGGATGCCGGTGCTCGACGGCCTCGCGGCGGCGGAAGAGATACGGCGTCTCACCCGCGCGGACGCGCGGAATGTGCCGATAATCGCGATAACGGCCAACGCCTTCAGCGATGACGTGGAGAAATCCAAGGCCGCGGGGATGGACGACCATCTTACAAAACCGCTTGAGCCGAGACAGCTCTATGAGGCGCTGTACAGACATATACAAAAGGTGAAAGAGTGAGGGGAGAAATGGCGAGCAGCGGAGAGCTCAAAAAAAGTATAACCTGGCTTCATGGGACGGCGATGACCATCGGCGCCGTCATCGGCGCGGGAATACTCGTCCTTCCGGCGATTGCCGCGGATATAGCGGGTCCCGCCTCGCTCGCGAGCTGGCTGCTGATGGGGCTCATCTCCCTGCCGATGCTTGCCGCGATCGCTCAGATGTCTTCGCGCTACCCCAACTCGGGCGGGATCGCCGCCTATGCGCAGCAGGCCTTCGGTCCCGGCATGGGAAGGCTGGCGGGCTTTCTCATCTTCTCCGCGATGCCGATAGGGCTGCCGCCGACGGCGCTCATCGGGGCAAACTACCTCTGCAGCCTCTTTGGCTGGGGCACTGGCGCGGCCCATATCGCGGCCGGCGCGCTGATCCTGACGGCGGTCGCTCTGAACCTGCGCGGGATAGAGCTCTCAGGCAAGAGCCAGCTCTTCATCGTCAGCGCGATACTCTTGATACTTATATTTGTCGTCCTCTCTTCGCTCGCGGAGATCCGTCCGGCGAACTTTACGCCTTTTTTGCCGCACGGGCTTGACGCCGTCGGCCACACGATGTCCCTGCTCTTCTTCGCCTTCCTCGGCTGGGAGATGATCGGCCACCTTGCGGAGGAATTTAAAGACCCGCGCCGCGACATCCCGCTCAGTCTGGGAGCGGCCTATGTGATCGTCAATATCGTCTATCTCGCGATCGCGCTCGTGGTGGTCGGCAGCGGCGTCTACAAAAGCGGCAACCCCAATATCGCGATGGTCTCTCTGATAAAACTGCGCTGGGGAGAGCCCGCCGCGGTGCTTGTCGGACTGCTCGGCTTCGTCGTCTGCTACTGCCCCGTCCATACCTATATCGCGGGCTTTTCGCGCCTCTTTTACGCACAGGCGCGAGAGGGGTATTTTCCGAAATGCTTCGGGGAGCTTCACCCTCTGTATGGAACGCCCTTTCGTGCGCTGCAGCTCTTCGTTCCCCTCAACCTCTCGCTGCTCTTCCTGAGCTGGGCGCTCTCCTGGGACCTCAAGCCGCTGCTAGGCATCCCCAGCGCCACCTTTCTGCTCGTCTACACGATTGGGATGTTCTCCGCGGCGAAGGTATTGCCGGTAAGGAGCGGCCGTATCTGCGGCCTGCTCTCGGGAACGCTATCGCTTGCCGTCTTTGCCTTCTCCGGCTGGTATATGCTCTTCCCGCTCGCGGTGGCGCTGTACTTTGTTGTGAGATATAAAAAGGAATTTTTCTGACGGCATCTTTCCGCCCCCGCGGCGGGGGGCGTATCGTTGACAGCGGCAAGGGAGCGCCCCCTTCTTATGCGGTGTGGAATAGAGATGGAGGCTGGACTTCCGGCGGGCTTTCCGCTAGACTTTTGATATCGTAGCGTTTGTGAATGATGGAAACAGTATCGGCTGTCTGTTGACTTTTTAAGTGGCTTTGATAGACTATGTTTGTTTTCCTTTAATGAAAAATTTTCATAAATGGAAAATGGGGGAATTGCAGATGAGGCTTGGCGATACGATAAAATTTCATCGTAAGAAAAAAGGCTGGACTTTGACAGAGCTCTCCGCTCAGTGCCAGCTGTCTGTGGCACAGCTGTCGAAGCTGGAGAACGGCAAATCAAATCCAAGTATCGACAGTCTGAGAAAGTTGGCGGGGGCCTTTGAGATACCAGTCTCTACCCTGACGCTTACGGAGGAGATCCCCTCGATAAGTCCGGTGCTTGACGGAGAGGGCTTCGTCGTAAGGTGGTGCGCAAGAGGGGATGATTACGTCACCGTGCGCTATTTGACCTTAAACAGACTGGCAAAGATGCAGCCGATAGTGCTGACCGTGCCGGCGGGCATGAGCACGGGAAATTCAAAATCCCATCCCGGTGATGAGTTTTTCTATGTCCTTGAGGGCTGCGTGCGTTTCTTCTACGGGGACGACGAGGTCTTCGACATGAGGGACGGGGACTTCTTATACTACGACGGGACGGTCGCCCACCACTGGGAGAATATGAGCGCGAAAGAGGCACGTCTTTTGACCTGCAATACTCCTCCGGTAATGTGATCGGATTATTGAGAACGGCTCTTGAATCATCTGCTGAGCCGCGGAGCGGACAAGGACCGGTCCCCGGAGAGGGAGCCGGCCTTTTTCATCCGGTCGGCGTCCCTTACGCGGCTGTGATAAGATAAGATTTAGCCTTAACTAGTATAGTTTGGTGCGGATATATTATATAAACAGCCCTTTGGCGGAGGGAAATGTCCGCCGCCGCAGGGCGTTATGCGGAAGAGCTGGTAACGCAGAATGGCAAAAAAAGAGATAAATATGACCGAGGGGAATCCCCTTCGCCGGATGCTGGTCTTCGGCGCGCCGGTAATGGCGGGCGGCATCCTCCAGCAGATGTATAACATGGCCGACGCGGTGATCGCCGGACGTTTTATCGGCAGCGAGGCGCTTGCCTCGGTCTCGAACTGTTTTTATGTGGTTTTTCTTGTAACGATCATGTTTCTCGGTATCGGTCAGGGCGCTTCGATCGTCATATCCCAGCTCTATGGCTCCGGGGAGACGAAGCGGGTCAGGAGCGCCGTTGATACGGTCACCGTCCTCCTCGCGGGCGGCGGGCTGATATGCACGCTGCTCGGCGCCGCCTTTTCTGAGCCGATCCTCCGGCTGATGTCGACGCCGCCCGCGCTCATGGCGGACTCCGCCGCCTACCTGCGCATAATATTTATGGGCTCCATACCGTCGCTCGGGTATACGATACTGGCCGCGCTGCTGAACGCCGTCGGCAACTCGCGGACGCCGCTCGTCCTGCTCGGCGTCTCCTCGCTCATCAACATCTTGCTCGACCTGCTCTTCGTTCCCCTCTTCGGCATGGGCATAGAGGGGCTGGCGCTGGCCACGGTGATCGCCCAGAGCGTCTCGCTGGCGGGCTGCGTCGTCTATCTGAGCCGCTGTGGCAGCCTGATATCGCTGCGGCTGCGCGGGCTTCGTTTCAGCGGAAAGATGTTTATGCTCATAATCAAGCTCGGCGTACCCACGGGGCTTCAGAACTCGCTGATGATAATATCGATGATGGTGCTGCAGAGGCAGATCAATGAATTCGGCGTCGCGGTCATGGCCGGGCGCGGTATAGAATCTAAGATAGAGAGCTTCATGCTCATCCCGCTGAGCAGCATCGCCACCGCGGTCACGACCTTTGTCGGGCAGAATACGGGGGCCCGCAAAGATGAGCGCGTGCTGCAGGGACTTAAAAGCGGCCTCTTGATGGCCGCCGCCGTCTCTTTCATCTTCTGGTTCGTGCTCTTCTTTTTCTCCGGCCCCATTCTGGGCATCTTCTCCTCCAACGAGGAGGCTCTCTTTGAGGCGCGGCGGTGCATGGATATAATCGCCCCGACCTTTATCTTTTACAGCCTTGCCACCGCCTGGCAGAGCTTTTTCCGCGGCGTCGGCGATACGGTCTTTCCCCTTGTCGTCTCAATCTTCACGCAGTTCGCCTACCGCATAGCGGCGATCGGCCTATTTCTCGATATCTGGCCAACGCCCTCCGGCATCTGGTATCTCTATGTCTCAAGCTGGATGCTGATGTTCCTGCTGAACTGTATCTATTACAAGACCGGTTACTGGAAAAAATACGCCGCGGCAATCAGGGCGGCGGTATGAGCCGGAGGCTCCGCAATAGACGGCGGAACAAAAAACGCCCTCCCTGTGCAGGGAGGGCGTAAAGTTTTAACTTTTATTCTTTATGCAACGCAGACGTTGACGGCGCGCATTCTCTTGCTGTTTTTGGGGTCGGCCTCCACCTCGAAGGTGACCTTCTGTCCCTCGTTAAGGGACTTGAAGCCCTCAGCCGTGATGGCTGAGAAGTGCACAAAAACGTCCTCGCCGCCGTTGTCGTTCGAGATAAATCCAAAGCCTTTTTCCGGGTTAAACCATTTCACAGTACCGCTATTCATAATCAGTACCTCCATCAAATATATTGTTCGGGATAAAAAAATTTCACATGCTTTTTGTAACTCATTTAGCGGGCAAATGACTTACAAAAAACATGTGAAATCAAATGTTCATCCTGACTGAAGCATACTATATGCGAAAAGAGAGTGTTTGTCAAGTACTTTGGCAGATACGAAAGGGGAAGTTGTTTGACCTCCCCCTTTTCGCCGTATTTTTGTTTACCCTTCCATCTTCATATCAGCCATATGCCTGTAGAAGCGCCACCTGTCTTTAATGGACTTTTCCTCTTCTTTGAGGAGTATGGCGGCCTCTTCCGGATTGGCTGCTTTGAGGCTCTTGTATCTCACTTCGTTGTAGATGTAGTCTTCAAGCGGCAGCGTCGGGTCTTTGCTGTCTATTATGAGCGGGTTTTTGCCCTCTTTCGCAAGGTCGGGGTTGTAGCGCATTAGCATCCAGTGGCCCGACTCAACGGCCTTTTTCTGCTGGTCCAGTCCCTTGACCATGTCTATGCCGTGCGCTATGCAGTGGCAGTAGGCGATGATTATGGACGGACCTTCGTAGGCCTCAGCCTCTTCAAATACTTTGACGGTGTGCGCGTCGTTGGCTCCCAGCGCCACTTTGCCGACGTAGACGTTGCCGTAGCTCATGGCCATCATGGCAAGGTCTTTTTTGCCCATGCGTTTGCCGGCCGCCGCGAATTTGGCCACCGCACCGCGAGGCGTGGATTTGGAGGCCTGTCCTCCGGTGTTGGAGTAGACTTCGGTGTCAAGCACAAGGATGTTGACGTTTTTGCCGGAGGCGATGACGTGGTCGAGTCCGCCGTAGCCGATGTCGTAGGCCCAGCCGTCTCCTCCCACGCACCAGACTGATTTTTTGGCCAGGTTGTCTATTACGGACTCTAGTTCTTCTGCCTCTTCGGTCCCCATGTAGTGGAGCTGTTCTTTGAGGGTCTCTATTTTGTCCATGACGGCTTTGATTTCTGTGCCGTTGGTCTGGGGCGCCTCAAGTATTTGTTTGACTGTCTCTTCTCCGATGACGGGGGTCATTTTCCGGAGGAGTTCTTCGGCGTATTGTTTGTGTTTGTCTATGGTGAGGCGGAAGCCGAGGCCGAATTCTGCCGCGTCTTCAAAGAGGGAGTTGCTCCACGCAGGGCCTCTGCCGTCGTCGTTGACGCACCACGGGGTGGTGGGCAGGTTGCCTCCGTAGATGGAGGAGCAGCCGGTGGCGTTGGCTATCAGAGCGCGGTCTCCGAAGAGCTGGGAGAGGAGTTTGAGGTAGGGGGTTTCTCCGCAGCCCGCGCAGGCTCCCGAGAATTCAAAGAGCGGACGCAGGAGCTGGACGTCTTTGACTGTCGCGGTGTTGAGTTTGGTTTTGTCCGCCTCGGGCAGTTCGAGGAAGTAGTTCCAGTTTTTGCGCTCTTGTTCGCGCAGGGGCATCTGGGGCTGCATGATGAGCGGACGGTGCGGATCTTCTGGCTTGGTTTTGTTTATGGGGCAGTTGTGCGCGCAGAGCCCGCAGCCGGTGCAGTCTTCGGGGGCTATCTGGACGGTGAAGTCACAGCCTTTGAAGTTGGGGAATTTGGCTT
Source organism: Cloacibacillus porcorum (assembly GCF_001701045.1). GTDB lineage: Bacteria > Synergistota > Synergistia > Synergistales > Synergistaceae > Cloacibacillus > Cloacibacillus porcorum. The sequence continues at coordinate 74,717 of NZ_CP016757.1, forward strand.
CCGCGTGTTTGAATGCCGCGGGGGCCTCTTTGAGGCATTCTTTGTCGTAGACTTTGGAGCGTATGGCCGCATGGGGGCAGACGAGGACGCATTTGCCGCACTGGATGCAGAGTGAGGGGTCCCATACGGGGATGTCTATGGCGATGTTTCTTTTTTCGTATTGTGTGGTGGCGCTGGGGAAGGTGCCGTCTTCGGGCAGGGCGGAGACGGGAAGGCTGTCTCCCTCCATGACCATCATGGGGCCGAGGACCTGTTTGACGAATTCGGGGGCGTCGTCGGCGACGGGCGGCAGGATGTCGAAGGCCGCGGTGGCTTTTTCGGGCACTTTGACTTCGTAGAGGTTGGCGAGGGTCTCGTCGACGGCTTTGATGTTTTTGTCTACTATGGCCTGTCCTTTTTTGGTGTAGCTTTTGACGATGGAGTTTTTGATGGCCTCTATCGCTTTGTCCTGGGGCAGGATGCCGCTGATGGCGAAGAAGCAGGTCTGCATGATGGTGTTGGTGCGCGAGCCCATGCCGGTCTGTTTCGCTATTTTTACGGCGTCTATGACGTAGAATTTGAGTTTTTTGTCGATTATCTGACGCTGGTAGGTGTAGGGCAGCTTGTCCCAGATCTCTTCGGGGCCGAAGGGGCTGTTGAGGAGGAAGGTGCCGCCGTCTGCCGCGTTTTTGAGGATGTCGAGTTTTTCGAGGAAGCTGTATACGTGGCAGGCGAGGAAGTTGGCTTTGTTTATGAGGTAGCTCGCGTATATGGGGTCGGGACCGAAGCGCAGGTGGCTTACGGTTATGCCGCCGGATTTTTTGGAGTCGTAGCTGTAGTAGCCCTGGGCGTAGAGGTCGGTCTCCTGGCCGATGATTTTGATGGAGTTTTTGTTGGCGCCCACGGTGCCGTCGGAGCCGAGGCCGTAGAAGAGGCAGCGGACTGTTTTGGGGTTTTCGGTGTCGAAGGCGGGGTCGTAGGCGAGGCTGGTGAAGGTGACGTCGTCTTCTATGCCGATGGTGAAGCTGTCTTTGGGGGCGAGTTTTTTGAGTTCGTCGTAGACTCCTTTGACCATGGCCGGGGTGAAGTCTTTGGAGGAGAGTCCGTAGCGGCCTCCGACGACGGTGATGTCTCTGCCTTTTAGGGCCTCTCTTACGTCGGCGCAGAGCGGCTCGCAGATGGCCGCCGGGTCTTTGCAGCGGTCAAGGACGGCTATTCTCTTCACGGTGCCGGGAAGCGCTCCCAGGAAGCGTTTGACGTCGAAGGGACGGAAGAGGCGCACGATGAGCAGGCCGACTTTTTCTCCCTGTTTGACGAGGTGTTCGACGGTCTCACGCGCCACGGCGGCGCCGGAGCCCATGATGACGATGACGCGCTCGGCCTCTTCGGCTCCGTAGTAGTCGAAGAGGTGGTACTGGCGGCCCGTCTCTCTGGCGAATTTGTCCATCGCGCTCTGGAAGATGTCGGGCATGTCGGCGTAGTAGCGGTTGGCTCCCTCTCTGGACTGGAAGAAGACGTCGGGGTTCTGCGCCGTGCCGCGCACGAATGGCGCGTCGGGCGAGAGGCGGCTGTATCTGTGCTCGCGCACAAGCTCGTCGTCTATGCAGGCGCGCATGGTGTCGTAGGAGACCTCTTCTATCTTCATCTCCTCATGGCTGGTGCGGAAGCCGTCGAAGAAGTGAAGTACGGGGACTTTGCCCTCGAGGGTCGCCATCTGCGCGATGAGGGCGTTGTCCATAGACTCCTGGACGGTCGCCGAGCAGAGCATCGCCCAGCCGGTGTTGCGCACCGCCATAACGTCGGAGTGGTCTCCGAAGATGGAGAGCGCGTGGGTCGCCACGCTTCTGGCCGTCACGTGCATTACCGTGCTCGTCAGTTCGCCCGCGATCTTGTACATGTTGGGGATCATGAGAAGCAGCCCCTGCGAGGCGGTGAAGGTGGTGCCAAGGGCTCCCGCCTGCAGCGCTCCGTGGTAGGCTCCCGAGGCTCCCGCCTCGCTCTGCATCTCCTCCACCAGCGGCACCGTGCCCCAGATGTTCGGACGCTCCTCCGCGGACCACTGATCCGACCATTCGCCCATAGGCGACGACGGCGTGATTGGATAGATGGAGATTACTTCGTTAAGGGCGTGCGCGCAGTGTGCCGCTCCCTCGTTACCATCCAGCGTTACCATCTTTTTCTCTGACATGATCTCTTTCCTCCCATATTTTACAAACATTCAGACGATTCGTGTTGAGGCTATTATACAGCTATTATAAAAATTTTACATGTCGCCTTAATTTTTTTTAGATATAAAGATCCGGCGGCCGCAGTGATACTGATGGGCCGCCGGATTTTAGTGATGCTCTATCTCCTGTGTGGGTAGGAGGCGGTAAGCCTTATTTGTACCAGTCCAGAAGTTTTTTAAGCTCGACTTTGAGCGAATCGACGATCTGCGGCTGTGGCTTTACGAGCGGCAGGAGGGGGTCTCCGCAGTCGATGCCGATCATCTTCATCGCCTCTTTGAGGGGGCCTGGGTTCGACTCGGCGAAGATAAGGCGCAGCACCGGCGTCGCTTTGATGACGATCTCGGAGGCCTTTTTGAGCTCTCCCGCCTCAATGAGGTCGAAGAGGTCGGCCCAGAGCTTCGGCAGCAGGTTTGAGGTGGCGAGGATGCCGCCCTGTGCGCCGCAGGATATTTCCTGATAGAAGAGGAACTCTTCGCCGGTGAGGACGGAGGTGCGCTCGCGGACCTTGGAGAGCAGTTCAAGGACCTGTCCCATGTTCGGGCAGCATTCTTTCATGGCGACGATCTGATGTCTCTCGTCGCTGTCAAGCAGACGCTCCACCGTTTCGGGGAGCATGTTCACGCCCGTGCGGTAGGGGATGTTGTAGAGCACGAGGGGCAGGTCGACGTTTTTCATCACCTGGCGGTAGTAGTCGTAGATTCCCTGCTGGTTGGCGACGACATAGTAGGGGGTGACGACCATGATCGCGTCGGCGCCGAGCTCCTTGCATTTGTTGCCCATTTCGATCGCTTCGGGAAGGCCGGGGCCGATGATGCCGGCGACGACGGGTACACGTCCTTTGTTGGCCGCGATCGTCATTTTGACGGCGTCGATACGCTGTTCGTTGGTGAGGGCGCAGTATTCGCCGGTACCGCCGAGGGCGACGAGTCCCGCGGTCCTGTTTTCGATGACGAAGTTTACAAGTTTGTCCATCGCCGCCTCATTGACCTTGCCGTCCATGACGGGGGTGCAGAGCGCTGTGTAGATACCTCTTACCTTTTCCATTTCAAGACACACTCCTTATGTGTAAGATTTGATTTTTCCCGACTTTCTGTCCGTTACAGCCGGTTCGGGGCCGGTGGTTTCTGCTTTGTGTACGGGCAAAGTGCCAACAGTAATCCTTCCGGAGAACGGAGACTTTTGCGCCGTCTCCGAAAGGATTTTGTTTCGTTATTTTTTAAGTTTTTGCCGCGCGCCGCTCCCTCTGTCTCAGCGGAGGTTAAATATTTTTACAGGGGGCGGCTGCTGCAGATATGTCTGCCCTCCCTATCTGCCGAGCAGGGCGAGGGAGAACCAGGGGATATAGGTGAACAGCTGGAGGCAGACGATCATCGCGAGGATGAAGGGTACCAGTCTCTTGGCGATCGCCCCGACGCTCTGTTTGGATATGGTCGCCGAAATGAAGAGGTTGCAGCCGTATGGCGGCGTCGAGAAACCGATCGCGAGCGCGATGGAGATCATCATGCCGAACTGGATCGGGTCCATGCCAAGCTGTTTCACGATCGGCAGGAAGATCGGCGTGAGGATGATCGTCGAAGAGATGTTGTCGACGAAGCAGCCGATGATGAGGAAGATGATGTTCATGAAGAGCAGCACGAGGAATTTACTGTGCGCGTATCCTAAGATGAATCCGCCGATTCTGATCGGTATCCTCTCCATCGCCAGATAGGAGGCGAAAGAGGTTGCGAGGCCGACCATGAAGAGCGTTGCGCCAATGACGAGGACGGCGTCTTTAAAGGCGGTCATCGTCACCTCGTAGTTGAGCTCTTTATAGATAAACTTGCCGACGAAGAGCGCGTAGACCGTCGCGACGACGGCCGATTCCGTCGGTGTGAAGATGCCGCCGTAGATGCCGCCGAGGATTATTATCGGGACAAAGAGCGCCCAGATGGAGCCGGCGAAGGTTTTTACGACATGCTTGAATGTCGGCAGGCCGGACATGCGCGGGTAGCCCTCTTTTTTGCTGATGACATATGCGACGGCCATCAGCGCGAGCCCGATCGTCACGCCGGGGATGACGCCGGCGATAAAGAGGTCGCTGACGGAGGTGCCGGTGAGGACGCCGTAGACGACGAAGGGGATGCTCGGCGGGATGATGCAGCCGATCGTGCCGGAGGAGGAGATGACCGCCGCCGCGAAGTCAGGCTTGTATTTTTTTTCGACCATCATTGGCACCATGAAGGAGCCGATGGCCGAGACGGTCGCCGCCGCGGAGCCCGATATCGCGCCGAAGAACATACAGGCGACGATCGTGACCATCGCGAGGCCGCCCGTGATGAAGCCGACGAAGCACTCCGCCATGTCGACGATGCGGCGCGAGATGCCGCCGTAGGTCATCAGCGAGCCCGCAAGCATGAAGAAGGGTATCGCGAGCATCGGGAAGGAGTCCATGCCGGTAAAGGCGTTCTGCGCGATCAATACAAGCGGCAGGTGGCTGCAGGTTAGAATGGTCACGGCGGTCGCTATTCCCAGAGATATCCCGATGGGGACGGAGAGCGCCAGCAGGACGAACAGCAGTCCGAAAAGAATCGCTATATCCATGGTTACATCGTCACTCCTTTCTTAGCTTCTTCGATCATCTCTTCCTCTTCGCTGAGCACCGGTTTTTCTATCTCGCCGGTGCGGAAAATGTTGATGATGTCAAAAACGAGACGTATGGCCATAAATATCCCTGAGAGGGGGATACATAGATAGGCCCAGCCCATACTGATCTGCATCGCCGTTGAAAGCTGCTGCTGTTCGACGACTACGCGTACGAGCTTGACTCCCTGGTAGCCGAGAAAGATACAGAAGCCGCACCATATCGTCATTACAAAGAGCTCCAGGCCGAGACGGGCCCTTCCGTGGAGCTTTGCCGAGATGATGTCTATGCGCAGGTGTTTTCTGTTCGCCAGCGTATAATCGGCTCCGATCCAGATGAGCCAGATGAACATATAGCGCGCCGCCTCGTCTACCCATGAGAGCGAGGCGCTGAACACATATCTGAGCACTACGTTCATGAAGACTATAAGGGTGGAGATGAGCAGATTTAAAACGAGGAATTTTTCTTCGATGTTGTTTAGAAATTTCAGCATCGTACAGCTCCTTTCAGGCCTTCGGTAAAACCGGAGAAGGGAGGGGGAAAAGCCCCCCTTCTCCCATTATTTGGCGTTACAAAATTATTTCTTGTTCGCCTCGCGGGCCATGTCGATCAGCTCTTTGCCAAGAACCGGTTCCATCGTCTTGTAGACGGACTGAGCCGCATCGCGGAACTGCTTCATCTCAGCGTCTGTCGGAGAGTAGACTTTGAGGCCGTTTTTCTCCACCATTTCCTTAAGCAGACGATCGCCCTCCTTCTGCTGGTTAGCGCGGGAGGCGTCGCGGAATTTCTTCGCGCCGTCCATGACGATCTTCTGGAGGTCGGCGGGGAGCCTCTTATAGAAGGCTTCGCTCATGAAAACCGCCGATGGGGCGTAGACGTGATTGCTCATGGTGAGGTATTTCTGCACCTCGTAGAGCTTTGAGCTGTAGATGAGGGTTATGGAGTTTTCCTGCGCGTCGACGGTCTTCTGAAGCAGGGCGGTGTAGAGTTCGCCGAAGTCGACGGGGGTCGGATTGGCGCCGAAGGCCTTGAAGAGCTCCAGGTGGGCGGGAATCGGCTGGACGCGGACCTTGACTCCCTTAAGATCGGCGGGGCTCTTTATGGGAGCCTTATTGTTTGTGATCTGGCGGAAACCGTTCTCAGGGAAGCAGAGGAGACGGACGCCCTTCGGCAGTATCTGATCGTTGAGGGTCTGTCCAAGTTTGCCGTCCAGCGCCTTATAGGCGGCGGCCCTGTCGTTGAAGAGATAGGGCAGGTCGATGACCTGGAACTTAGGCGCGATATTCGCGGCGATACCGGGCGAGAGCATCGCCATTTCGATCGTGCCGAGGGTCATTCCTTCAAGCATCTGGCGTTCGCCGCCAAGCTGGGCGTTTGCGTAAACGTCGACGGCGATACGTCCGCCGGAAGCCTCTTCCACATACTTTTCGAAGGTATTGTAGAAGGTGATGATGTTAGCCTCTTTGTCCGAGGCGCTGTAACCGAACTTTATACGGTACTCTTCCTTTGCGAAGGCCGTGCCGAATGCGAATGTTACGAGAATAACGGAAATGAGAATTGCGCTGATACTCTTTTTCATATTACCAACCTCCAAGTTTTATTTACAGTCTTTTGTTGTGCCCCACACAAATAAAAAACTTTGCCGCGGTCCTCCTTTCATTAAAAGCAAGTGTTTTTAATTTATTAACCCTTAAAAACTTTTAGATGTTAATCATGTTTTAAGATAGATTCAAGCTCCGCCTCTTTTTTCGTTATTCCGGCTACTTCTCTCAAAATATCGATAATTTCGGGGCTCAGTTCGATGCCGTCCCTCATCGCCTTGGCGCGGGCCGCGCGGGACTTGTCGCCGGGCATGATCACAGGCATATTCGGATCAAGCGCCGCCGTCTTTCTGTATTCATTGATGATGTATTTGATATGTTCGCGGACCTCTTTCGGGTCGCCGAAGAGCGCCGGGTCAATTGCCATGAAGAAGAAGCAGATGCCCTCGTGCGCGAGCGGGATGAATTTACTGGGCGTGCCGCCCGCAAGGCCGCCCGTGAGAAGCTCGACGAGCATCGCGAGGCCGTAACCCTTATGTCCGCTCAAGATCTCCGTGACCCCTCCCAGGGGAACGAGACCGCCGGTGTTTGGCTTCGGCGCGTCGCTTCTGTCGTCTCCGTGATGGAGGATTTCAAGGGCCTCTTTAAAGTCCGTTACCACTTCACCCTTGCCGTCGATAATCACCTCGCGGGGAAGCACGCCGCTTTCCGCAAATACCTGGCTGCGGACGAGTTTGCCGTGCGCCATGACGCAGGTCGCCATATCGAGGTTGAACATCGGTTCGTCCCCGGCGGTTGGGAAGGCGAACGTCATCGGGTTTGTGCCGAGATTGCGCTCCGCGCTTCTTGTCGGGCAGACGCAGCGGACGGTGTTTGTCGCGGAGATGCCGATGAGCCCCTCCTGGGCCATCATCTCCGTCCAGTGGGCCGCGAAGCCGTAGTGGTTCGCCTGGCGGACCGTCGTGATGCAGACGCCGCTCTTTTTGGCCTTTTCAATCGTCTTTTTGACGGCAAAGTCGGCTATGCAGTAGCCCACGCCCGAATGTCCGTCAAGGACGAGAGAGAGCGGAGTTTCAAAGACCGTCGTCGGTTCCGGAGCGTCCAGGTGGAGGTTCCCCGCCTTAAGATGGCTGACATAGGTCATCATCGCGGCGACGCCGTGCGAATGTTTGTGGCGCAGGTCCGCCTCCACCAGACAGTTGGTGACGGTCGAAGCCTGGAGATCGGAATATCCGAGCCCCATGAACATTTCCTTTGTGACCCTGCAAAGATCCTCATACTTCACTACATAATCCCTCATAATAGCATCCTCCCTTGATTTATGGAACAAATTATCTATTTTGCCTTTAACGGCACGTTTCTTGTCACGATTACCTCTGTCTTCGTTCCCGCGGGGTCGGTGAGGATCACATCGCCGATAGAGAGCGGGGCCCGGAGCCTTATCTTCTTTATCTCCTCCATCACCGCGAATACTTTGGCGAGCGGCACGGGCTTTGTGAGGCGGACGCTGGCCTCAAGGAAATCCCCGTCCTCGACGAGGACGCTTGACGAGAAGGTGCGCATCGGGTTCTCTATCTCCTGCTGCGCCCAGCTCCTGCCGCGCGGGCAGCGCGCGCCCTCTGCGGCGGTCAGCTTAGGCGGGTTGCCCTCTTCGTAGCGGACCTTTATCGAACAGCCGTTAGGGCAGACGACACAGATAAATTCCTTTTCGATCATCTCACGCGCACCTCCAGAGAGTTGATATCCTCAAGATCCATCTTTCCCATCTCGACCCACACCATCTCCGCCGGGTGCAGGCGCGTCTCCTCTTTTGTCTTCAGCACGCGCTCTCCGTCGCGGACCTCGATCACCCTTCCGCTTGAGGGGGTTGTGACGCGGAAGGCGAGCGAGACGTCTTCACCGCGGCTGATACGCTGCGGGACGACGTAACGGACGCCCTCGCCGGCCTTTACCGCGACCTCTTTATTTTGTCCGGCAAGCCTGCCTGCGGCGTAAAGCGCCGCGTTCCGCCCAGCACGCGCGGCCTCCATTGAGACGAAGTCGACGAGGTCGTGGACATGGAGCACGTTGCCGCAGGCGAAGATACCCGGTATCTTTGTCATGCAGCTGTCGTCAACGTCTGCGCCCTGAGTTACGCTGTCGATCAGTACCTCGGCCTCGCGGGTCAGCTCGTTTTCCGGGATGAGGCCGACGGAGAGAAGCAGAGTATCGCAGGGGACGAAACGCTCCGTCCCTTTAACGGGGCGGCGCCGTTCGTCGACCTCCGCCACCGTCACTCCCTCAAGACGCCCGTTCGGACCGTAGATATCTATCACTGTCGTCGCGAGGTAGAGGGGAATGCCGTAATCGTCGAGACACTGGCGGATATTCCTCTGAAGTCCGCTGGAATAGGGAAGCACCTCAAAGACAGCCTCCACCTTTGCCCCCTCAAGCGTCATACGGCGCGCCATGATGAGGCCGATGTCTCCCGAGCCGAGGATGACGACATGCTTTCCAGGCATGATGTTTTCCAGATTGACGAGATTTTGTACCGTACCCGCCGTGTAGACGCCGGCGGGCCGGTGTCCGGGGATTGAAAGTGCGCCGCGCGTGCGTTCGCGGCATCCCATCGCCAGCACGACTGCCTTGGCCTCGATCTCCTTGATCTCGCCCTCGCGGCTCACGCGCAGCACCTTGTCCTTTGACAGGTCAAGGACGATAGTCTTCTCCATCACGGGGATGTCGAGCTCGCGTACCCTCTTTATGAAACGGTCGGCATATTCCGGTCCCGAGAGGGCCTCTTTGAAGGCGTGGAGCCCGAAGCCGTCGTGGATGCACTGATTCAGGATCCCGCCGAGCACGCGGTCCCTTTCTATCAGCAGCAGATCGCCGCATCCGGCCTCTTTGGCCGCCGCCGCCGCCGCAAGCCCCGCGGGGCCGCCGCCGATAATCACCAGGTCATGTCTTTCACGCACCATTATCTGTCCTCTCCTTCCCGTACATTGCCGGTAAAGAGATTGGAGCCGGCCTCTCTGAAAAGGTAATCTTCGGGGGTAAAGCCGTACTCGTCGCGCAGCATACGGACGATCCTCGGCGTGCAGAAGCCGCCCTGACAGCGCCCCATGCCGTTCCTCGCGCGGTACTTGATGCTTACAAGGGTCCTTGCTCCGAGCGTGTTCTCGATCGCGTCGCGGACCTCTTTCTTCGTTATCTTTTCGCAGCGGCAGATGATCTCGCCGTACTCCGGGTTTTCCTTAACGAGACGCTCCTGCTCCTCGTTGGGAAGATCGCAGAAATGCCCGGCGAATCCTGGACGCTCCGCGATAAAAAGTTCCTTTTCCTTAAGGGCCATATGATTGGCGACGATATCACGCACCATTTCGGCGATCGCCGGCGCGCTGGTGAGCCCCGGGCTTTCGATGCCGACGATGTTTATAAAGCCGCCGAGGCCGTTAGCCTCTTCGATGATAAAGTCTCCGTTTCCCCCCTCGGCGGGCGAGGTGCGCTTGGGTCGGTTGCCGGCGAAATTACGGATAAAGTCGCTCATCTTAATATCTGACAGGAGTTTCTGCCCCTCTCTCCTGAGATCTTCGAGAACGGGAGCGGTGACGCAGTAATCCTCAGGGATCTCTTCTGGGATGTAGTCGGCGCTCGGCCCGATCAGGATGTTGCCGTCAACCGTCGGCGTGAGGTGAATGCCGAGCCCCGCGTCCTTCGCGCCGGGGACGGGATATATGAGGGTCTTGAGCGTACCGTCAAGACGTTTGTCCAGCACGTAATACTCGCCGCGGCAGGGCCAGATCCTGAGGCTTTCGCCGTTATTGCCCGCCGCAACGCCGGCCAGCGCGCTGATCCTGCCGCTGGAGAGTCCGGCCGCGTTGATCACGATATCCGCGGTAAAAGTCTCCCCGCAGGCTGTTTTAACGGTGAATTTCCCGTCGTTTTCCTTTGCGATGGAGGTAACCTCGCGTCCAAGGAAAAATTCAACGCCGTTCGCGTGCGCGTTTTCCGCAAGCGCTATCGTGAGGCCGTAAGGTGATATTATCGCGCTTGTAGGGCTCCATACCGCCGCGATGCCTTCTACGCCGGGCTGGATCTTCCGCATCTCCGCGTTCTCAAGAACCTTAAGCCCCGGCACGCCGTTAGCCGTACCCTGGTCCATAAGCCGCTTGATCCCCGGCAGCTCGTCTTCGTCAAGGGCGGTCGTGAGCTTGCCGATTCTTTTTATCTTTACCTTCAGGTCGCCGCAGAGCCTGTCCATCATTGAGTTTCCGCGAACGGCGAGCTTAGCGCGCAGCGTCCCTGGTTTGTAGTTTATGCCTGAGTGCAGAACGCCGCTGTTACGGCAGCTTGTCTCCATCCCGACGTCAGGTTCTTTTTCTAAGAGCGCCGCCGTCAACTGAAAACGAGAGAGTTCCCTGGCTATTGCGTTGCCGACTACCCCGCCTCCGATGATAATGACGCTGAACGAATGTTCCAAAAATAAAACCTCCCTGAAAAATCCTTGTTGGTCTACCATGGCATACTAGATTTTTTTGCTTAGAGGCATTATAATGCCATTGTTACAGAAATGCAAGGTACGCCTTGGTAGATCAATATAAATGAAATCACAAAGGAGATAATAATAAAATCCGGATATAATCAAAATATTAAAGATTTTCACAAATTAGTGGAATTAATAATGAAAAAAATATTTATTAAAAAGAATGCTGAATTTACAGCGCAAACGAAGCAAAACTTGCCGCTGAAAACGTATAAAAGGAGGTAATTAAAATCTAGCATATAAAATAAAAAAGTTCTCATGTTCAGTTTTTTGCGAGTAATAGTTATAATATAGTAAGATTTTTCACAAAAGCAAGAATCTTATGTTAGTGTATATTCAAGGTATATATGGCAAAAACTGACGATTATGGAGAACAATGCGAAATAACAGTGGGAGGATTTATCATGAACGAAAAAAGAAGGCTTGTTATAGAAAAACTGCTGGAAAAGATCCACAGCGGTGAGATTGTTGTCGGCGATAAACTCCTCCCGGAGAGACAGCTGGCCGAAGCTGTTGGCGAGACGCGTCCGGTAATGCGCGAGGGGCTCATTGCCTTGGACGCGATGGGTGTGATCGATATTCGTGACAGGCAGGGAATATTCCTCTCCTCAAACGAAGAAAACGAAGCCAGAATGATGCTCCACCGGGTACGGGGCTGGCCGGCCGATATCCTCTCAAGGGTGATGGAGGTCCGCCAGATCATTGAACCGCTGGCTACGGGACTTGCGGCCGCCAGACGCGGTGAGAAGGATCTTATAAAGATTCAGGAATGTCTGAAACATATGGAAGAGCTTGCCGGGCAGGCCGGAGAAGAGGCGGCCAAAGAGGGCGCTTACTGGAATACCTCGTTTCATACGGTGATCGTGGAATCGGCGGACAACGCTTATCTGTCTCGCATCTACGAGGGGGTCTACTCTATCATTGAGCAGGGCATGTCGATGATGAGGATCAATACCTCTCCCGGGGCACATGGCGGCCGGTTGGTCGCCTATCAGGACCATGTCCGGCTCTACGAGCTGATCGAGGCAAAAGATTCCGCCGGGGCCGAGCTCTTTGCGGAGGAGCATCTGCGGCGCACTATAGTCGCCATGGTCCGGCTTGGACAGATCGTACCGACGTCGGACCTCTTTGAACAGGGATTTGTGGGAAAAGCACGTCTGCGCTGATCTTATCGGCGCGGCGTCAGGAAAGGACTTTGATAGCCGTGTTTTTTGATAAAGAGATCAACTATAAATTGATAAAGACCAATTTTACAGGCTTTTCCAAAATGTTAAGGATCAAACAGAAGTTTTCGGATGAGCATGTCATGGATATTGACGGCGCCGTGCATGAAGAGATATCTAAGCTGCCGCTGCCAGATTTAAAGGGAAAGCGCGTCGCCGTCACGGCCGGCAGCCGGGGTATTCCTAATTTTATGGAGTGCTGCCGTGCGATCGGCCGTGAACTCCGTGCCAGGGGCGCCGAGCCCTTCGTCGTTCCGGCGATGGGCAGCCACGGCGGCGGTACCGCGGAGGGGCAGATAGAGGTGCTGGCCTCGCTCGGTATGACGGATGAGAGCCTTGAGATGCCCATCGCCGCCGCGATGGATACCGTCGTACTCGGGAGGTCTCCCGAGGGCGTGGAGGTGAATTGCGACGTGAACGCCTACGGCGCCGATTATATCGTCGTCTGCGGCCGAGTGAAGCCGCACACCGATTTCCGCGGCCCCGTTGAAAGCGGCCTCTGCAAGATGATGGTCGTGGGACTCGGCAAGCACCGCGGCGCCGTATCCTTCCATAAAACCGGGGGGATTTTCGGCATGAGCGAAAGGCTCCAGAGTTCGGCGAAGATTTTTCTCGAAAAGACGCGGGTCCTCTTCGCGATGGCGCTGATAGACAACGCCTATCATCAGACTAAACGTCTTGAGGCCGTCATGCCGGAGGATGTGCTCGCACGCGAGCCGGAGCTGCTTAAAGAGGCGGCTGCGGCGATGCCTAAGATCGCCTTTGAGGATATCGACACGCTCGTCGTCGACCAGTACGGCAAGGAGATAAGCGGCGCGGGCATGGACCCGAATATTACCGGACGTTTTCTGTTCGCGCCGGAAAAACATATGGAAGGATATCCGCATACGAAAAAAATCGCCATTCTGCGTATGACGGAGATGAGCCACGGCAACGCCGCGGGACTTGGAATAGCGGACTTCGTCTGCCGTAAATTCGCGCAGGAGCTCGACCTTGGCGCGACCTATACAAACAGCCTCTCCTCCCCTCTCTGCATGGCGAAGATCCCGATGGTGATGAACAACGATCTTGATACGATCTACGCCGCCGCCTCGGCCTGCGGCAAGACGGAGATAAAAGACGTACGCATCGTGAGGATTCATAACACCCTCGAACTCGACCATATCTGGGTCTCCGAGAATTACCTGCCGGAGGTAGAAAAGAATCCGGCCCTTGAAATAGTAACCGGCCCCGCCGAGATGGAATTTGGCGCGGACGGCAATCTTATAGATCTGGCCTGACCTTCCGCCGCTAAATATACGATTAATCCGCCGCCGTCTCCGAACAGGAGGCGGCGGTTTGTATGTCTCTGTAAGTAACTCCCAATTATATTTATAAGTTGCTTCCATATACAAAAATTAAAATAATATTTAATATCTCATAAATAATCGGCAGCCTTGTAAGAATTGCCGCTTGGAGGCGACGTGGATAGATGGAATATTCCGCAAGGACTTTGATGATACTGCAAAATCTGATACGCATCCGCTCTTGTTTGCCGGAGGGCGACGAATTGGATGTCGTTAAGTATATCGCTTCGATTTTTGAGCCCTACGGGGTGCCGGTCAATATCGTCCGTCACGGGAATAACAGGGCTTCAATGGTTCTTTCGCTGAGAGGCGGCGGAAGTGGCGTAAAGAGGGCTTTGATGGCTCATCTGGATACGGTGAATCCGCTTGAGCCGCGGCGGTGGCTACATGCCCCGTTTGCAGCCGATTTTGACGGGGAGAAGGTTTACGGCTGCGGCGCCTCCAGCTCTAAGGGCGGCGTGGCCGCGATTTGCGCCGCGGCGCTCTCTCTGCTGGAAGCGGGACGCCTGCCCTCCGGGGAGACGCGGCTCTGTTTCACGGCGGGCGGCGATGACGACGGGATGGGGGCTAAGTCGCTTCTTGAGGGCGGGTTCCTTGAAGGTATTTCAGAGGTTATCTTTGCCGATCCTACCGGGCTTGGCATCGCTACCGCGCAGAAGGGCGCCGTGTGGATGAAGGCCGAGGTCCTCGGCCGGCGCGTGCATGTGCTGGAGGCGGAAAAGGGGGTTGACGCGCTTTATTGGCTGCTGGAGTTTGTCCGCCGTATCAAAGGACTGCTGAAGGAGGCGCGGCCGCACTCTCTGCTGGGCGGCTCCACCGTGTATCTGACGGGGGTTTTTACAAGCGAAAGGGAGATATGTATCCTGCCGGAATCAGCGTGCGGGAATATCGATATAAGGCTGATACCGAGCGTCGACCTTGCGGTCTTTATTCAGAATATCGACCGTCTGATTGCCGCGATGACGAAAGAGGTCCCAGGCCTTTCGATAAATTACAGCATTTTGAACGCGCGTCCGCCGGTCGGTGTGAGCGCGGATTCGCCTCTCGTCAGGCGGATCGAATCTATCTGCCGGCGTGAGCGGATCGAAAACGCCAGGTCCGGACTCGGCTATTTCTCCGACTCTTCGGTCGTCGTCAAGGAGCTCGGCGTTCCATTTGTGATCCTCGGTCCCGGGGAACGGGTATTTGACGACAAAATGGACGAATATGTTTATATGAACAAGGTCTGTGCCGCTCAAAAGATATATGAAAAGTATATGTTGGAATAATTTTTAAATTTTTACGGGCGAAGGAGGTGGAAAATGTATGAGCGGAAATGAAATTTTCTGGCAGTCGGGAACCTGGATGCTCTTTGCCGGACAGGCGCTGGTGCTGGTGTTGGTCGTCGCGCTTTATTTTTACATGGGAAAAAAGGAAAAAGAGGCCGAGAAGAGAGTCGGCTAGATGATTACAGAGTTTAGGGGGTAGTTTTATGAACTGGGCGCTTATTTCGTTTTTTATTTATCTGCTGGTGATATGTCTCATTGGCGTCGTTACGATGAGGATCGGGAATACCTATGAGGATTTTCTCATCGGCGGAAGAAGGATCGGTCCGTGGGTCTCGTCTTTTGCTCTGATAACCTCTTATATGAGCGGATATACGTACACGGCGGCCCCCGGCCTTGGGTATGCGGGCGGGTATTCCGTGCTTTGGTGGGCTACGGGGGATGCTCCGGGCAACGCCCTGAGCTTCGGCATTCTCGGACGCCGCCTGCGGAAATATTCCGAATTGCTCGGCGCGATAACCCTGCCGGAGTATTACGAGAAACGTTTTAATTCGCCGGCGCTGCGCGTCATCGCCGCGCTTGTGATCCTGCTTACGGTCAGTATGCACCTGGTGGCGCAGTGGACTGCCTCCGGCAAGCTGCTGAGCGTGGTATTCGGTACGGAGTATTTCACCGGCATGCTGATCGGCTGCGCCGTCGTCCTTCTTTATACGATAATGGGCGGTTATCTGGCGGTGGTTTATACGGACTTTATTCAGGGGCTGCTGATGTTCGGCGGGACGCAGGTGCTTTTCTGGGTGGCCCTTTTCAAGGTTGGGGGCTTTGCCGCGCTGAACGACAAGCTGGGCGCGGTAAATCCCGCGCTCGTCACGCCTTGGGGGCCAGACATGGCCTATTATGGTCTGCTGGCGGCGGCCACGCCGATAATTCTCATCATTATGGGCAGCTTCGGGATGCCGCATATAACGATCAAGCATTTCTCCATGCGCAACCCGAGTACGGCGCGCCAGGCGATGCTCATAACCGGGGTATTCGTCGTACTTTTCAGCTTTGTCTATTATATGACGGGCAGTCTCGCGAGGGTGATCCTCGGCGAGGGACTCGCCGATGTGGAGCAGGCTGGCGTGAAGCTCTGGTTCTCGGTGCTTCCGCCCTTCTGGGCCGGTCTTTTGAGCTCCGCCGCCGTCGCCTCGCTGATGTCGACCGCCGACTCTTTCCTACTGCTTCTCGTCTCAACGATCGCGCATGATCTGCTTAACCGTTTTTCAAAGCGCGAAATACCGGAAAAAAAGCGGCTTTTCATCTCACGGGTGCTTGTTCTTATCGTCGCCGTGCTCTCTTTTATTGTCGCCATGAATCCGCCCGCGCTTGTATTTACGATCGTGATTTTTGTATTCGGCGGGATGGCGCTTGCCTTCGGAGTGCCCAATCTTTTCTCGGTATTCTGGAAGCGCGCGACCGCCGCCGGGGTTATCGCCAGTATGGTATGTTCCCTCTTTATCTATGTCGGAGCGACGCTGGGCAGCTGGAACCTGCTGGGGCTGCATCCCTTCATCGCGGGACTGGTAGTCGCCGTGGCCGTGCTGGTCGTCGTTTCGCTGTTTACGGAGCCGCCGCATAAAAGAACGCTTGCGCTCTTTGAGACTGCCGCCGAATATGGGGATATTCCCAAAGCGGTCGCCGCCGGCGCATCGGCAGCCGTGAGCTGCGAGGCGCGCGCCGCCGCGGACGAACGGAGGGAGTTTTTTGATAAGGTGTTGGCGCCGGCGGGTAACTGAGCTTCCCGCGGAGGTCGCGGATAATCTCTCCGAGGCCGGTCGGTGCGGACGCTATTTTTACCCGTACTGGCTTCTCGATTTAGAGGTCTCGGTAAAGTTTCCCTTTATCGCTCCGCGCCGGGAGCGTCTGCTTCTGGCGGTCGACGCGGTGAATTCGGGGGCGGGTTTCCCGCCTCCGGAGGGCGTCTATGAAACGGAGGCCGCCGCTGAAGAGGTGGTAACTCCGAGGATATCCAAAGAGGAGCTCGACGGCGCGCGCATACCCCAGATGATAAGGTTCGGCATGAGGAAGAGGGCGCGCGCCTGGTCTGATATAGGTTACGCGGTCAGCGATATCGGACTTGTGTATAAGGAGAATCTGCTTTGGCGGGTACGTTTTTTGAACGGCACTGAGAGCGGTGTTTCGCTTGATACGCTTACCGGCGAGTATGGAATAATTCCCATTAGAGAGGGTATCAAAGAAAGGTGATTTTTTTGTGTGATCGTTTACGGCGTTGGACGGATATGACCTGGAAGGATATTGAGGCGGAGCGCGGAGAGATGGTCGCTCTGATCGTGAGCGGTTCGGTCGAACAACATGGTCCGCATCTTCCGACCGGCACCGATCTTTATATAGCGATGGGAATAGCCGACCGCATCGCTTCGCTCCCGGAAGCCGGTGATATCGCGGCGCGGCTCGTGCTGCTGCCGCCCTTTTTTCATACGTACGCGAAGGAAAGCGACGGCTGGCGCGGCACGCTTAATCTCGACGGGAATACCCTTACGCTTGTAGCTCGTGATATTATAAAGGGTCTCTTCCGGCAGGGTATCAAGAGGGCCGTTCTGTTGAACGGACATCTGGAGAGCTATTCGTTCCTTCTTGAGGGAATAGAACTTGCGACGGAGGGATGCGGCGACGTTCAGGTGATATCGGTCAACTGGTGGGATTTTATCGGCGACGGACTTATCGGCGAACTCTTTGCCGATCGGTGGCCCGGCTGGGTCGCTGAGCATGCGGCGCTTACGGAGACCTCCATAATGCTCGCCCTCCATCCCGAACTGGTGAGGGAAGAGCTGGCCGAGGCGGGCTTTATCCCGCAGCCGCTGCCCTATAAGATTTTTCCGCAGCCGCAGGAGGTGCGCCCGCCGTCCGGTATGTACGCTCCGGCGGAGGGGGCGTCCGCGGAGATCGGTGAACGCTTGATCTCTGAGGTTTTGAGGAATCTTGTTCCTATAATAAGAGAACGGTTTCGTTAGATATAGTACAGGAGAGTGAGGGGCCTTGCCGGAGAAAAATCGTGACCGCTTTTTGCAGGAGATAATGCGCACTGCGCTTGAGAGCGGCGACGCCCAGCGTATCCTCTCGCTTTTTCGTGATTGGGGCGGCGTCGATTTTGCCTATATCGACGCGCGCACCAAGGCTATCTGCTGTACGCGGGGCGAGCAGCAGTTCTGCGAAGAGCTTCAGCTATACCCGATTATGGAGCTGCTGCGCATATATTCGGCCTGGGAGGTGACGAGGCAGTCATGCCGGCTCGGGTGGCTTGTCGCCGCGTCGCCAAAGGGTGTGGAATGCGGCTTTTGGGCTGAGACACCCTTTGTGGTAGACGCGCTGGCGGTCTGTCATCTTGGCGCGTTCGCGCGCGTACTGGCCGCAGCCGAGGAGGAGGACTCCTTTACGGCGAAGCTTTTTGCCGCCAGGGAGGAAGACGAGGCGTATTGCCTCGGGATACTCAAAGAGGGCGGCGTGGAGCTTGCAAAGGGTTTTTACGTGTTGTCTTTCTTTTCTGAACTTGGTGTTTTAGAGGAGAGCAAATTGCTGGAGCGTTTCCGCGGACTGGCGGATGGCGCCGGCGTTAAATTTTTCGTCTCTGAAAACGAGGGGATAAAAAGTTTTATCCTCTTCCATAATGGACGCGGGATGCGGCAGACGGTTGTTACAAACCTTATCACCGTATGGGAGCATTCCGCGCGCGAGGGACAGATATCTTCCGAAGGCAGGCTGTGCTGGGGATGGAGCGGCGAGGGGCGGTCATACGCCGACATTCCACGCTGCCTGTCGCAGGCGCTTTTTGTGATGAAACATGGTCTCATACGTAAGGCGATTCCCCCCATTTTAATGTGGGAGGAGCTTGGCCTGTGGCGGATGTTTGCCGCACTTTCGGAGTCCGGCGAATTTCACGACTACGCCGCCGATTTCCTGAAAGAAATAATAAAGTATGACGAAACCCATCAGAGCCGTCTGATGATGACGCTGTATACTTTTGTGCGCCATAGCTGGAATCTTACCGCAGTGTCGAAAGAGCTTTGGCTGCACTATAATTCTATGAAATATCGCTATAACAAAATAGCGGCGCTGCTTGGGGAAAACCTTGACGATCCAGAGGTACGTTTTAAGGTGACCGTCATTCTCTATCTTTACGCTTACTCGCTTACACCGGCGGAGTATCTGGATACCTCCCGCAGTATGTAGAATAGAAGATATCGGCGGCGTCTCTTACGCCGCCGATATTTTGCCTTTGCCTGATTTTTTCGCGGCGTACAGGGCGGAGTCGGCCGCTCTGTAGAGGTCGTTGAATGTTCTGCCGTCCTCCGGGCAGAGGGAGATGCCGATCGAGCAGGAGGAGGGGGCTCTGCCGCCGATGTCTTTGATGAAAGAAGCTTTCAGCGCCTCCGCTAGGGCCAGTACCTCCTGATATGATTTTATCCTGGGGAGAAACGCCGCGAACTCGTCGCCGCCCATGCGGCAGAGCAGGTTATCCGTGCCGAATACCTCGCGCATCTTTGCGGCGAAGAGGATCAGCACATGGTCTCCGTAGAGATGGCCCAGGGTGTCGTTGATCATTTTGAAGTCGTCGAGGTCGATCATCAGGAACGCGGCTTCGTGATTTTCCTCTGCTCCGAGCCGCGCGGAGACCTCCGATTCAAAATAGGATCTGTTATAGAGGCCGGTCATGGTATCTCTCTGGGATGCCTGCTCTGCCCGCTGGACCTCAATGTTCTTGCGGCGGTTGTTTCTTATGATCACATAAATGGCCAGCACCGATACGATGACGGCGACAGATATTCCCGCCACGCTGAGGGAGATCATCGGGTAGCGCATGATGATCTCGCCCGCGGACATCGTATGGCGGGTGACCATCGTATTTACCGCGATTATGGCGCTGGTCTTGTTTTTACCGATGGCAGAGATGCCCTTGTCAAGCACCGACATCAGCAGCATTTCCTGCCGCCCTCCATGCGGAAGGGACAGAGATAGCCCGTGCGAGTAGTTGATTACCGAGGCGTAGAGGTTTTTGTATTTGTAGTTTTGGAGATATGTTCCCGCGACGTAGGAGTTGACGAAACAGATATCCGCTTCGCCGTTTCGGACGGCGTCGACACACTCCTCTTCGCTGTTGTACCAGGCTATCTCTTCTTCACGGTAATTTTTCTGGACATAGTTCTGCGAGAATAGGTAGCCCTTTACGGCGGCAGCCTTGGGGTTGCCGCTGTTCTGTATGTAATCTATGCGGGTGATCGCCGCATAGTCAAGATCAAGGTACGGGCGGGAGAGCAGCAGCCCGTTCTTTTCCGCCCAGCCATAGTCGTAATAGATATTGGAAAGTATGTCGGCGCTCCCCGTGCTGACCATCTTGACCGCCTCAAGCTGGTTTAGGGCCTCGATATATTCAAAACGCACGCCCAGCTTGGCCTCAAGTTCTTTCAGGATATCGATGGCGATGCCCCGGTACTCGCCGTTCTCCTTATACATCATCGGTTTTCGGAAGGAGGGCAGGGTGACGCGAAGCGTGGGTGTTTCCTTTAGAAAACGCGCCTCCTCTTCCGTGAACGCGAGGATTATGCCGTCGCTGTCTTCGAGATATTTTTTCTCCAGCTGGGCCTTAAAATCGGGTTTGAAGCGGCGGATCTGTTCCATGGCAAAGATAAGGGCGTTTTTCATATCTCCGCCGCCGAGCCGTGTGACGAAATAGCGCTTACTGGGGGCGAACTGGGCGATTATTTTAGTGTTTGAGGGAATTATATCCGCCTCTCCCATAAGGATCGCGTCGACATCGCCGCCTTTCAGCGCCCTCTCCAGCTCGTCGATGCTTTTGTAATCGGCGGTGGTAAACAGGATGCCTCTCTCCGCGGCGTAATCGTGTAGTTTGTACAGGTGGTTTTTCCAGACGGGGATCACGCCTATCCGCATGCCGTCAAAGCCTTCCCAGCCGTCCATCGTGTAGCGCCCGTCTTTGGCGTTCACCGCGAGGATCGTGTATGTCTCGTCAGTCTCGTACTTTACGAAATCGAAGCTGCGGGCTGCCGTCTCGGTGTAAAAGAGGCCGCCGACGACGTCGACCAGGCCCTCCTGCAGCATTTTCAGGCACTCTTCACGGCTTCCGCTCACATATTCATAACGCCAGCCGCCATATCTGGCCATTTCCTGAAGGTATTCATATTCATAGCCGCGCCGGTAGCCGTTGGGATCCATCTCCTGAAAATTTTTATTTTTATACCAGCCGACCCTTATCACCTTTGGCAGTGAAGTTTTCGACATCTCCTCAGCAAAAACTGCGCCGGCCGCCGCCAGGAAGATTAGGACGCAAAAAATCATTATGACCATACGATCTGTCTTTTTAAGAGCCATATATGTACTACCTCCGTTATACACGCCAGAACGATGGTGCTTATATTTAACCCGCGGTCAACAAATCAGCGTTAACCCAAGCCGGCAATATCTGTATTTTACAATAAATTTGTAAATATATGTGTGCAGATATCTGCTAAGCGATTTTATCATCGCCGCCAATAAAAGATACCGGGAAAAGCACGTATATGATGCCGTCCAAGATCAAAATAATTCTATTTAATAATATCGCGCATAGTGGATGGCTGTCGGGCTGCCGGTGGCGGCTGGTTTGCGAACATACGTATGTTCTCTCACTATCCCTCCTGCTTTGCCAGGTAGCCGCCGAGAGCCTTTAGCCCCTCCGTCAGCAGCTGCCGGTCGCCGAAGCCGTAGCCGAGGCGGAAGGATTTTTCCTCTTCAAAGCAGCCGCCGTGGCATAGCAGCACGCCCGTCTCTTTGTAGAGGCCGTCGCAGAGGGGCAGCGCCGCGATGTCGTAGTCGTAGTGCACGAGCATTGTCGTCGTGAGGCTTTCACCGTATACGGAGAGTCGCGGCTGTTCCGCGAGCCACTCGTCGACGATTTTTTTATGCGGGCGGACGATGCCGCGCGCCCGGGCGAGCATTTTTTCGTTATTTTCCAGCGCGATGGCGGCGATGAGTTCGTCAAAGACGCCGTTGCAGATCGTATCGTAGGAGCGGCGGTTTTCAAGGATGTCATAGGCCTCCGGCTCTCTGACGATCGCCCAGCCGACTCTGGTGCCGGCCATCGAGTAGACCTTGGACATGCTGCCGGTGGCGATCCCCTTTTCGTAGAGGTCTACGATCGAGGGCATGTATTCGTCGGCGAGGCCGCGGTATATTTCGTCGCAGAGTATGTAGGCGCCGTTTTGCCGCGCGATCTCGACGACGGGCGCGAGTTCGTCCGCGTCCATGTAGGCTCCGGTGGGGTTGTTGGGGTTTGTCAGCGTGATGAGTTTGGTCTTTTTATCAACAAGCTTCGTCAGCCGCCCCGGGTTGATTTTGTAGCCCTCCTCTTTTTTGAGGTGCAGCAGCCGCACTTCGCTGCCGAGCGCTTCGGGGATGGCATAGTGCTGCTGGTAGTTGGGCGTGACGGCGACGACGTTGTCGCCGGTCTCAAGCATGCCGGTGATGACGGTGGAGTTCGCGCCGGTGCCGCCGTGCATGGTGAGCACCATCGCGGCGGAGGCCTCCCTGCAGGTGGCGGCGATCGCCTCTTTCAGACGCGGCAGGCCGAAGAAGGCGCCGTAATGGAGGTGCGTTTCAAAAAAGTGTCTGTTGAGCTCTTCTCTGTCTTCGCCGCTCAGTTCAAGGAGCTCGTCAAGGGATATCGCCTTGACGCAGCTCGCGCCGAGGTTGTATTTGCAGTCCGCGTCGCGTGGGTTGAGCCATTTTTCAACTTTGAAATCTTTGATCCTCATGCCGCTCTCCTCCTCTGTTTTGCCGTCATGATACCGGTTATTGTACAGGAAAGGCGAGCGGCGCGGTATATGCGGCGGGTAAATAAATAACGGCCCCTGCCGCGCTCCTTTTTTCTGGGCTTCGGCGGGGCCGTCACTGAAATTTTTTACCGCCAGCCGGCGCGTCAGTCTGTCTCTCCCATGTCCTTATCGATGATTACGCCGCGGTTGCTCTCGCCGTCCATGTAGGCGGCAAAGCTGCCGCGGTAGACGCGTATCGCGGGGTTGTCACACCAGGGCTCCCATTTTTTGCTCTCGAACCAGTCGGCGTTGAAGATGTTGCGGTCCTCTCCAGCGAAGACTGGCATGTAGAGGACGCCGTCGACTTCGAGGTCGGAGAAGAAGTGCGTGCCGTAGGAGAGTTCCGGCATGAAGCCGAGGCGCGGGATGCCGAGCTCCACCATGCCGCGGCAGTTCGTCAGCTCGCTGTACTGCACGGGAACGCCGAGCTCCGGATTGCTGGAGCCGATGCGTCCCGGGGCGACGAGGATGTAGGGCTCGCCGTCGGAGGCTTTGTTGAGTTCGCCGATGAGCCGCGCTGTCCCGTAGAAGTCACGCTGCGCGTAGTAGCGGTTAAAATCGACGTAGACGATCTTGGTTATCTGCGGGATCGCGCCGTGGGTCACCATGCGGTCGGCCTGCAGCAGGATCTGGCGCTGCGAGAGTTCGGGAATACCTCCCTCAAGGTGGTTGTTCGACCAGAAGGGGCGCGACTGGATGAGGCAGAAGGAGTCCTCCGTCGGCTCGAAGGCGAATTCAATGTCGGCCGGGACGCCCATCTTGTTCTCAAGCAGCTTCAGCGTCTTTTTGACGCGCTTGTAAAAGTCGGGGTAGATGCGGGGGAAGCTGTCGAAGGTGAAGCAGACCTTTGTCCCCGGCGAGAGGGAGGCCATGTTCTTCATGATCTGGAAGAAACAGCCCTCACCGTCGTCGCAGCGGTAGATCTGCGCGTAGGCGGCGAAGTCGGGATGGTAGGTAAGCAGCTGTTTCCACTCTTTTTTGATGTCTAACGTAGTTATCTGGTTGGGGCGTTCCTCGTCGATGACGTGAAATGATTCCTGGGCGATAGCCGAGATCTTCTCCGGCGAGAAACCCTCGGGACGCAGTATCGGATTGGTCAGCGAGACGGTGCGCGCGTAACCGCGCTTGGTGCTCATGGTGCCCATGCCGAAGACCATGCGCACGAGGCCGTCGTCCTGCTTCACGCGCGTCGTCCAGCGGCGGAAGTTCTGCGAATATCCGACGCCGGCCATCGTCGGATAGTAGTAGCGCCCTCGCCAGCGTCCCGCCATGCGGATGATGATGATCCCCATGTCGTCGCCTCCGAGGTGGTGGCGTTCCCGATAATCGGCCGCGGCCGGGAAGAAGGTGCGCGAATAGATGCGCCGTACCTCGTTTTCCACGGCGACGGACCGCTCCTCAAGGCCGCCGCAGTTGTTGCTGAGGAAGTTTGTCAGGTATTTTCCGGCGAAGGAGTGTTTTACGTCGTCCTCCAGCCGGCTGGAGCTGCGGATGACGACGGGGTCGCGCATATCCGCAAGGAAGGTGCGGATGTACATGCCGGCCGCCTGCGGCAGCGGCGTTTCAAGAAAGACCCGCTCGATCTCCTGTGGGTCGTTGTTTGCGAGCAGCGTGTCGAGGTGAGGTACCCGCTCGAGAAACTGATGGAATATCTCGATGCTGAGGTAGATTGACCGCGGCACCTTCGTCCTGCTCATCTGTTCGTCGCCGCTGTCGCGCAGCTGCCGCAGCGCGAAGAGCAGCGAACGTCCCTTTCCCCCTATAGTGCCGCGCCCGCAGATCAGCGGTGCGAACTCAGGATCGTCATGCGGCTGCCATTCAAAGTAGAGTTCTCTTGCTCGGTCTGCAGAGGTCATATTATCACTTGCCTTCCGGGGTTTTGTCGATAACGATTCCGGTCTCCGAGTCTCCGTCGAGCAGCACGTCGAAGCATCCCTCGTAGTGTCTTACGGCGGGGTGGGATATCGTCTGCCACGGATGACTCTCGAACCATTCTCTGTTATATATGTTATTCTTTTCGCCGTCAAATACCGGCAGATAGAGGATGTTGTCCCCGTCCAGGTCGAGGAAAAAGTGCGTCCCATAGGAGAGCTCGGGAGCCATCCCCTTCTGCGGTATGCCCAGCTCCACGAGGCAGCCGGAGTTTGACAGCTCGTTGTAGCGCACCGGCACGCCGAGCAGCGGGTTCGAGCTGCCCCAGCGTCCGGGGCCGACGAGGATGTAGCGCTCGCCGTCGAGCCGGTCGTTTATCTCTCCCACGGCGCGCGCGACGTCGGCGAAGTCCGCCTGCTTGCCGTATATTTCAGGGTCTACAAAGACGATGTGTCTGACGCCCTCCAGCCTGCCGTTGGCGACCATGCGGTCGCCGCGCAGGATGGTCTTTTCACGCGGCGTATCGGGGATCTCCACGCGCCCTTTGTCGTCGTAGACGGAGAGCGGCCGCAGCTGCACGAGGGTGAAGCGGTCGTCGCTGACCTCGTAGGCGAACTCCATGTCCACGGGGAGCTGAAGCTCCTTTTCAAAGAGCGAAAGAAGCTTCTTGAGCCGCGTGAAGAGCTTCGGGCAGCGGCCCGGCAGCTCGGAGAAGGTGAATACCGGACGCGGTACGTTCATATTGCTTGGGTCGGTGTGTATCCAGTGGAAGGCGTTGTCGTCGAACCACTGCAGATAGGTGGGCGCCATCTTGTGTTTTTTCAGGATATCCTTGATGGTGACGGCGATATGCTGCGAGGTAAACTTGCGGTGCTCCGTATCAACGTAGTCGTAGTGCTCCTGTGAATGCGTCACAATTTCGTGGGGTTTCGTCCCCTCTGGGCGGAGGTTGGGGTTTGTGAGGTAAAAGGTCCTCGCATAGGCCCTGTCGACGGTACGGGTGCCAAGACCGAAGCAGATCCTCACGACGCCGTCCTCTTTCCTGATGCGCGGCGAGGGGCGGCGGAAGACCTTCGAGAAGGCCGCGCCCGCAAGCTCCGGGTAAAACATGTTCCCGTACCGGCGGCCCTCGATGGGCTGGATGAGCACGGCCATGCGCTCTCCGCCCCACTGTATGCCGTGTTTGCGCTTATATTCGCGCGCCGCGGGGTTATAGGTGGAGGCGTAGACGGTCTTTATCGCGCTTTCGAGCTCCGCGCGGCGCTCCCCGCGCGTTCCGGCATTGGAGGAAAAGCGCGTCGCGTACTTTCCCGCGAAGGAGAGGTTGACGTCGTCCTCAAGCGTCGAGGAGGAGCGCACGGAGATGGGATCCTCTATAAGGTCAAGTATCTTTTCAAGAGGTTCGTCGAGCGACGGCGGCAGGTGGGCCGCCGCGCAGATCTTGTACAGCTCGGGGGCATCCGAATGCGCGCGCAGATTCATCAGCCGCTCCCAGAGGTTGTTGTACTCCATGAATTCGTCGAAGACCGAAGTCGTGATGACGAAGGAATATTTGGGCAGATGCACGTCCTCCAGCAGACCGTTCTTTTCAAGGATATGGTGCGCGAAGGAGAGTCCCTTTGACTTCCCTCCGATACGTCCGTCGCCGATGAGCCATCCGCGCTCCTCATAAAAGGGGACAGGGTCGAAGCTCCTATAAAAATCACCGTAATTCATAACGTCCCTCCTAACAGGTTCCATCCAATTCGATGACTAAAAATTCTATCATTATAACTAATTATTATAGACTATATTTTCGTCTCTTTAAAGCAGAAATTTAATATGATGAATTGTATTTTCTGCGCAAAATTGCGTAAGTTACAGAGGTGTAACGATATTTTAACGTTTTTTTTACTATGCACTTTGCGGCGGGGTTTAAGATAATAACGGTGATAAGATGTGTCAAGTAAGAGGCTCCAAACGGAGGATGATTTTACGATGATTATGAATAACCGGGAACTGAGCTGGCTGGTATTCAACGACCGCGTGCTGCAGGAGGCGCAGGATAGGAGCGTGCCGCTGATGCAGCGGCTCAAGTTCCTCGGCATTTTTTCAAACAACCAGGATGAATTTTTAAAGGTGCGCGTCGCGAAGCTGATCCGCCTGAGCCGCATGAAGGGGCTCAAGGGGGCGCAGGCCGCCAAGGCGCGTGCCGCGGCGGAGGTGCTGCCGCAGCTCTACGCGCGTATGTCCGAGTCGCAGGAAAAATTTGACGAGATCTATTACGGCATCCTCTCCGAGATGGCGGCGATCGGGATAAACGTGGTGAACGAACGGCAGCTTACGGAGGAACAGGAACGGTTCTGCGTCGACTATTACTCCTCCGTCGTCAGCGAGCGTATTGTGCCGCTGCTGATCCGCAAAGCGACGAAGCTCCCCTTTATCAGCGACGGCGATATCTACCTCGGCGTCAAAATGACGGGGGCCAAAGCCAAGAACGTGCGTTACGCCTTTATCCAGATCCCCGTCAGCAGCGCCTGCCCGCGTTTCGTCGAACTGCCGTCGGCGGAGGGACGCCGGGACATAATCTTTCTCGACGATATTATCCGCCTCTGTCTGCGGGAGATATTTTTCATGTTCAGCTGCGAGACGGTCAGCGCCCATACCTTCCGTATTGTGCGCGACGCGCAGATCGAGATGGACGGCGACATCTCCAAGAGCCTGATGGAGAAGATGGAGGAGGGCATTGAGAACCGGTACCGCGGCAAACCTGTGCGGCTCATCTATGACAGGGAGATGCCGGAAGATTTGCTCTCGCTGATCGTCTCCAAGCTCTCGCTGAAGGCGGGTCCCTCGCTCGACCCGGGCGGGCGCTACCACCTAAAGCGCGACCTGATGAAGTTCCCGCGCGTCTGCCCGCAGCTGGAGGAGAAGCTGCCCGCGCCGATGCGCAACCTGGCGATCGCCCCCTTCTCCAGTATTCTGAAGGTCGTGGCGAAGCGCGACGTGATGCTCCATTTTCCATACCATACATTCAACCATGTGATAGACTTCCTGCGCGAGGCGGCAATCGATCCCAAGGTGGAGAATATCTTTATCACCCTCTACCGGACGGCGGAACATTCAAAGGTGATCAACGCCCTCATAGGAGCGGCTAAAAACGGTAAGAGCGTCACCGTCATCATGGAGTTCCTCGCGCGTTTCGACGAGGGACAGAACATCGAATACGCCGACATTCTCCAGCGCGCCGGCGTGCGCGTAATCGACGGCGTGGCGGGGCTGAAGGTACACTGCAAGCTGATCCTCGTCGAGCGCCGCGAACGTACCGGCCTCAAGGGTTATGCCTATATCGGCACCGGAAACTTCAACGAATCGACGGCGAAGATTTACTCCGACTTCGGCCTGCTCACCTGCCGCCGCGAGATCGTCTGTGAGACGCGCTCCGTCTTCGATTCCGTCACCGCGCACCAGCCGCTCGCCTGCCGGCATCTTCTCGTTGCGCCATATAACATGCGCGCGCGCTTCGAGGCGCTTGTGGAAGAGGAGATCAAACATGCCAAGAGAGGCAAGAAGGCCTATATCAAGGCGAAATTCAACAGCCTTACCGACCCCGAGATGATAAATCTGCTGTACAAGGCGAGCCGCGCCGGCGTTAAGATAAGCCTCATCGTGAGGGGCGCCTGCTGTCTCCAGCCGGGAGTCGAAGGGCTCAGTGAAAACATCCGGGTGATAAGCATCATCGACATCTACCTCGAACACGCGCGGATGGCCATCTTCTGCGGCGGCGGCGAGGAAAAAATATTCATCCTCAGCGCTGACTGGATGACGCGCAACCTTAACCGCCGCATCGAGGTCGGCACGCCGATTTATGATCCCGCCATCCGCAGGCAGCTGAAAAAGGTATTTGAAATGCAGTGGAACGATAACGTCAAGGCCCGGGATATGGCGGTATTCGGGGCCAATGAATACGTGGCCGGCGGCGAGGGAAAGCGGTGCCGTTCGCAGCTGGCGCTCCATGAATTCTACAAAAAGGCCGCTGAAAAGAGGAATGAAGAATAATGAGAGATATGAACACGATCGCGGCGCTGGATATCGGCAGCAACGCCGTCCGTTTTCTGATCTGCAGCATAGAGGAATCCAGCGACACGAAAAAATGCCGTAAAGTCGCCTTTCTCCGCGTGCCGGTGCGTCTCGGGGAGGACGTCTTCACCGAGGGCGAGATAAGCGCGCGCCGGAGAATGCTGCTCTGCGAGGCGATGCAGGGCTTTTCCCATCTGATGAAGACCTTCGGCGTGAGCGAATACCGCGCCTGCGCCACCAGCTCGATGCGCGAGGCAAAAAACGGCGCCGAAGTTCTCGACGAGATCAGGGAAAAGAGCGGCATCCAGGTCGAGGTAATATCGGGGCTGGAAGAGGCCGAGATAATATACGCGGCGGGCGTCTCTTCCGCCGGCAGTGAAAATTGGAAAGACTCCCTCCACGTCGACGTCGGCGGCGGCAGCACGGAGGTCGTTATCTACGCCGGCGGCCGCGTCGCCGAATCGCGCTCATTCCGGCTCGGGACGGTGCGCATCCTGAAAGACGCGGTCGAAAAGGGGGACAAAGAGCTCTTTAAAAAAGAGCTGAAAAAAATCGGGGAAAAATACCGCGGCCTGCGCATCATCGGCTCTGGCGGCAACATAAATAAGGCGCAGAAGCTGCTCAACAAACGGGTTGGCGAGCCGATAAGCGCCGTCGAGCTGAGGATGCTCTACGACACGCTGAAGAAGATGACCTTTGAAGAGAGGATCAACAACTTCAAGCTCAATCCCTACCGCGCCGACGTCATCATCCCCGCGCTGAAAATATTCCTCCTCGTCAGCAAACTTTGCTGCGCGCCGACGATCATCGTGCCGCAGGTAGGGCTGGTGGACGGGATCATCGCCATGCTCCACGCGAAAATGTCCTCATAGGACAGCCCGGACAGTGACCCAGAACAAGCGGCGTTGGCGTTTATCTGTAAGCGGCTTCGGCTGAATTTGGGAAAGCTGTCTGCGGAAGAAACAAAATGGCTGAAAAAGATGGCAGAAAAATCGGACTTGTTGAAAAATCCAAACCCACAGTGGGGATGGAAGTAAGCAAAGAAGAAAACTAAGGAGCAACCAAAATGACATTTGAGAAAATTGATAGGGACACATGGGTACGAAAAGAATATTTTGAACATTATTTCTCAAATATTCCCTGTACTTATAGCATGACTGTTAGGTTAGATATTACACAGATAGTGAAGCAACAGGTAAAATTATATCCAGCTATGCTTTACTATCTTACGACTGTTGTAAACCGTCATTCTGAGTTTAGAACTGCTTTCAATGAGAACAATGAATTGGGTATTTATAGTGAAATGATACCTTGCTATACAGTTTTTCATAAAGACACCGAAGCATTTTCTAATATCTGGACGAACTACACGCCGAATTTTGAAGAATTTTGTAATGCTTATGAGAATGATATATTACAGTACGTAAATGAAAAAGGAATGACAGCAAAGCCAAATGTTCCCAGCAATTACTTCAATGTTTCAATGATACCGTGGGCAACATTTGAGGGCTTTAACTTGAACTTGCAGAAAGGATATGATTATTTGAAGCCTATTTTTACAATAGGGAAATATTATCAAGAAACTGGACGAACTCTAATTCCTTTGGCAACTCAAGTTCATCATGCTGTATGTGATGGATTTCATGTTTGCCGTTTAATAGACGAATTGCAGGAATTGATAAATAATTAAATTGCATATATCGAAAAAATAGCAAAGCCAGCCGAACCAGTCAACGGTCAAGATGAACGGCGCATAAATGCGCCGCCGTTGACAGTCCTGCCTGTCTTTGGTGATGGGTAATCAAGGCGAGAAAGCCCTAAAATCGCTTCCCCCATTTCAATTTTTACTGGAGTGTGGCTACAAGTTTGGGACAATTTATCCCGAAGCCTGGCGTAGAACGAGGGACGGGGTTCCATATACTCCCTGTCTGCTGATGAAACCAGTCCTGTGCTTACGACTCCACGCCATGCAATTACAGTCCTGTTTTCCTGTCGCTTCAAATGCTCTTGCCCTCCCCCGGCGGCAACGGCATTTTTACGGCAACGCCGACAGAGCGTATAACACACTACACTTTGCAAGAAAAGGCGATACGCCACACCTCCACGGGGCGCATATCGCTTTTTCTTGTTATCCAGCCCTCCGGCTGTATTTGTCGAGCAAAAGCAAGCGGGGTTGTGGTGTGGTATCTTTAATTTTGGGAAACTCCGACGCCACACCGGGAGGCGGCCGCTTCCCGGTATTTTTTTGCCTTCTCTCACCTTCACCCTACATACGGCGGTTTCGGCGGGGCGCTATCGCGATAATGGCATAGCGCCATGTAAAAGTGAATATTGACACAATCGGTACGAAAGATTTAAATATGACTTGTTGATATCGATAATATATAATCGATATGAGAAGAGGGACGAAGGGACGAGAGGCAGCGCCTCCTCTCCCATACAAATAAACAAATAAAGACGGCAACTAGAGGAAGGATGATTCTTATGTCAAACATCATTATCGCTCCCGGCAAATATGTACAGGGCAAAGGCGAACTATCAAAGTTGGGCGGCTATGTGGAAAAACTCGGCGCGAAGCCCTTTATCCTCGTAAGCCCCTCCGGTATGAAGCGGGTAAAAGAGCCCATCACGCGGAGCTTCGGCGCGACGCCGCTGGTTTTTGAAGAGTTCTGCGGCGAGTGCAGCAAAAAAGAGATAAACCGCCTCATTGAAAAGATGGGCGGCTGCGACGTCGTCATCGGCGTCGGCGGCGGCAAGATACTAGACACCGTGAAGGCCGTCGCCTACTACGCGAAAAAACCCGTCGTCATCGTACCGACGATCGCCTCGACAGACGCGCCGTGCAGCGCGCTCTCTGTCATCTACACCGACGAAGGCGTCTTTGAGGAATACCTCTTCCTGCCCGCGAATCCCAACCTTGTGCTCGTCGACACCGACGTCGTCGCGGCGGCGCCCGCGCGCCTGCTTGTCAGCGGCATGGGCGACGCGCTCGCAACCTATTTCGAGGCCCGCGCTGTAAAGGCCTCCGATTCCGGCACCTGCGCCGGCGGCAAGGCGACAAACGCCGCCATCTCGCTCGCGAAGCTCTGCTACGATACGCTGATCGAAAACGGCCTCCGCGCCAAGCTCGCCGTTGAGCGCCACGTCTGCACCAAAGCGGTCGAAAACATCATCGAAGCCAACACCTTCCTCAGCGGCATCGGCTTTGAAAGCGGCGGCCTCGCCGCGGCGCACGCCGTGTATAACGGCCTGACCGTACTTGAGGCGAGCCACCAGTTCTATCACGGCGAGAAGGTCGCCTTTGGAACGCTTGTGCAGCTTGTGCTCGAAGACGCGCCGACGGAAGAGATCGAAGAGGTCGTCGACTTCTGCCTCGACGTCGATCTGCCCGTATGCCTTGAGGATATCGGCATCATCGATCCGAAGCCCGAGGATATCATGGCGGTGGCCGAGGCGACCTGCGTGCCCTCCGAGACGATCCACTCCATGCCCTTCGAGGTGACGGCGGACAAGGTCTATGCCGCGATTATGGGCGCGGACGCCCTCGGACGCTTCTACAAGGGCAAATAAATTTTTGCATCTGCCGTACCAAAGGCCTTCGGCGTCCGCCGGGGGCCTTTTTTACATTTGGCGGCGGTGATTTTTACGGCCGCCATAAAAAACACACAACGTGATGATAAAATGGAGCAGTATAAAGAATAAAAGCGGACGCGAAGTTCTGAAGGGGCAAATAATGATGGCTGAAAAAAAACGCATATACCTGATGAGGCACGCGAAGCCCGATCTGCCGATGAACGGCCGGGTATATTACGGACAGACCGACTACCCGCTGGCCCCTCAGGGCACCGCGGCGGCGGAAGAGACCGGCGAATACCTTAAGGGTAAAATTACCTTTGATTATCTGTACGCAAGCGATATGATACGCGCGCAGCAGACGGCGAAACTCGCGGCCCCCTACCTTCCGATAACTACGGTCCCCGCGCTGCGCGAGGTGAACCTCGGCGAGTGGGAGGGGCGCGGCTACGACGAGGTACGGGAGCAGTTCCGCGAGATATATGAGGCGCGCGGCGTGAAATTCGCAGAGGTCGCTCCTCCCGGCGGCGAGACCTTCCGTGAGCTGCAGCGGCGTACGGTGCCCGCCTTTGAAGAGATAGAGTCCGCCCATAAGAGCGGCAATATCCTCATCGTGGCGCACGGCGCCGCAATCTGGAGTATCATGGCGCGCTGCTTTGGTTTTGACCTCAACGACATGTTCTTCTTCCCGCAGGACTACTGCGGCATACACGTCGTTGAGCCGGCAGGCGGACGAATGCGGCTCTGTCAATATAACTGGCAGCCGCTGCTCAAAGCGGCGGGGTAAAACATCCGGGGCCTTTACGGTCTTCAGAAGGTGGCAGGAAGATGAGGAGAAATAGGGGCGGTATAACAACGGTCCTGGTGATAATAATAGCTGTCGCGATGCTTGCCGCGACGGCTTGGCTCGTGCTGGAGACTCTGAAAAAACGCAGCGCCGAACAGGGGCTGGCCTATCTGCGGAGCGGTGACTACACCCAGGCGGCGCTCTGCCTGGAGAGGGCGGCGCGCTATTCTCTGCGCCCCGACGCGGCGGTACTATTCCACCTTGCCGAGGCACGGCTTAAACTTGGCGGCCTCGCGGAGGCGAAGAGCGGCTTTGAACGGGTGATCTCTCTTGAGCCGCAGAACGCCGCCGCAAGATATGAGCTCGGGAAAATATATATCGGAGAAAAAAACTTTGGGGCGGCGAGGTCTGAGATTACGGCGCTCGAGGAGATCGGTACGGAAGAGGCTAAGGAATACGCCGACGAACTTAAGGGCGCGATCCAGACCGGGGCTGTTAAAGGGTTCTTCAACGAACTCCTGAAAAAGATACTCCCCGGCGGCATTCCCGACGCGTTGAACAACACCGTGCCGGAGACCGAAGAATAACGGCTGCCCCGCGAAAGGAAAAGTGCGATGAGGATAAAATACAAAGCGCTCTCGGCGGCGCTTTTGCTGCTTGGATTTACTGCGCTTCCGGCCTTCAGCGCGGAGACTCCGAAGGTGATCGAAGTCGCGAAGAGCCCGCTTCATAAAAACTACTTTGAGATCCCCGTCGCCGTCGTGCCGCGCGCGGGCTACAACTTTAAAAAAACAGAGTCCGGCGCCGCCGATAACGCCAAAAAAGTCTCTCTTGACGCCGTGCTGCTCCACATGCCCTATACGCGGCTGCTGGAAGAGATAGCGAACGACTGCCTCAAAAAAGAAAACATGGAGGTCAAATCACGCTCCTCCTTTATCTGGAACGGCAGCGCGGCGGAGCTTCTCAAAATCTTCCAGCCGAGCGGCAAAACCGTGATCGGTAAATGGGTACTCATCGTCGACCGCGGGGCCGATACCTGCTGGATGATAAGCGGGGCCTACAGCGCCAAAGACGCGGCGGCGGCCCAGGCCGTGCTTGATACCCTAAAAAGCGCCTGGTGGCCCTCCGATGATACGGCGCAGCAGGCAGTCTCGGGCACGCTCCTCGCGAACGTAAAAACAGAGGAGACGCCTTTCCGTATCGCGGGATTTCGCCAGGACTCGCTGATATACACGAAGGACGGACGAATCCCGACGCAGGACCCGGACCAGGCGCTTTACGTGATATCGCACGTCTCCGGAGCATACATTCCCTCAGAAAAACGCGAATCCTTCGCGGCGGAACATATCGCCGAAGTCGAGCGGGGGGCGAAGCTTGAGATAATATCCCAGACGCAGGAATCGATAAACGGCCTTCCAGCGATCGTGACGGTGGCCTACACCGAAGGCGAGCCACAGTCCCTCATCTATCAGGCGGCGGTCTTCAAGGCCTCGCGGGTGACCATGCTGGTCGGCATTGCGCGCCGGAACATCCCGCAAAACCTGGAAAGTTTCCACAAGCTTACGGCCTCCTACAGCGAAAGTTGAAATAAAAAACCTAATCGGCAAGAGACGGAAAGGAGAGGATCTTTAAAGATGAAAAAACTGATATCGGCGCTGTTGATGGTACTTCTCATCGCCACAGCCGCCGCCGCGCACCATCCGGGACCGCCGCCCCAGCACCACGGTGGCCCTGGACCCGGTCCGAGACCGGGGCCGCCCCCCGGGCCAAGGCCTGGCGTGAGGCCAATGCCGCGCCCGCTGCCGCCGGGGCCGCCGCCCGGCCCCATGCACGGGCCGCATCCCGGCTGGAGGCCGGGACCGCCGCCTCCCCCGCCGCGCCATTACCACGGCGGCTTCTGCTGGGACTCCGGATGGTTTGGCGGCGGTCTGGGGATCGGCGTACTGCTTGGTACGATGATGAACAACCAGTACCAGTCGCAGGCGGAGGCGAATGCCATCGCGCGCCAGCAGGCCTATGAGCGCAAAGTGAACGAAGTCAGAAACGCGGCGCGCGACATCGCCGCGGCGCAGAGCAGCCATGTGATGCAGATAATCTCACAGGTCGGCCCCGAATACGCTCTGCAGGACCTCAACAGCTATTGGCAGGCACAGGGACAGGCGACCTTTCTTGACGCCCGTACTCCCAGCGTGCTCAAAGTCGCGGGCTTCCAGCAGGAGCTGACGATACTCTACACGGTGGACCCGTCGCGGCAGAGCGTCACCGTGACGGTAAACGCTCCCCAGTACGACATCTCGGAGAGCAGCACCGCACAGTATACGCCGCCGGCTCCGGCCGCGCCGGTGAAAGCCGCCGCCAAAGTGATGGGCTTCACCGTAGCGGACGACGCCCGCAGCCCCGAGGGCTTCCTGCTCGTGCGCGACGTGACTCCGGCGACGGCGGCCGCCTATGTGGGGCTGAAAAACGGAGCCGTGCTCTATCAGGTCGACGGCTACAGCACCGCTCAAGTCGGTGTTGAGCAGATGAACGCCTATATTGAGGGGCGCGCCGCCGCCGACGCGGTGGTGGAGATCACCTTCTCCGACGGCGGGAAACAAAAGACGGCCCAGATCAAACTGTAGGCGGCAGAGATAAGTCTCCGCCTGTGAGCGGAGGGGAAACGGCGCCGCGCAAAATTTTGTAAAAAAGTATTGCGCCAACCGTGGAAGTCGTGATAGACTAACATTCGTGCAAGCGGACCCGTAGCTCAGCTGGATAGAGCGACTGCCTCCTAAGCAGTAGGTCATCGGTTCAATTCCGGTCGGGCCCGCCAAT
Organism: Cloacibacillus porcorum; assembly: GCF_001701045.1. Lineage (GTDB taxonomy): Bacteria > Synergistota > Synergistia > Synergistales > Synergistaceae > Cloacibacillus > Cloacibacillus porcorum. The sequence continues at coordinate 110,414 of NZ_CP016757.1, forward strand.
TTAAAGAATAAAAACGGCTTTCAAGTATATATTGGAAGCCGTTTTGTTATTATGGCGGTTTCATAGTTTGGGGAAATTGGCCGGACTTACTGTAAAATATATGGCGGTTAATATTTTCTCCATGAAGTAATGTAATAGTATTATTTTTATGCCATATACGACGCCCCGCGCGGGATGCGCGGCGGAAAGGATGTCTGAAATGAAACTTAATTTATGGAAGATTACGGCCGCCGTGCTGGCGGCGCTGCTTTTAGCGGTTCCGGTTCGCCTGTCGGCCGATGTGGTGAAAGGCGAATATGCGGAGGGGCGTATACTCGTAAAAATTGTCTCCGCGCCTCAAGGTGCTTTGAAGGGACGTTCCCTGTCGTCAGCCTCATCGACGGAGATCGCCGGAATGAAGATAGAAAAAAGCTGGGATTTTGCGGCAAGTAAGACGAGCGCTGAAAATGGCGGAAGAACTCTCTCCGCAGGCGGAACAGAGGGCGGCGAAAGGATAGCCCTGCTCTCTTCAGGGACTATGAGTACGGCACAGATGCTTGCGGCGGCGGAGAAAGAACCGAGCATAACCTACGCCGAACCGGACTATAAAATATATCCGGCGTCACTGCCGAATGATCCCGCGGTAACCGAACAGTGGGCTTACAGCAATAAAATTAAAAGCCCAGCCGGCGGAGCAGCTACCGTCAATATACAGAGTGCGTGGGGCAGAGCGGAGGCCTCTCACAATGCTGAGGTGGCGGTCGCGGTTGTGGACATGGGTGTGGATTATGAACATCCGGATCTGAAAGACAATATGTGGGACGGCAGCGAATACGGCTACCCAAAGCATGGTTGGGACAGCGCGCTTGATACGAACGACCCGATGGACAGAGATGGACATGGTACGCACGTCGCCGGGATTGTCGCCGCCAGCTCAAACAACGGAATCGGGATTGCGGGGGCGGCGCGCGGCACTAAGATAATCGCCGTCAAAGTTTTCGGCCGCAGCGACGGGTTTTCCTCCTCTGTAGTAGACGCCTATAGCAAACTGCTGGCGTTGAAGGCAAGCGGCGTTAAGCTTGTGGCGACCAATAACTCCTGGACAGCCCCTATACTCTCAAAGACGGCGGCGGAGGCGATGGAGGCGCTCGGCAGGGCGGGGGTTGTCAACGTTGTCGCTGCTGCAAACGATCACGCGGACAACGATACGACGATGGGGTTTCCCTTTAACTTTCCCTCCGATTATTCCGTGGTCGTCGCGGCCTCCACGCCATGGGACGAGATTGCGGAATTTTCCAACTACGGAAAACGCTCCGTGCACCTTGCCGCGCCCGGCGCTTGGATACTGAGCACATATAGCCGGAAAGCTGAAAAAGAAGAATCTATACTGAAAAATTCCTTTGCAAAGCCGCTCATATCCGACGATAAGCTGGTCTACTACAGAGATTTCGTCTCCGCCGAGGGGCTTACCCTTTCAGGTTCGGAGAACGGCACGCAGAGCATATCGACTGATGACGGCTATCTGGAGTGGAAAATTTCGGCGCAGAGGGCCGGTACCTTTGCCTTCACGATAGATAAAGAATTCGACCTGCGCGCCGTCAGCGCGGACAGCTATGCCCTTCATCTCAGCACGGCCTCAGTCAGCGACAAAGCGTTGAATATATCTCTCTGTGCCTCAGATGATAAAAACGGGACCAACCGGGACACGCATAAAATACCCCAGAACGCAAGCGACGTGGGTAACTCCTGGTCCGGGAGCGTCAGACCGATAAGCGCTCCCAACGAGGAAGAAGAAGAGTGGTGGGACGAAATTACTCCGGCGAGACAGGTTTGGTACAGCCAGGAGGTACATGTGGAATTGTCCATAGAGATGGCTGCGGGTGAAGAGCGGACGATAAAAATCAAGGAAATTGCAATCACGAAGGGAAAACCGTACGACGCCGACGCTCCCTACCGCCATATGGACGGCACCTCGATGGCGGCCCCCACGGTTGCCGGATGCGCGGCGCTGCTCGCCGTGACATATCCAGGGATGACGCCGGCCGAGCTGCGCGCGCGGCTCATCGGCGGAGCGGTGAAGATACCGTCAATGAAAGATAAATTGCTGAGCGGCGGCCGGTTTGATGTTGAGAAGGCGACTGTCTCTCCCTCGCCGGTAGTAAATACCGCCTTGGCTGCGGGCGGTGTGCTGACGCTTGAGGGCTGGTTTTTCGGCAAAGCCGGAACGCTTGCGCTGAATGCCGGAGGAACAGAACAACAGCTTAAAATTCTCTCATGGGAGGACGGAAGAATCACGGCGGCGCTCCCCGAGCCTCCCGTCGGCTGGAGCGAAATCACCGTGAGACGCGCGGATGGCGACTGGGGGCGAAAGATCACTGAGCTTTCACATGCCGCTGCGCAGTGGGAGAGCCTTGCCGCTCTGCCGGTTTATATGCATAAAGCGCGGCTTGCCGCGGATGAGGAAAAAGGGCTGATATACCTCGCGGGCTGTTTCTCTCAAGAGAAGATGACATCACTCTTTGCCTGCTACGACATCGCGGAGGACCGCTGGTGGGAACTTGCGTCCCTTCCTAAAGAGATATACGCCGATTTGGACGGTTACGGCAACTCGATAAGCGCCAGCCTTGGCGCGGCGCTTACCCTCTACAAGGGGGCTCCCGTAGTAATACGCAACTACGACGGGGTGGCTATCATCGCGGCGACGTATCGTGACGGCGCGTGGAAGAGCGTAAAAATCGAAAGCTTCACGGAAAAGCCGACTTGGTATGATAAGGCGGTTTTCGCCACACCGGCAAAAGACGGAAAGTCGATCCTGCTGCTTCTCAGCAGCGGTACTTTGTGGCGTGTGGACCCGGACGGAGGAAAAGCCGAAAAGATGGCCGCGGTGCCGGAACTCAGCGGCAGGGACCTTGACGGAGCGGCGATAACGGCCTCGAACGGCGTGATAGCGATAGCTGGCGGCGCCGGTGACGCCGCGGCGGTTCCCCTCTTCTGCGACGGTGAGAGATCCTGGACGGGAACGCCGTGCCCGCTGCCAGAGTCCGGTAAGTTTACCTGGAAATACGCGGCCTGCGGTATCTATAACGGATTTCTTCTCCTGCTTGAAGGCACATGGAACACGCCGCCCGCGATAGGCAGCGGCGCCTATTATGATATGGACGGGAAAAGATGGCTTCCAGCGCCTACGGGGCGTACGGCGTCAAGGAACTGCGGAGCCTCCGTGGTCGTCGGCGATCACCTCTACCGAGCGGCGATAACGGATTTCTTCGGCGGCGTTGAGGACGCCTTCGAACGTCTGGATCTGCGCGATGATGCGCCGGAACCGCGGCCCTCAGGCAGTGGCGGCTGCGCGGGCGGTATCGCCGCAGCAGCGCTGCTGGCCGGTGTCCCGTTGATTTTTGTAAGAAAGAAAAGGTAAAAAGAAGCAATCTTTTCCATATTTCATATAGGTCGTTGATAGATGTAACCTGATAGCGGCATAAGTGTTTTTAACGGAACCGCAGCCGTTCAGCAGGCGCGTTTTCCCACCTCTTCGGCGATCTTTTTGAAGGTCATGACCACCGGGCTGACGTTTTCTTTCCGGTAAACGGTGCCGAGGGTGAAGCAGGGTTTGGGGCCCTCCAGCGGGCGGTAGACGACGTGCGGATGCTGGAACTGCTGCTGCTTGGAGGCGATGAAGCCGATGCCGAGGCTGGAGCCGGCGAAGGCGATGATGGCCTGCGCCGGCGAGACTTCGATGATGTTTTTGGGGCTGAACCCCGCCTGCAGGCAGAGCGAAATTATATTGTCATACTGAAGCGGCCCCATCCGCCGCGGGAAGAGGATAAAGGTCTCGTCCTTTAGGTCCTTCATCGTCAGCCCCTCTTTGCCCGCGAGGGGATTTTCCCTGGACATCACCACCTCGAAGGGAATTTTGGCGATGTTGCTGGATCCGAGCGTTTCGTCCTCGAAGGGCGGGTGGCCGAGGCCGATGTCTATATGGTTCTTCCGCAGCTCCTCTTCCTGCGCGGCGGTATCCATCTTGTGAACGATCACCTTGATGTTGGGCAGCGTCTTTTTCATCTCGGAGATGATGTCGGCGAGCAGGATGTATATCGCCGGTATGGTGGCGCCTATCGTGATGCTGCCGCTTATCCCCTTTTCGATCTGACGGACGAGATTGCCCGTCTCCCGCATTCTTTCAACGATCTCACGCGCCCTGACGAGAAACAGCTCGCCCGCAGGCGTAAGCCGTACCTGCCGGTTGGTGCGGAAGAGCAGCGTCGCCTGGAGCTCCGCCTCAATCTGTCTCAGCTGCTGGCTCAGCGCCGGCTGCGTCAGCATCGATCTCTCCGCCGCCCTGCGAAAATTCAGCTCTTCCGCGAGGGCGATAAAGCACTCCATCTGTCTTGTATTCATCCTGCCATACCTCGTCAGTCTCTCTAATAATAAGTTTTTTTTATTATACAATGCAAAACAATAATTGGACATACTCGTTTGAAGATTTTATCCTTAATACGCTGATCAGCAACGTTAAAAAAGACACAAAGTCGCGCAATAAAGGGGAGAAGAAAAAATGGCCTCCAACTTCGGGAACAGAGAATCCCTGAAAATCACAAAGATAGAGACGATCGTCGTCAACGCAGAGATGCGCAACTGGATCTTCGTAAAGGTCTGTACGGATCAGGACGGTTTATACGGCTGGGGCGAGGCGAGCCTCAACTGGAAGACGAAGACCGTCGTCAGCGCCGTGGACGATCTCTCGAGAATGGTCGTGGGCAAGGACCCGCGGGATATCGAATATTGTCTGGAGTGCATGAAAAAGCAGAGTTACTACCGCCTGGGCATCATCGGTGTTACGGCGATGAGCGGCATCGAGCAGGCGCTGTGGGATATCTGCGGCAAGTATTACGGCGTTCCCGTCTGGCGTCTGCTGGGCGGCAAGGTCCGCGACAGGGTCCGCGTCTATACGCACCTTGGCCTCGGCGACATGCGCTCCGTCTACGAGACCTTTGAAACGGCGCGCCTGGTGGAGAAGGCGCAGGCCGTAATAGAGAAGGGATATGACGCCCTGAAGGTGGTATTCATTCCCTACAGCGGCTATCTGGCCGGGAACGCGGAGAGAAAGCAGGTTGGCCGCCTGATGGAGGCCCTGCGCGGCGCCGTCGGGGATTCCATAGATATTATGATAGATTTTCACGGACGCCCGGAATCAACCGCCTGCGCCCTCGACTATATCAGGGAGCTTGTCCCTTATGCCCCGATGTTCTGCGAGGAACCGGTGCAGCCCGGCGATACGGAGTCGCTTCGTTTCGTAACGGAACATGCCGGATGCGCGATCGCCTCGGGCGAACGTCTCATCGGTTTTGAGGAATTTGTCCCCGTCTTTACGGCGCGCGCCCTCCATGTGGCGCAGCCCGATTTGAGCCACACGGGAGGTTTCCTTGAGGGTAAGAGGATCGCCGCGCTTGCGGACGCCCATATGATCGGCATCGCCCCGCACAATCCCAACGGCCCCATCGCGGGCGCGGTCGCCCTCCATTATGACGTATCGGTGCCCAATTTCGTGATACAGGAAGAGATGAGCAAGGCCGTTCCCTGGTATGACGACGTCGTCACCGCCTCTCCGATAAAGAGGGAGGGCTCCTTCTGGAGCCTCCCGACCGAGCCGGGGCTGGGCATCGAGGTTGATGAGAAAGAGGCCGCGAAACATCCCTACAAGGACGACGTGCTCCATTCCGCCTCCGCGCTTCTGGGCGACGGAACGGTAACTAACTGGTAAATGAGGGTGAACGGAAGATGATTTCATTCAAATGTCCCGGAGGGGTCTATAACGCGATACCGGGCCGCATCCTCTTCGGAAGGGGATCGCTGAAAGATGTCGCCGGTGAGGTCGAACATCTCGGCGGCAAAAGGGCGCTGGTAATTTCAACGCCGGGCAGAAAGCCTCTGGCGGAGAGAACGGCGGCGCTTATCGGCGGCAGCTGCGTCGGCATCCTGCCGGAAGCGGTGTCGCAGGTCCCGATAGAGCTGGCCATAGAGGGAAGGAAAAAGGTAAGAGAGATGGGGGCGGACTGCCTCGTCGCCGTCGGCGGCGGCGCCGCGGTTGGATTGGCCAAAGGCATTGCCTACGAGGTAAAACTTCCCATCATAAATATCGCGACGACATATTCAGGCTCCGAGGTGACCGGTTTCTGCGGCATGACGATCGACGGCGTGAAGCAGATGCACATCAGCCTCAACATGCTTGCGAGCACGCTGATATACGATCCCGAGCTTACGCTTTCGCTGCCGGTGAAGGTGAGCGCCGCGAGCGCGATGAACGCTCTCGCGCACTGCGTTGACGCCGTCTATGTCTCCACCGTGAACCCCGTCGTGGCGATCGCCGCGGCGGAGGGGGCGAAACATGTTTTTGAGGCGGCTCCGGCGGTGGCGGCGGCTCCCGATGATATAGAGGCGCGGGAGAGGCTTCTGTTAGGTTCGTATCTCGCGGGTATAGCCCTCACCGGCGGCTTCGCGCTGCAGCACGGGCTGGCCCATGTGCTTGGCGGCACCTTCCATATTGAACACGGGCTGGCGCACGCCCTTGTGCTGCCCTATGTCGCGGCCTTCCACGCGCGCCGTGTCCCCGACGCCCTTGTCCCGATCGCGGCGGCGCTGAAAACGGATGTCTCCGACCTCGGCGGCGCGATCTACGATATGCGCGCGAAGCTCGGCCTCCCCAGCAGCCTCCGGGAGACGGGCTTTGCCGAAAAGGACCTTGATAAGCTCGTGCGTATCACTATCGAGACGGATAACGGCTATAACCCGGTACCGGTCACGGAAGAGGCCGTATCGGAAATCGTCGCTCAGATGTGGGGCGGGGAGCGCCCGCGGCGTTGACCGCGTTTAATGGGGACGGGATCATGTCTGCGATGAAGATATCCATGATAGGCGAAGCCTGTAAACATAAAGAGGAGCTTATAAAGCAGTGCGCGGCGGAGCTTGAGATAAGAGAGCTTCCAGCGGAGGCTGCCTACTCCGCGGAGTATGACCCCCAGATAGCGGGCAGCGACGTCGTCATCACACTTAAATACCGGCGTCCGGCGGGCGAAGGCCCTGATTTCCGGGTGCTCCAGGTTCCCGGCGCGGGGCTGGACGGGATAGAGACGAACTCTCTTCCCGCCGGTTCCCTGCTCTGCAACGTCTACGAGCACCAGATCCCCATCGCGGAATATGTCATGACGGCGATGCTGGAGTGCGAGCTTCGTTTCTCGGAGATGCGCCGCCGCTTTGACCCGCGCCGGTGGGCGTCGCTCTACTATTCACGGGTGCCGCACGGGGAGCTTTACACAAAGACGCTGGCCCTGATCGGTTTCGGCGGGATCGCGCGCGAGATCGCCAAGCGGGCGAGGGCCTTCGGGATGAGGATAACGGCGGTCGATAAATATGCTAAGGACCCGGACGGCTTAGCCGATCTTCTGACGGACAACGGCGGGATGGACCGCGTTCTGAAAGAGGCGGACTATCTGGTGCTGGCCTGCCCGCTCACGGCGGAGACCGAGGGGATGATAAACGCCGAACGCCTCGCCGTCATGAAGGATAGCGCCGTGCTGATCAACGTCTCCCGCGGGCCGCTGATCGTTGAGGCGGATCTGTATGAGGCGCTCCGGGAAAACCGCCTCGGCGGGGCCGTGCTTGACGTGTGGTGGCGTTATCCCAGGAACCGGAACGACGAGATATCGCCCGCGGAGCTTCCCTTCGAATCGCTGGACAACGTCATCTGCACGCCGCATTCTTCCGCCTGGACTAGAGAGCTGATGTGGAGAAGGTACGGCGTCATCGCGAAGAATATTGAGAATCTCTCCGCTGGCAGACCGTTAAGAAATATTATCGATTACAAAGGCTAGATGTTTATATACCATAAACATGCAAATGCAATATAATTAAAACAGGAGGTAATGAGTATGTTCAAGAAAATCAGTCTAGCGTCAATGGTGGTCATGCTGTTATTGTTCGCAGTCTCCGCCTCTTTCGCGGCGGGGCAGTTCAAGCCGGAATATAAGATGAGCACGAACGTCTCGGAGATAACGCCTCCCGGCAAGGCCGTGGCATATTTCGCCGAACAGGTGAAGAAACGCACCGACGGAAAGGTGAACATCAAAATATACTGGAACGGACAGCTCTTCGCGGGAAAGGCTTCGAACGAGTTCATGCTGATGAAGAACGGCGTCGGCGACTTCTCGATCTCGACCTTCATGAACTGGGCTCCGCAGTTCCCCGCGGGCAACCTCTTCCTCCTGCCCTGGTTCGTCTCCTCCGAGCCGAATAAATACAAGGCGCTCGACGCGATAGAGAACGGAAAGGCCGGCGCGGAGCTCAAACAGCGCCTCAGCAAGATGGGCGTCGAGGTGATCGGCTGGGGTGAACAGGGAGCGCGCGAGCTTACGAACAACGTCCGTCCCGTAAAGACCCCCGACGACCTCAAAAATATGAAGATCCGCGTCGTGGGAAGCCCGCTGCTCATGGACGTATTCAAGGCGATGGGCGCCAATCCGGTCAACATCAACTGGAATGAGACCGTCACCTCGCTGCAGCAGAACGTCGTCGACGGCCATGAAAATCCATATTCGTACATCATCTCCTACAAAGTCTATGAGTTCCAGAAGTATGTCACCGAATGGAGTTATTGGATAGACCCGCTCGTCTACGTGGCGAATAAAAAGGTCTGGAACTCCTTCCCCGCCGATATTCAGAAGATAATCGCCGAATGCGCCGTCGAGGCTGGCATGTACAATAAATGCCTCAGCAGACTGAACCTTGACGACGGCACCTCCGAGCGCTGGCTCAAGGCCAAGGGGCTGATGCCCGCCGACAATAAGACGGGAGCCGTCGACCCCAGAGCCTATCTCAAGGACCACGGGACCGCGGTGAACGTGCTCACCCCCGACCAGATCAAACAGTTCCGGAATAAGACGGAGAGCGTTTACGACAAATGGACGAAGATCATCGGCGCGGATCTCATCGACCTCGCCAAAAAGGATATGGCCTCTGTCCGTTAACGGCCGTTTCTGCGTAAAATCCTGGCGGCGCGGACAGTCGGGCGCCGCCGGGATTTATGGGAGGATTTGCAATGAAAAAGATACTAGATAACTTAGAAGAGATACTCGGCGCGTTCTTTCTCGCGCTCATGGTCTCAATAAGTTTTTTCAACGTGATAACCAGGTACTTCTTTCACTTCTCCATGGCCTTTACCGAGGAGCTGACGCTCTACATGTTTGTCTGGGCGACGATGCTGGGCGTATCGCTGGCCTTCAAGCATGGGGCGAACATGGATGTGTCCCTGTTGTATGACCGCTTTCCGAAGGCCGTCAGAAAGTATCTCTATATATTTCTGATGCTCATGAGCATAATCTTTTTCCTCACCCTGATGTACTGGGGTTATGTGGAGGTCTGCGACGAGATGCAGATGGGGGTAATAACCGAGGCGATGGGGCTGCCGGTCTGCTATTTCACCGTCTCGATGCCGATACTTTCCATTCTCACCGTCGTGCGCATCTCCGTCCGCCTGGTTTCTGACCTCAGAAACGGAAATTATTAGAGAGGAGTTTCTTCATGGATGTTTTATATGATCCGGCCCTATGGACGGTCCTGATCTTTCTGTTCCTGCTGCTGATCAAAGTCCCCATCGCGATATCGATCGGGATCGCTTCGCTGGCGGTGGCGTGGCAGTGCGATCTCGGCCTGCCGATGACGAGCTATAACTTCTTCGCTAATATCGCTAAATTCCCGCTTCTGGCAATCCCCTACTTCATCCTTGCGGGCAACATCATGAGCCGGGCCGGGATCGCGACGAGGATCATAAACCTCATACGGATATCCTTCGGCAAGCTCACCGGCGGACTGGCGATAGCGACCGTCATCGTCGCCGCCTTCTGGGGCGCCGTAAGCGGCTCGCCCGCCGCTACGGTGGCCGCGCTCGGCGTCATCCTCATTCCCGGAATGGTCGACGCCGGATACAGCAGGCCCTTTGCGACGGCGGTAGTCTCCGTCTCCTCCGGCCTCTCCTCGGTCATACCGCCGAGCATCGCCTTCATCATGTACGGCGTGATCACGGGCGTCTCTATCGGCGCCATCTTCGCCGCGGGCTTCATCCCCGGCTTCATCATCGCCTTCTGCATGATCGTCTCGGTCTACCTATCTTCCCGCAGGCACGGATACCGCGGGGACAACATCGAAAGAAAACCGGGCGACCTCAGGGCGGCCTTCAAGGAGGCCATATTCGCCCTCCTCATCCCCGTGATAATCCTCGGCGGGATATACGGCGGGATCTTTACCCCGACGGAGGCGGCGGCCGTCGCTTGCTTCTACGGACTCTTTGTCGGGGTGTTCGTATACCGCTCCCTTACAATAAAGGTGATCTATGAGGTGCTGGTTGATACCCTCATCGGCTCCGCGATAGTGATGTTCATCAGCGCCTGCGCGGGCCTCTATTCGTGGGTCAGCGCCAGCGTCGGGCTGGTGGAAAAGACCTCGGCGCTGCTCATCGGCATCTCCGGCAACGAATATGTGACGCTGCTGATGATATACATAATACTCTTCATCGGCGGCATGTTGCTGGACGCCGTCTCCCTGATGTACGTATTCATGCCGCTCATCATGCCGGTGATGGCCAACTTTGGCTGGGACCCGGTGTGGTTTGGCGTGATGCTCGCGATAATGGTGGCGATCGGCTGTGTGACGCCGCCGGTAGCGGTCAGCCTCTTTGTCGGCTGCCGAATAAGCGGGCTGACGATAGAAGAATTGACGCCGCCGGTCCTGCCGCTGCTCTTCTCGATGCTCTGCGGCATGGCGGTCCTTTCCATATTCCCTCAGATCACGATGTTCCTTCCCAAGCTGATGGGGTTTATGTAACCGGCCCTGCACCGCAAAATACCGCCGGCCTCCGATTTAACCGGGGCCGGCGGTATTTTTGTTTAGACCGTGTACAGGCGGCCTGTAATGGTTGGGAGCATTACGAACCGCCGCTAAACGGCCGCCGCCAAAAAATAAGATTTTTCTGTGGCGGCTGTCTTAGTACACTAGTCTATGATCTCGCATCCTTTGCTCTTCAAAGCGTCATAGAGCCACTCTCTGTTGACATTACCGTTGGCGTAAGCCGCAAGTTTTTCCTGCTCCAGAGAATGGAGTTTTCTGGACTCAAGAGCGATGCGCTCCGCGTCATCCTTGGGAACGACGATGATGCCGTCGGCGTCTCCGACGATAATATCCCCCGGCATTACGACCTGTTTGCCCAATGCGACCGGCCCCCCTATCTCCCCGGGGCCGTTTTTGTAGGGACCGTTCCCGGTCAGGCCGCGCGCATAACACGAAAAATCAGTCATATTTAAAATATCGTCGTTGTCTCTGATGTACCCGTCAATGACGAAGCCCCTGATGCCCTTCTGGCGCGCCGTTTCCATCATCAGGCCGCCGCATAGGGCCCGTTCAGCGCCGAATCCGTTTACGACGATGACGTCGCCCGGCTGTGCCAGCTCGATCGCCTTATGGAACATTAAATTGTCGCCGCCCGCCACTTTAACGGTAAAGGCCGTCCCGAGAAGCGGTACTTTGTTAAAAGGGCGGATCTCAGATTCAACGCAATATAATCTCCCCATGTTGTCCGCAATATTTGCGACAGGCAGGCCTTGAAATAACGAAACTATTTCCTTCGCCGGGCGAGTGATCGATTGAAAAATCCTAAAGCCAACAGACATATGAATCCTCCATTCTTTATGTAAAATACGATATGGAATAAATATTACTAATATATATATGAAGATAACATAAATTCTTTTTTTGTCAATAACGTTGGCTAAAATACAAAAATATCCAATATATTTTACTCTGGCAGGTTATCCTAAGATAGCGTATTATTCAAAGTCTACGTGCGGTTATTTCGCTATAGTCAGCTTTTGGCGTGCCTTTATCGAATGCGGACCGGTTTGTAAACTGGAATAAATAAATCGAAGCTTGACAAAAAAATAAATTTATTATATTCTCGTATCAACATGAAATATTTATTTTATATACTGAATGAATAGGAGATGGTGAGCACATTACATGCAATGAAATTTCCTCTGATGAGCTGCACGAAAGATGTCTGGTCATGCAGCCGCAGCCATCGCCATACGCCAAACAGAGATGTTCCGCGCCAAATTCCTCTATCCGATATCTGACAATGTGAGATCTATCAACTACAAACCGAGTCCATTTTATTTAAAAAGAAAGGGTGAGATATGCTTGTTGACAACGATTGAAAGAATTAATGAGGTGTTGTCGAAAATCGCTTATTGGATTTTAGTCATTATGATGGCTATGATGTCGATCATCTGTTTCTCGCAGGTCATAGCGCGCGGTGTTTTTCATTTTGTGCCGTCATGGATGGAGGAGGCCTGCCGGTTCCTCTTGATATGGTGCTCTTTTCTGGGCGCGGCCGTTACCCTCCGCAAGGGCGGACACGCCTGCGTTACGGTCTTGGTAAATTTCTTTCCGTTTCAGATCAAACGATATGTCGCTATCGCCGTGGATATATGTATGCTCGTTTTCTACGGCGTGCTCACATACCAGAGCGTGGTATTGGTTGAACGATATATATATCGTGTGGCGGAGACGATGGACATCTCCATGGCATATGTCTTTCTGGCCTTCCCCGTTTCCTTCGGTCTTATGGTGTTTTACTCTGTCGAGGAAATTGTTCGCCTGTTTGTAGCGCCTGAGGGTGTGTTAAGGCTGCAGGTCCGAATCGATAACGTAGAGATGCTGCCGCCGGCTGAATTGGGAAAGAGCAGTAAGAGTTAAGTGTGAAAAGAAGGAGTTGAAGAGAGATGTGGATTTTGATCGCGGTTGTGCTGATGGCTTTTGGAGCGCCGATTGCCTGCTGCTTAGGTGCGAGCGCGCTGTATTATTATGCTTTTGTCGGAAATATAAACATGTCGGCGTTTCCGACTACGCTCTATTCTTCCATTAACAGCTTTACTTTCTTGGCTATCCCGTTTTTTATCCTCGCCGGTAACCTCATGAACGCCAGCGGCGTGACTGATAAACTCATCAATCTTTCAAAGGCGATGGTCGGCGGCCTGCAGGGCGGCCTGGGACATGTTTCGGTCATTGCGAATATGTTCTTTGCCACCATCTCCGGTTCGGCCGTAGCAAGCTGCGCGGCGATCGGCAGCATCATGATCCCTTCCCTGGAAGAAGATGGGTATGATAAGGCGCAGGCGACGGGAATATGCGTGGCGAGTTCCTGCATCGGGCCGATGATCCCGCCCAGCATTCCGATGATCGTATATTCCATTACCGCCGGTACCTCAATAGCGGCCATGTTTTTGGCGGGCGCCGTGCCCGGCGTCATCCTGGGGCTGATGCTGATGCTTTACTGCACCTATCTGGCCAAGAAAAATAATATCGTCGCGACACGGAAATTCAGTTTCAGGGTGCTTTGGAAGACTTTCCTCGACAGTCTGGTCGCCTTGGTTATGCCGGTCATAATTCTCGGCGGTATTTACGGCGGCATGTACACGCCCACGGAGGCTGCGACGATCGCCGTATTTTACGCCATCGTAGTCGGGCTGTTCGTAACAAAAAAGCTGAAGCTGAAACATATGCCAAAGATCCTCTTTGATTCGGCGGTGGCCTCTTCCGTCCTCATGCTCGTCGTCGGGATGGCAACGGCCCTTTCCAGAATTCTGACCATTTTGCAGATCCCCCAGGCGATCGCTAATGAATTGACCGCCATGACCTCCAATAAGATCATCATCCTTCTGCTGCTCAATCTCCTCTTGTTGTTCGTAGGCTGTCTGATGGATCTTGGCGCGGCGGTCGTCATGTTCGTACCGTGTCTTTTGCCCCTAGCCGAACAGTTGGGCTTAAATCTCGTCCATTTCGGCGCGATGGTCACGATCAACCTGATAATCGGTTTCTTCACTCCCCCCGTCGGCGTATGCCTCTATGTGGGGACCAGTGTCGGCAATGTAACGATAGAGGAGTTATGTAAGGTCATAATGCCCTTTGTGGTGATTGGGATAGCGCTCGCTTTGATCGTCACCTTCGTTCCCGCCGTAACTCTCTGGCTGCCGACGATGATGGGATATTGAAGTTATTATCTTTGCGCACTCTATGTTACAAAAAATATAGTGAAAAACAAAAACGCTAGGAGGGAAATTGTAATGAAAAAAGGAAGAGGTCTATTCATTATCGCGCAGATGTTGGTTGTTATCCTGCTGTTTGTCTCGTGTGCCGCGGCGGCTCCCGCGAAACCGGAATATGAATGGAAATACGGAGAGGCTTTGGGGCCCAAACATCCGCTGACGATCGGCGCCCGGGCCTTCGCGGACAAACTCGGCGAATTGACGAACGGACGTGTGAAACTGACGGTTTATGACAGCGGCTCGCTCGGTACGATCCAGGAACTGATCGAAGGCGTCGACATCGGCTCCATTGAGTTCATAGACGTGTCTATGGCGCCGCTCTCTACTTTCTCGTCAAAATTTTACGCCTTCAATCTGCCCTATCTATTCAACAATGTAGACGTCGCCTATGCTTTCGAGGACGGGCCGATGGGGCAGGAGCTTAAGGGGCCGGTCGGCAAAAGCGGCATAAGCGTCATTGGCTTTATGGAAAACGGGATGCGCTCTCTTACCAGCAATGTGCGCATAGTAGAGCCAAAGGATGTTGTCGGCCGGAAGATCAGGACAATGTCAAACAAAGTCCATATGACGGCCTTCGAGAAGGCGGGCGCCTCCGCGGTGCCGATGGTCTTCAGCGAACTATTTACGGCTCTTCAGCAGAATGTCATTGACGGACAGGAAAATCCGCTGCTTAACATTCAGGATATGAGTTTCTACGAAGTCCAGAAGTATCTGACGCTGACGGAACATTTCTACGACATTACAGTTTTCTGTGTAAATACGAAACTTTACAACTCCGTGCCCGCGGACATCCGCGCCGCGATTGACGAGGCTGCCGCCTACATGACGGAGGTCCACCGCCGGGAGTGCATAAAACAAAACGATAACGTCCTGGATTTCTTCAAACAGAAAAGCAAGATGGAAATCATACGTTTGACCCCGGAACAGAAAGCGGCCTGGAAAAAGGCGATGATGCCGACATACGACATTTATAGAAAAGAGATCGGCGCCGAATACCTGGATAAAGTTATCGCCGAGGTCGCCCGTCTGCAGGCGCAATATGACGCCGGCAAGCTTGACACCTCCCGCTGGAGGTAAGGCGGCCGCCGTTTGAAGGACGATACGCCTGACGGCGGCGGGCAGATCAAAGCGGTTGTCCCGTGTGCTGAGAGGGCGGCTGATGCGGGATACTCTCTGATTTCGCAGAGAGTATCTCCATCTTACAAAAAACAGGCTGGAAAGCGAGGTATAGAGATGTCTCAGACTGTTACACAGAAAAAGACGGGCGGTGCGCTGGGGCTTGATATCCGTTCCGGAAAAGTGGCAAAAACTGGAAGTACAAAACGTATACAAGAGTTAAACGGGCTCCTGCACGCTACCCGTCCGAGCATTGATATACAGCGCGCCAGAGCGTTTACAAAGGTCTACCGGGAGACTGAAGGGGAGCCGGAGCTGCTTCGCCGGTATAAGGCCAGCGCGGAGATGTACCGGTCCTTCAAACCGGTCATTTATGACCATGAACGGCTGGCCGGTTGGGCGGCGGGCAAAATCAGGGGCGCCCAGATATGCCTCGATACCCACGCGCATTGGATCGGCGACGATCTGGACGCGCTGGAGACCCGCATGTACGACCCGTTCGTCGTGCCTGACGAATATAAGAAAGAGCTGAAAGAGGTACATATTCCCTATTGGAAGGATAAAACCATAACGGCGCTGCTCATAAAACAGCTGCCCATCGACCCCGACCTTGTCATCGGCGGCGTTGTCGGTGAGGTGGATATCGCAAACTACCTCAATAACTGCGGCTCTCATTTCATCGCGGATTTCCCGACACTGATGGAAAAGGGCGTTCGGTATTACTATGAGACCGCCCAGGAGCAGCTCAATAAATTGGATCTGAACGTCCCCGAATCCCTGGATAAACGTCTGTTCTACATAGGCATATCCGAAGTCTGTCTGGCGATAAAGCAGTTTGCGGAAAATTACGCCGCCGCCGCGTCGGAGAAAGCGCGCAGAGAGACAGATCCGGTCCGCAAGCAGGAGCTGCTTGATATGGAAAAGGTTATGAGGCAGGTCCCCTGGAATCCCCCGCGCAGCTTCTACGAGGCGATAGAAATGGCCTGGCTGGTCGTCATGTTCCAGTTTATGGAGGGGGCCGGTCCCTCCGCCACACACGGCCGTTTTGACCAGTATATGTATCCCTTTTACCGGCAGGGAATCGCCGACGGGACGCTCACTCCCGAACTGGCCATGGAGTTTATCGAGGAGCTGTATATCAAATGCACGTCGAACCCGTGGTTCGTCTCGACGCCCAGATCGCATATCGTCGGCGGTTACTATCGTTACGCCCATGTGGATGTCGGCGGCCTTGACAAACACGGACATGACGCGACGAACGAACTATCCTACCTCTGCCTGCGGGCCATGCGCTATGTCAAAACGAACGCGCCGACCGTCAGCATCCTGCTGCACCAGAAAACGCCGGACTCCCTGCTTTATGAGGCCTGCGCTCTCGCCGCGGAGGGTATGGGGCATCCGTCGTTTTTTAACTGCGAGACCCTGTATGACATGCTGGAGGGCCGCGCCGCCGGACTGCACGGGAAAAGCCCCTACACGAGAAGGCAGATACTTGAATACGGCGGCCCGATCGGGTGCGTCGAAGTCGGCCTTGCGGGACACCAGTTCGGCCACACGGAGGCGGGGAACGTCAACATCCCCGAGTGCTGCAACCTGGTTTTGTTCAACGGCGAGAAAAACGGCAGGCTTATAAGCATCCGCACGGGAGACCCCACGCAGCTCAAAACATTTGAGGAATTTCTCGCGGCGGTCAAGGCGCAGATAGCGCACACGATCGATATCTGCCACATCGGCCTGACGGTCGGCGAAAAAATCATCGCGGAGCGTTTTGCCCTTCCGACCTTCACCATGTTCTGCCGCGACGCGGTTTTGCGGGGCAAAGACGTTACTCAGGGCGGAGCCTACTGCAATATCGGCCCCTCAGTACAGATAATGGGGCTGGGTACGCTGATCGATTCTCTGGCCGCGATCAAGAAGGTCGTATATGAGGATAAAGAGGCGACGATCGCGGATATTCGGGCCGCGATTGAGGCAGATTTCGCGGGATACGAGGAATTGCGCGCCAAACTCAGGAAGGCCCCGAAGTACGGCAATAACGACGATTATGCCGACAGCATCGGGATCGACCTGTGGGAATTCTGCGCCGATGAGGTACGCTCTCATAAAACATATCTGGGGCATTATGCGGACCCGGGAATCAAGACGGTACAGGCCAACGTAGGATACGGCGAGTCTACCCGCGCGACGCCGGACGGCCGCCTCGCCGGTTCTCCCTTTTCCGATACGATGTCCGCCTCTCAGCAGGCCGACATCCACGGCCCGGTGGCCGCCGCGATGAGCTATGGAAAGTTTGATTTTTCCCTCTTCACAAACGGTACGCTTCTGAACATGTGGGTGAACCGCGGCGAGCTGATCGAGGAAGATCTTGAACGGGACGACCGGGCGGAGAGCCTTCCCCCGTTCGGTATGCCCGCCGTCAATACGCCGGAGGGGACCTATGTCGAACCCGTTTATAAACCGGCTGGCATGAGAAACCTTGCGAACCTGGTCCGCACGATGCTCAACGACATGGGCATCTACCATGTGCAGTTCAATACGGTGAATAAGAAAACGCTGTTGGAGGCGCAGAAAAATCCGGAAAAATATCCGACGCTGATCGTACGGGTGGCGGGATACAGCGCCTATTGGACCGACCTCGGAGTAAAGACGCAGAACGATATCATCAACCGCACCGAACATAATTTTTAAAGGCCGGCCATTTTTGTCAAATGCCGGGCGTCTGAGAAGGGCCGTACATTATTATCCGGGAAGGGAGGCAGCCTCATGGCAGAGAACAGGGCGGAGAAAACGGCGATTATTTACGATATCGAGGGTTATCGCAACGAAGACGGCCCCGGAATGAGGACCATGGTTTTCTTTAAAGGCTGCCCGTTGAGATGTATGTGGTGCAGCAATCCCTTTGGCCTGAGTATGGAGCCGCAGCTTATTTTCAATCAGAATAAATGCGGCGGCTGCGGAAAGTGCCTTGACCTCTGTCCGGCTTCGGCGAACAGTTTTGAAGAGGGCGGGATACGGATGGATTTTGCGCGCTGTACCGGCTGCGGAAAATGTATCGCTCCCTGCGTAACGGACGCGAGGAGAATGTCCGGAGAACAATATACGGTCTCGGAGTTGTTTAAAGAGGTTCAAAAACATGCGCTGTTCTTTCGCAGGAACAGCGGCGGAGTTTCGCTGTCGGGAGGGGAGGTGCTGCTGCAGAGTGAATTTGCCTCGGATTTTCTGCGGGTCTGCCGCGCGAATTATCTCCATACCACGATAGAGACGTCAGGATATGCGGAATGGGAAAAATTTGAAAGTGTGGCACGGTACTGCGACCTCGTTTTTTTTGATTTAAAGATCTTTGACGCCGGTATCCATAAAAAATACACCGGCGTGGACAATAAAATAATACTTCAAAATATGGAGAAGCTATGTTCCCTTGCGAAGGCGAAGGGCAGCCCCAACGTTATTATTCGCCGGCTGATAATAGAGGGCGTTACGGCCGAGGAGGATATCATCCAGGCGGCGAAGTTTGTAAACGAACTGCCTGTCCATCCGGAAATCAACCTGCTTCCCTTCCACAATTTCGGCGCGGCAAAGTATGCCATGTGCGGGCGGGAGTATCAGATGGAAGAAAAGGCGCTGATGGGTGTCAACGACGCGCTGATGCGGCGCGCGCGGGAATTGACGGTACGGAATGCGCCGAATTGCCGCGTCAGCGTCGGCGGCGGAAATATCGAAGGCGCCGCCCTCTGACAGGCGCGGCAAAACATTTTACAGGGATTTTAGTCTTTCCCTTTCCTTAACAGGCAGCGCCCCGAACAAAACATGCAGGCGGAAAAGGCGGCCGCCGCTGAATACGTACAAGGTTTAAAAAGTCCAAATAAAGGAAGTGACGGCCTGACGGCTCTTATGCCGAGCCGACGAAGAGGTAACTTTAAGGCGGCACACGAAGGTTATTGGCTTATGGATGTCTATTCCAAGGAGGCGTGATAGAGATGGTTTTAGGATATATAGGTTTTGGCGAAGCCGCGTTTGAGATGAGCACGGGGCTAAGGGGCGAAGGGCTCAAGGATATTGTCGCGTTTGACAATATGATAGAACATCCGGTCTTCGGCCCGCAAATAAAAAACCGCGCCGGGCTGTCGGCGGTCAAACTTCTTCCTTCGGCCGCGGAGGTTATCGCCGCGAGCGACCTGGTCATGGTAGCGGTCCCGGCGAGCGTCACGCTGCACACCTGCGAGACGATCGCGGAATATTTCCGCCCTGGACAGCTTTACGTCGATCTCACGGCGGCCTCCCCCGCCGTCAAGAAGGCCGCGGCGCTGCTGGCCGGTAAATATGGCGCCGATTTTGTTGATGCCGCGATGATGGGGGTATTGCCCAAATTCAAACACAAAGTTCCCATCCTGGCGTCGGGAGCGGGAGCCGCCCGTTTCTTTGAAACGATGTCTCCCTATGGGATGAAAATCGAGATCGTCGGCGACGAGCCGGGCGCGGCCTCGGGAATTAAACTGGTGCGCAGCTTATGTATGAAGGGTATGGCGGCCGTAGTGATGGAGACGCTGGAGGCGGCCGTCACACTGGGCATCGCGGACCGGGTAGTTCCGGGCATCTGCAAAACTTTAGAGGAATGCACCTTCGAGCAGACGCTGGACCGCCTCTCCGTCGGCACCGCGCTGCATGCGGCAAGGCGCACCGCGGAACTTTCCGGCTGCATGGAAATGCTCCGTGACGCGGGCATAGACAGCACAGTCGCGGAAGCCGCCTCTAAAAAACACGACCTGATCGCCAAACTTAATCTTAAAGAGCATTTCGCGGAAAAGCCGCCTCACGCTTGGCCGGAGGTAATTGAGGCCGTCGTAAATTCAAATAGCGGGAAATAACTGATCGGAGAGCCAGGCTCTTACAGGCAAAGCGGCTGAAGCCCTCACGGGATTATTGATACACGCCGCAATAGACAAATTGCATCAGGAAAGGGAGGCTGCGTTATGAAGCCGAATACAAAAATACCGTGCGTTTTCATGCGGGGCGGAACGAGCAAGGCGCTGTTCTTTCATGAAAAAGACCTGCCGGAAGACGAAAGCCTGCGCGACAAGATAATATTGAGCGCGCTGGGCAGCCCAGACGTCCGCCAAATTGACGGCATGGGCGGCGGGACGACGACGACAAGCAAAGTCGCCATAATAAAGAAAAGCTCCCGGGAAGGGGTGGACATAGACTACACTTTCCGTCAGGTGAGCCCCGAAAGCTCAATCGTAGGCAAGACGATGAACTGCGGGAATATATCTTCGGCCGTGGGTCCATTTGCCATTGATGAAGGACTTGTGGAGGCGGTGGAGCCCGTCACAAGCGTCCGGGTTTTCAACACGAACACCAATAAGCTTATGGTCCTGCACGTTCCCGTCGGGAACGGACGCGCTTTGACGGAGGGAAATTTTGAGATAGACGGCGTGCCGGGTACCGGCGCTAAGATACAGATAGAATTCAGCAATCCTCAGGGAGCGGTGTCGGGCAGGCTGCTGCCCACCGGCAGCCCGCTTGATACGATCGTCATCGACGGAAAGACCTATGAATACTCACTTTTGGACGTAGGCAACCCCACCGTATTTGTGCGCGCCGAGCAGTTCGGCCTCAGCGGGCTCGAGCTTCCGGCTGAATTTGAGGCGCTGCCCAACAGCGGCGAAATATGCAGGCTTCTTGAGATAATCCGCGGCACATGCGCCATTTCACTGGGCCTCGCGAGCGACCTTGAAGATGCGGCGGTCAACAGCCAAACGCTGCCGAAAATCTCCCTCTGTACGACGTCGAAGGACTATACCGCGGGCGACGGCCGCCTCATCAAAAAAGAGAGCGTCGACTATGTGGGGCGGATGTTCTCCCTGGGTATGAAAATGATTCAGGCGCACATGGCCTTACCGGGAATTTGCGCGCTGGCGGCGGCCAATCTTCCCGGCTCCGTGATCAACAGGCTGCTGCACGAGAGTTCATGCGGCGGGGCAAAATTCGAGAGCCTACGCATCGGCCACCCATTCGGCATCATGGAGGTCGACGGACGTTTGGCGGAAAACGCCGAAGGCGGATACGACGTCACCTGCGGGATGATCGGCCGTACCGCCAGACGCCTGATGGAAGGTTTCGTATATGTACGGGAAGGGTAGGTAATACAAAGATGAGAGAATATAAACTTTATATCAACGGCGAGTGGATAGAGACAGAGACCGGTAAAATCGTCGACGATCTGAACCCGGCGGATGGTTCGTTGTTCGCGCGCGTTCACACGGCGGGTAAAAAAGAGGTCGAAGCCGCGCTGGCGGCGGCGGAGGGTGCGTTTGCGGGATGGTCCTCGCTCCTTGCGAGCCAGAGAGAGAAGATACTGCTGAAAGCCGCCGATAATATCGAGGCGCTGCGGGAAGAGGCGATCGAGATACTGATCGAAGAGGCGGGCTCTACCTTCATGAAGGCAAACGGAGAGGTCACCGCCTCCGCGAACACACTCCGCGTCGCGGCGGGAGAATGCCGCCGGGCCGAAGGAGAGGTCCTTCAGCCGACGTCTAATGGGCAGCTTTCCCTCGCGGTACGCGTGCCGCTCGGCGTAGTCGCGGCGATCGCGCCGTTCAATTTCCCGATCAACATCACTATGAAAAAAATCGCTTATGCGCTGGCCATTGGAAATACCATAGTCCTGAAACCAGCCTCTTACACCCCCGCGACGGGTTATCTCGTCGCCAAGGCCTTCGAGATGGCCGGACTGCCGGCCGGCGTGCTGAACGTCATTCCGGGGCCGGGAGGCATAGTCGGCGATATCCTGGTAGAGGACCCCCGCGTCAAATGCGTGACCTTTACCGGCTCCAGCCCCGTAGGACGCGGCATTGCGGCAAAGGCCGCCAAGAATCTGAAAAAATACGCGCTGGAACTGGGCGGCAAGAACCCTCTGATCGTACTGAAAGATTTCGACGCGGCTAAGGCCGCCGAACTGGCCGCTTACGGATCCTTCTACAATCAGGGACAGACCTGCATAGCCACCTCGCGTATCATTGTGGAGGAACCTCTGTACGATGCTGTTTGTGAACAAATGCTCAAACAGGCGAAAAACTTCAAGGTCGGCGACCCGCACGAGAAAGATACGCTCGTCGGTCCGCTGATCGATCCATCCCAGTGTGATTTCATTGACGGGCAGATCAGAGACGCCCTCTCTAAAGGCGCCAAAGTCCTCTGCGGCGGCACGCACGAAGGCTCCTTCTTCCAGCCCACCATTCTCGCGGATGTGACGCCGGAGATGGATATCTTCTATCAGGAAAGTTTCGGCCCTGTCGTCTCCATTTTCCGCGCGAAGGACCCGGCGCACGCCCTGGAGCTGGCGAACGATAACGAGTACGGCCTTTCGTCGAGCATACTGACCAACGATTTGAATCTTGCCATTCAGCTGAGCCTCAAGATGCAGGCCGGGATGGTCCACGTCAACGACTCGACGGTCGTCAGCACGAGCTGCACCGCTCCGTCGGGAGGCGTAAAGATGAGCGGCTTCGCCAAGGAGAGCGGAAAGTTTTCCGTGGACGTGTACTCGGAGCTTAAATGGGTGACGCTCCAATACGCGGATAAAAAAAGATAATATAAATACAGGTCCGTCGCGGAAGCCGCCCCGTGAGGGGAAATAAGCGGTATAAATCAGCTTTTGGCGGCGTCCGCGGCGGGACCGGCGAGGCGGTAAAATTTCTAATGCCGCGCATGATACTTTTCTAAAAATAGAGCAGCCTTTACCCTACAATGTGTTTGGAGGTATCAGTTTGAAAACTTTGACTGAAAAAATATTTGCCCGTGCTTTGAAACGAGAGACGGTTAAGGCAAACGACATCGTCAACGTTCCCGTAGATCGTCTGCTTATCAACGACTTTGTCGGCGCGATCGTTTTCCGCCATTTTGAATCGCTGGGCGCGGAGGCGGTGGTAAATCCGGACAACATATTGCTCGGCATAGACCACCGCATCCCTCCGGCGGAGATAAAGTTCGCCGACAGCCTTAAATTCTGCCGGGATAAGTGCAGACAGTACCACATCGAACGTTTTGCGGAGATCGGACGGCACGGCATCGGACATCAGCTGATGGTCCAAGATTTTGTCCTGCCGGGAGAGGTGGCTCTGGGGACGGATTCGCATTCCACCATGTACGGCGGCATCGGCGCATTCGCGACCGGCATTACCTCCTCCGACGCGGCCATCATTATGGCTACCGGGGAAATATGGCTGCAGGTCCCGGCATCGATCCGTGTAAATGTACGCGGTCAATTAAATAAGGGCGTAACGGCCAAAGATCTTTCTCTTAAAGTCCTTACGCTGGCGCCTCTCCACACGTTTATCTATAAGGCGATAGAGCTTGGCGGAGAGGGCATCGAGGCGCTTAGCATCTCCGGCCGTTTGGCCGCCGCCAACATGCTGGCGGAAACCGGCGCGAAGAATATTATCATGGCCGCGGATGAAAAGACGGCGGCGTTTATCGGAAAACCATCCGGCGAGCTGCAGATGGACAGGCCGGACGCGGATGCGCAGTATGAAACGACATATGAAGTCGATGCCTCGGAGCTGCCGCCGCTGCTCTCCTATCCGCATACGCCTGAAAACGTAAAACCAATCGGCGAGGGGGCGGAGGGGCTGCCGATCCACCAGGCCTTCATCGGCTCCTGCGCTAACGGACGTATTGAAGATCTCGAACAGGCGCTCGAAATTTTACGCGGCCGCAAAGTGCATAAAGACGTCAGGCTGATCGTAGTGCCGGCTAGCCAGAAGGTTATGCTGGAGGCTACGCGCCGCGGCCTTGTGGAAGAACTTCTTGTCGCCGGGGCGGCGATAATGACCCCGAGCTGCGCCTCCTGCGCCGGCTCCGGCCCCGGGCTCATCGGCGCGGGGGAACGCTGTATCAGCACGACGAACCGTAACTTCAAAGGGAGAATGGGCAACACGGAATCCGAGGTCTTTCTCGGCTCCGCCTATGCGGTTGCCGCCGCGGCCGTTTGTGGTTATATCACCGATCCCAGGCAATTCCTTTAAGGGGGGAAGATAACCGTGAAAGAGATTATAACCGGCACCGTGTGGACATGCGGTGACAATGTTTCGACATATCATATCATCGGGAAAAAACGGTGGACCTTGACGGGCGTCGACCAGGAAGAACTGGGGAAATGGGCCTTTGAAGGCGCCGTCAAAGAGATTGAAGACGTCCCGTTCGGTTTTCGTGACCTCGGATATACCATCATCGTGGCGGGACATGATTTTTGCGGCGGCGGCAAAAGCATAGAACATCCTATCGCGGCGATGCAGGGCGCGGGCGTGCAGCTGATACTGGCGGAATCTTTCTCCCGTTACGGGTTTCGAAACGCTATCAACAGGGCGCTGCCGGCCATTACCTGTCCTGGGATCGGCAAAGTTTTCAAAACGGGAGACCGCTTGGAGGCCAATCTGCTGACAGGTGAGATCAGCAACCTCACGACCGGCGGACGAATCTCGGGCATCCCGCTTTCAGACTATATCCTCAAGTTGATCTCCGCCGGCGGCCTGCTTCAGTATTATCGCAACATCCTGCGTCAAAAATAGCTTAAACCGGCGCTCTCCGAAGCGGCGGGAGGGCCTCGCGGTGCGGTATCGGAAAAGGTATCATAATATCTTGCGGCAGGAGGGGCGGCTGGGCCTTCCCCTCCTGCCGCTCCTCCGCTGTAAATCAGAAAAAACCGGTTTAGAGCGGTTTAATAATTTTGAAGCGGCAGCGGCCATCAGGGGAGCTGTTTCCCCGGGGCCGGCAGACGATTTTCATTATGGGATTATCCTTACGCGCTACTGTATATAATAGTCGGACTTGCTCAGGATGTCGTTGGCAATGTCCAGACGTGGCTTAATGATCGAAGCGTACCTTACTGACGCTACGTTGATCAGGCAGTCGACGAGCATCATCGCGGAAAGCGGTGAATTATGAAATCCCAAGCTGCTGCATAAACAGGGCAGGGTGATGTCCGAGTATTCGGCAAACGGCGAGGTGAAGCTGTCGGTTACCATTACCACCTTGGCCTGCGCCTGGTGCGCCAACTTGACAAACTGCAGCAGCCTATTGGCGTAGCGGGGAAAGCTGATCGCAAAGACAAGATCCGTCGGCCCGAGGCAGGGGATAATTGTCGACCAGACGGGAAGATTGTCAGCGTGTATTATCTGGCAGTTACCAAACATGCGGGACAAAAAGCTGTACATATACTGCGCGACCATTATCCCGCCTCTGGCGGTCGTTATATAGATCATGGGGGCGGAAACTATTTCCGCGACCACGTTGTCGAGGGTCTCTTGGGGTATCAGTTCGAAGGTGTTCTGTATGTTATTCAGCTGTTTGTCGTAGCATCTGCCCCACAAATCGGAGAGGTCGAGATCTTTGAGATTCACTTCAAGACGTGTCTTTGGGTTTACCTTGTTTCTCAGCACCTCTTGCAATGCCCTCTGGAAATCCATATATCCCTTATAGTTCAGGAACGTCATTAAACGCATAATCGTCGTCGTGCTCGTCCCCGCGGCGTTGGCAAGCTGATCAACGGTAAAAAAGGCCGTGTCGAAGGTGTTTTTAAGGATAAAATCCGCGACCTTCTTCTGTGCCGCCGTCATATTGTTTATCCCATTTTTCAGTTTTTCAATGGGTCCATGCATTAAAAGATCTCTCCCCGTCTGGGCGTTAAGCACGAAATACTGCCATCACATCATGCGTATCTTCTACTTTATTAAAAACTTTTTCTTTATAACTTATACCCGAAGTGAACGTTAGTGTCAAGAGAAGTTAGCAATATCACTTTCTGTAAGTTTGCCATATAGAGCATGGAAATTATGATGTTAAAGTAAATGCAGTAAAAAGTCTTAGAAGTGAAAGATTGGAAGCTTTTATCCCGCCGCCTTTACGGCGCGCATCAGTCGCGCAGCGCCCGGTGCGGAGAGTTTTTTCTTGAATAGAGGCTATGCGTGCAGCGGATCATGTAATAGACCACCGCGGCGGAGACCAGCAGTTCGGTGATGGGCATCGCGAGCCAGAGGGCCCGGGCTCCCGCGGCGGCGGGCAGAAAGAGGATCAGCAAACCGCTGACGAGCATACCGCGCGAGACGGAGACGAAGAAAGATATCTCCGGCCGCATCAGGGACTGGAAGTAATAGGTGGAGAAGATATTCAGCGGCAGCAGCAGGAACGAAAGGCCGTAGCAGCGGATGATGAAGGGCGCTATCGAGAGCACCATCTCCGTCGGGGCCATGAAGATACGGATAAATCCGTTGGGAAAGGCCAGCGCCGCGGCGGTCCAGGCGATGCTGAAAAAGGCCGCCGTCGCGAGGGCGTACCGCAGCGTGGCCCTGATGCGCCTCCACCTTCCCGCGCCGAAATTTATCGAGATTATCGGCTGCGACGCCTGTCCGATGCTGTAGGCGCAGCACTGGACGACCGTGCTGATGTTGACGATCACGCCGTAGACGGCCAGCGCCTCCGTGCCGGAGTAGCGCATGATCTGGCGGTTGAAAAGCACCGTCAGTATCCCCATCGCGATATCGATGAAGAAGGTTGAAAAGCCGGTGACGGTGATCTTCCGCAGCTTTATGAGCAGGTTTCGCGGCCTCACCAGCCGCAGCGTATTCCTCTTCGAGAAAAAGTGGCCCAGCATCGCCGCGAGGGTGAGCGCAGCCCCGATCGCCGTCGCGAGCCCCGCCCCCATGATGCCCATATCCAGGGTAAAGACGAAAAAATAATCTCCCGCGACGTTGAAAAGCCCGCCGAAGAGCACCGCGGCGGTGGCAAGCCCCGGGCTGCCGTCGTTGCGCAGGAAGGCGGCCAGCATCTGGTTGAAGATGAATACCGGCACGGCGAACTTCACCGGCCACAGGTACTGCCGCGCAAGCGGCAAAAGCGTCTCGTCCGCGCCGAAGAGCAGGAGCATCCGCCTATCGAAAAAAACGATAGCCGCCCAGCTGAGGGCTGAGAAAATCACCGTTCCGATAAATGCCGCCGAGAAATAATCGTTCGCGCCGCTCCCACCCGTGCCGCCCTGTCCCCTGGCGACGCTGAACAGCACGCCGCCGCCGATCCCCGCGAGCAGCCCGAGGCTGTAGATGATATTCCAGACGGGCGCGACGACGGCCAGCGCCGCCGTGCCGTCGGGCCCCTGGTACTGGCCGACGATCGCCATGTCCACGATGCCGTAAATCGAGCTGATCATCGCACTGCCGAAGGCCGCTCCGAGATATCTGAAATATATGGCGCTGATCCTGCCGCGCAGTAAATCCATCATAATCCTCCTCAAAAACAAAGAGCCGGATAAGAGAACAGGCGTCTCAGCCTGTCACCTTATCCGGCTCGTCATTTCCAATGAATGATTCGCCCTCCGAGTGAGCATTGAAGTTTATAACATCAAAGGGCGGAAATATCAAGCGGCGCGTGCGTTTTTTCTGTTTCTAACCTATATCGTGGTTTTTTCGCAAATTAATTGTTATTTTTAAAATATATTTGAAAATTAATTAATTTAAATAGGTAATTTTACTGACTTACGGAAGGGGATCATGAAATATAAATGAAGAAGGATCGCAGTGTAAAACATTGTATACATGAAAGACGGCCTTTAGAGAGGGGGCGGAAAGATATATCCAGCACCGGCGGTATGAATAAAAATTTTAAATAGTTTTTCTCTGGGTTACGGAAACAAGAAAGGGGATATTAAGCGTATGAAAGATTTGCTGAAACTGACGCCAATTTGCGTGATCGCGGGCCTTATGCTATCGGGAATGGACATCCTTATCGCCGCGCCGCTCTCTTTTATGTATGCCTCTATCGTAGCTATGGCGGTGGATCATTACAAATTCCAGGAACTTGTGGACGCCGCTCTTGACAACCTTAAGCACTTTCTTATCGTGTTTCTTATTCTGGAGCTGGCCTACGCCGTCGCCGAATGCTTCATGTCCACCGGCGTGGCCGCATCCGTAATCAACATGTCGCTCGCCGCTGGCCTTGACGCGCGTACCATCGCAGTCGTCGCCTTCCTGCTGACCTGCGTGCTTTCCACGGCTACTGGCACCTCCTGGGGCACCTTCGCCGCCTGCGCGCCGATCTTCCTATGGCTTAACCATATCGTCGGCGGCAATATATTGCTCACGATCGGGGCGATCGCCGGAGGCTCCTGCTTCGGCGACAACATCGGGCTTATCTCGGATACGACGATCGTCAGCTCCGGCATCCAGCAGGTCGAGGTCATCAAGCGTGTGCGCCATCAGGGCGTCTGGTCGCTGCTCTGTCTCGTCAGCGGCGCGATAGTGTTTTATGTCGCCTCGCTGGGATTCTCCGGCGAAGCGGCGCAGGCCGCGGACGCCATCTCTCAGATCCCAGCCGACGTGTGGCAGAAGCTTGGCGAGGAACGTCCTTCGGCCGTAACGCTGCTTGAGCTTGTCAAGACTGGCGTCCCCTATTACATGGTCATTCCCCTCATCATCGTCATCGCGACCGCGGTCATGGGCTACAGCACTCTCATCTGCCTGGGCTCCGGTATCTTCTTCTCGCTGGTATTTGGGCTGATCTCCGGCACCGTGACGAGCCTTAACGCGTTCTTCGAGGTAGTTTACACCGGTTTCTCGGACGCGGGCGGCTGGTCCATCGCGATGATGCTCTGGGTAGGGGCCTTCGGCGGCGTTATGCGTAAGATGAACGCCTTTGACCCGATAGCCGTCCTGATCGCGCGTATGGTGCATAAGGTACGCCACCTGATGTTCGCGAATTCGGTACTATGCCTGCTCGGCAACGCCGCCCTTTCCGATGAAATGGCGCAGATTGTTACCATCGGCCCGATTATCAAAAACATTACGGAGGAAAATGTCGTTGGCTCCAAGGAGGATATGTACACGCTGGCTCTGAGAAACGCCACCTTCTCGGACGCGATGGGAGTTCTCGGCTCGCAGCTCATCCCGTGGCACTGCTATATGGGATTTTTCCTCGGCATCAGCGCCTCCGTCTATCCGCTGGCCTCCGGCATCACTGCGGGCGACATCATCTCGCACAACTACTTCTCGATGATCGCCGTAGCCTCCATGCTGATCCTCACCTTCACCGGCTGGGACCGCTATATCCCGCTCTTCAAACTACCCACGGAGCCCAAAGTCTATCTGAAAAGCGAAGCGGCGCAGTTCGAAGGCAAAGAATAATAATATTAACAGGCGCGGTTCCGGAACCGCCGCGCCTTTAATATAAACAGGGGACTCCCCCCTGCCGGCAATGCCTCGCCGGCAGGGGGAGTCCTTTTTTGCACAGTCCTCCAAACGCAGGATATCAGGCTGGCGGCGAGGGGTTTTTTGCCTACGTAAAAGGGCTTTGCTAAATCCCGTCTAAATCTTAATGATTTTCTAATAATTCCCCGATATACTTATATCAATGAGATTTTTAAGATATGCCAAGGAGGAAACGGATATGAAAAAGATCATCAGTTTAGCCGCGATCGCGGCGGTTGCGCTCTCTCTGGGGATGGCGGCGGTCTCGGCGGATGCCGCGAAGCTGATCGGCGAGGCGCGGGCGAAGGAGATAGCGCTGAAACATGCCGGCGTAGCGCCGCAGCAGGCCCAGTTCACAAAGATGAAGCTCGACAAGAAGTACAGCCACACGGAGTATGAGCTGAAATTCTATGTCGGCGGCACGGAGTATGAGTACGACATAAACGCGGAGACGGGCGAGGTGCTCAAATTCTCTCGTGAGGTGAAGAATCACGGCGCGCCGCAGAACGCGGGAAACGCGGGGCTGATCGGCGAGGCGAAGGCCAGAGGCATCGCCCTGTCGCGGGTACCCGGCGCGAAGGAGAGCGACATCCGAAAGTTCAAGCTCGACCATGACGACGGCAGACAGGTCTACGAGGGCGAGATTTTTTACAATATGAGAGAGTATGAGTTCAAGATCGACGCCAAGAGCGGCGAAGTGGTCAAGTGGGAGATCGACGGCTAGAGGATTTCCAAAGGGAGGAGCGGCGACCGTTCCTCCCAATCCTCTTTGCCGTAAAAGGACGGCTTTTTTATGAAGATACTTGTCGCGGAGGACGAACGGGATCTGAACCGCCTGATCGCCAAGTCTCTCGAAGAGGCGGGGCATTGTGTGGACCGCTGCTGCGACGGCGGCGAAGCGCTGGATTTTATCCGTGCCTCGGAATATGACGCGGTAGTGCTCGACGTGATGATGCCCGTAATGAGCGGGCATGAGGTCGTCAGCCGGATGCGCGCGGAGGGCAGCGCCGTGCCGGTGCTCTTTCTGACCGCCCTTGACGGCGTCGACGACCGGGTCAAAGGGCTTGACCTCGGGGCCGATGATTATTTGATAAAACCCTTTGCCTTTCCAGAGCTGCTGGCCCGCCTGCGGGCGATCACGCGCAAGTACGCGGAGACGAAGAGCACGCTGCTGAGGGTTGGCGGGCTGGTTCTTGATACGGCTTCGCATCGGGTGTCGCGCGACGGCAGGGAGCTCTCCCTCTCGGCGAAGGAGTTTGCCGTTCTTGAGTTTATGATGAGAAACAGCGGCGTGGTGCTCTCGCGCGAGCGGATCGAAAATAATGTCTGGAGCTATGGTTACGAGGGCGGCTCGAATGTCGTCGACGTCTATATAAGCTATCTGCGGAAAAAGATTGACGACGGCTTTGAAAAGAAGCTGCTCCACACGGTGAACAGAGTCCCGCAAACCGGACAACGCTATAAAAGCTCCCAAGGGTATCAAAAATTTATTCAATAAAGAGACTTCGATATTGCATCGGAGCCTTTTTCAATTTTATCTGTATCCTGTCGTTATTATAATACCTTATATATTCGTCTATGGCATCTTTGGCCTCCTCGTAGTTCTCCCATTTTACTCGGTTGACGAGTTCTGATTTAATGTGACTAAAGAAGTTTTCTGCACATGCATTATCCAAACAATTTCCTTTCCTTGACATTGAGACCTTGAGTCCGTATCTTTGTGTCAGGTTGAAATATGCATGGCTTGTATATTGAAACCCCTGGTCGCTGTGGAGGATTGGTCCATCAGCGACCACCTTATTATTATTTTCAAATGCTTTCTTCAATGTATCGGTTACTAACTTAATATTATTATTACGACTGATTTGATATCCCTGTATGGAATTATCAAAGAGATCTTTTATCATGGAGAGGAATATATTACCCTTTTTTGTTCGTATATATGTGATATCAGTAACCAGTTTCTGGTTTGGTCTGTCGGAACGAAATTCTCTGTTCAGGATATTCTCATAGCTGTGGATATTTCCTGACATCACTTTAAACTTTTTCTTTTTTCTTATTTCCGCTTGAAGTCCCGCTTTTTTCATAACACGCCTTACCCTCTTATTGTTTACATGAATGCCAATGAAGTTGTTGAGCCACAGAGTCATTCGCCTGTACCCATAAGTGTTTTTGTTGATATTCTGTCCCGTTCTTATTGCTTCTATGAGAGGACCGTCTTTATCTTTCATTCCACGCCGCTTTAGCCAACTGTAGTATGCGGAGCGTGATACGGACAAAAATCTACACATTCCACAGACAGAATGTTTTGTTGAAAATTCAAAAATGATCCTGTATTTAATATTTCTTTCTATCACCACCTTTGCAGCTCTAAGGCTTTTTTTAATACGTCGACCTGCATTTCCAGCTCTTTAATCTTTTCTATGCTATTTGTAACTTCCAATTTCTTATCTGGACAGTCTTGTTTTGAACTAGAAATATCCCCTTGTTCGATAAATTCCTTACACCATCGTCTTAAAAGAGAGGGACTTGAAATGTTAAAAGATGAGGTAACATCTACCATAGTACGTCCCTCTTCTAAATGAGCCGAAACAGCTTCAAGTTTTACAGCCTTGCTGTAGGTTCTTTTTTTCCTTGTATCATCCAGTAAGTCCTTCTGTCCGCTCTTATATAAAGATATCCATGTTTTAATAGAATCAGGACTAACACCAAGTTCTTCAGCAATCCGCCTTCGTGGAATTCCCTGTTTGTGCATCTCAATTGCTCTTATTCTTTCTTCCGTTTTACGTTTACGCATAGAAGATCCCCCTTTATATGTATTTAGTTTTATTATAATCCAGGGGCTTTATTTGGCTGTCCGATTTTCGGGATGCTGTTCACGGTGTGGGGCTCCGGCTGGATGCTGAAAGCGCCGGAATGAGGAATCTTTCGGTCAAGGCGCGCGTCACCATATGGTTCACGCTCCTGATGCTGCTGATCACGGCGGCCTCGCTGGGCTTTGTCATCACGGTGGGCGGCTCCATGATGGAGAGTTATTCTCTGACACGCCTCGCGGAGATGGTGAACGACAACGCGGATGAGCTCCGCTACGGTAAAAAGGGCCTTGAGGTTGACGATGATTTCGAGCCGTACGCGGGCGGCGCCTATACCCTGATCTATGACGAAGCGGGCACGCTGCTTTACGGACGCGTGCCCGCTGGCTTTAATCCGCGCGAACCTTTTCTTGAGGGCGAGCCCTACCTAGTCGGCAGCAGCGGCGGAGATTTTTACCTCTACGACCGGCGGGCGGAGGGCGGCAGGCTGTGGCTGCGGGGAGTGCTCCCCCTGTCGGCGGCCGGCGGTTTCCCGCTCGTCGCCGCACGGCTCGCCTTTTTTATCCTGCCGCTGCTCGTCCTGCTTGCCGCCGCCGGGGGTTATCTGATCGCCAGACGCGCCTTTCGCCCGATAGATAAGATCGTCGCGGCGGCGGACGCGATCAGCGAAGGACGCGACCTCTCGGCGCGTATCGGCCTGCCGCCGCGCGGCGATGAGATACACCGGATCGCCTCGTCGTTCGACAATATGTTCAGGCGGCTCGAGGCCTCTTTTGAGGCGGAGAAGCAGTTCGCCTCCGACGCCTCCCATGAGCTGCGCACGCCGACGGCGGTCATCCTCGCGCAGTGTGAGTCGCTTGAGAGAGGGGAACGCACGGCGGCGGAATACGCGGAGGGGATTGCGGCGATCAGGCGGCAGGCGCTCAAGATGTCAAAGCTCATCGGCGCGCTGCTTCAGATAACGCGCCTCGAACAGGGGACGGTCAAAGCCTCTTTCGAGCGCGCGGATCTGAGCGAACTTGTCGGCGTCGTCTGCCGCGAGTCCCGGCTCCTCTGGAGGGAGGCCGTGTTGGAGACGGAAATCGAAGAGGGGATATTCGCGGATATCGATGTGGCGCTCATGTCAAGGCTGACCGGCAATCTTCTGGAAAACGCCTTCAAATACGGCGGCGGATTGGTACGCGTCTCGCTTCACCGGGAGCATGAGAGGGTAATACTCTCCGTATCCGACAACGGCGAGGGCATCCCTCCCGCCGAGCTGGAAAAGATCTGGAACCGCTTCTACCGCCTTGAAAAATCGCGTTCCGGCGGCGGTCTGGGCCTCGGACTGGCGCTGGTGCGGCAGATCGCCGACATTCACGGCGCGCGGGTGACGGCGGAGAGCGGCGCGGAGGGCACCGTTTTCACGCTGCTGCTGCCGGTAAAATCCCAGGGATCAGAGCCATTCAAAGTCTAATAGTATCTAAAAAGTAACTACATTACAATATAGTGCTTACTTTACATAGGGAACCAACAGGATTATCTTATAGTCACAGGCCGGTGGAAAGAGGACCGGCACAAAGACAAAAGATAACAGGAGGAACCCGATATGAACAAGAACAGCTTTAAAAAAATCACCCTCGCGAAGGGTGAGATAAATCTTTATGATTTCGGCGGCGTAAAGCTTCACGCCTACAGGACCAATGATTTTCTCGCGGACGAGGTCTTTATCGTCGAGAAAGAGGGGCAGGCCGTCATAATCGAATCGCCCTGCTTCTTTGACAACGACAGGGAGCTGGAGGAATATATCGCCGGTACGGGGCTGACGGCCGCGGGATTGCTGCTTGCCTACCATATGGCGGGCGGCGGCTTTATGCCGGGCGTGAGGCGGTACGCGACGAAGCGGGCCGACGAGTATGGCCACAGCGGCGGCGGCAGGGCGCTTATCGATAATTTTACGGGGGCCTTCGGCGCGGCCTTTGACGGTGCCATACATCAGGTGACGGACTATATCGAGCCGGGCGGGGTCACGATCGGCGGTATCCGGTTCAACATTATTCCCACGCATGAGGCCTTTGACGTGGAGATACCGGAGATCGGCGCCATCTACACACACATGCTGGGCCACGACTGCCACTCGATCGTGGCGGGCGCGGCGCACGCCGAGGCGATGATCGAACAGCTTCGGGGCTTCCTCGCGAAGGGCTACAATCTGGTGCTCACCTCGCACTATACGCCGGAGGATCTGAAGGATGTCGAGACGAAGATCGCCTACCTCAGCGAGCTCAAGACGATCGCCGCCGGCTGTAGCGACGCGGCGGCCTTTAAGGCGGCGGTCAAAAAAAGGTACGGTGGTTACGGCGGGGTTCTTCTTCAAACAATGATCCGCCTATCGGTGATCCTCGGGTGCGGCGGAGATAACGGCGCGGGGAGAGGCTGCGCGGAGCCTTAGACAGGCGCCGGATAGATAAAATGTTCGTAAAAAGGCCGGCGGATCATAGAGACTGGAAAGTGAAGAGTGTGAAGATATGACACAGGAAGAACGGCTCGGCTATCTCATAAAGACGCTGGCGACGGAACAGCCGCGGTACGCCGGTTTGGAGCTTCCCGCGGACAGGGGGGAGAAACGGGCGCTGCTGCGGGCGCTCTTCAACCTGCGCCCGCCTCTGCCCGCCGACGAGAGGCTGCTTGCGGTGCAGGACGAGTATCTCGCGGAGGAGCTGAGGGCCAGAGGGACAACTTTGGCGGCGGAGCTCGCGCCGCTGTCGGGGGATATCTGTCTCTGGCAGGGCGACATCACGACGCTTGCGGCGGATGCCGTCGTCAATGCCGCCAACAGCGCGATGCTCGGCTGCTTTGTCCCCTGCCACCGCTGTATAGACAACGCGATACATACCTACGCGGGTATCCAGCTGCGGCTCGTCTGCCATGAGCTCATGGAGCGGCAGGGTCACGAAGAGCCGACGGGCGGCGCGAAGATAACCCCGGCCTTCAACCTCCCGAGCCGCTATGTGATCCACACGGTAGGCCCGATAGTTTACGCCTCGCTGACGCGGCGGGAGCGCGACGAGCTGGCCTCCTGCTACCGTTCCTGCCTGAAGCTCGCGAAGGAAAATGGCTTGAAGAGTGTCGCCTTCTGCTGCATCTCTACTGGGGAGTTCCGCTTTCCCAACGCGGCGGCGGCGCAGATCGCGGTGGATACGGTGCGGGAGTTCCTCAAAGAAGAGGGCGTCGGAATGAGGGTGATATTTAATGTATTCAAGGATATCGACCGTGAGATATACGCGGGACTGCTGCGCTGAGCCCGTGGAGAGGCTGAAAGAGGCGCTGGCGGGCGCGGAGGCCGTTCTTGTGGGGGCGGGCGCGGGTTTTTCCGCCTCCGCGGGGCTCGTCTATACGGGGCCGCGCTTCGAGGAAAATTTCGCCGATTTTATCGCGGTTTATGGTTTTGCCGACATGTATTCGGCTGGCTTCCACCGCTACTCCTCGCTTGAGGAGCATTGGGCCTATTGGAGCCGCCATATCTATCTCAACCGCTACGCCCAGCCTGTGGGGAGACCCTACCTGGAGCTGTTGGAGCTCCTGCGCGGCAGGGATTATTTCGTTCTGACGACGAATGTCGACCACCAGTTCCCGCGGGCCGGTTTTGAGGAGGAACGCCTCTTCCGCACGCAGGGCGATTATGGCCTCTGGCAGTGTTCCGTGCCCTGCCATGATAAGACATACGGCAACGAGGCGGCTGTGCGGCGGATGGTCGCCGAACAGCGCGACATGCGCGTACCGGCGGAACTGGTGCCCTATTGTCCGCGCTGCGGCGCGCCGATGTGCATGAACCTCCGCGTCGACGGCAGCTTCGTTGAGGACGCGGGCTGGCACGTGGCTAAGGCGCGTTATCTGGCCTTTTTGCGGCGCACGGAGGGTTCGCGCCTGCTCTTTCTTGAGCTCGGCGTGGGCGGCAACACCCCCGGGATCATAAAGTATCCCTTCTGGCGGATGACGGCGGCCAATCCCCACGCGCTCTATATCTGCGTGAATAGCGGCGAGGCCTTCGCCCCGAAGGAGCTTGGGGAGCGCGCCCTCTGTATTGACTGCGACATCGCCCCGCTGTTTGCCGCGGCCGTGGGCCGCGCCGCCGGCGAGGCTTAACGGGCTCTGAAATGAGAAAAGAGACTTCTCCGCTCATTCGCAGAAGTCTCTTTCTCTCTCTGTTCCGCGTGTCAGGCCGCCGGAATCAGTTGTTGGTCAACAACGCGAGCGCCCCCCGGATCTGAAGCTTGACGCCGGTCCTTATGCAGCGTTCATCCGCCTCAAACCTCGCGCTGTGCAGGGGAAAGTTTGTCTCTCTATCCGAAAAGCCGCAGCCCAGCTCGTAAAAGCAGGAGGGGCGTGCCGCGGCGAAGTATGCGAAATCTTCCGTGCCCATGGTCGGCTCCGTTTTAATAATGACATTTTCCGCGCCGATTGCCGCGCGCGCCGCCGCGGCTACGGTCTTCGTCACCGTATCGTCGTTTATCAGCGCGCCGTAGCTGGGGCGCAGGATCAGCTCCGCCCGTCCGCCGAAGAGGCCTGCGACGCCATCCGCGGTCTCTTTCAGACGGCGGCGCAGCAGGAGACGCGTCTCCTCGCTGAGCGAACGCATGATGCCCGTCATCTCGACACGGCCGGCGATGATGTTGCCCTTTGTGCCGCCCTCTATCTTTCCCACCGTCACCACCGCGGAGTCCAGCGGCGAAATGCCGCGGCTGGCGATGTTCTGAATCGCCGTGATGAACTGCCCGGCCATCGCCACCGCGTCGCAGCCCTCCTCGGGGTGCGCGCCGTGGCAGCCGCGTCCGTGGAGGATGAGCGTGAATTCGTCGGAGGCGGCGTGCATCTTGCCGAATTTGAAGGCCGCCCTGCCGGCGGCGATGGCGGGGTTGACGTGAAGGCCGAGCACATGGCTGACGTGGGGCGCGTCGAGGCAGCCAGCCGCGATCATGCGCTCCGCCCCTCCCGTACCCTCCTCGGCGGGCTGGAAGAATATCTTTACCATACCCGTCAGCTCCGGCTCCATCTCTTTGAGCAGGATCGCCGCGCCGAGCGCGGCGGCGGTATGGATGTCATGTCCGCAGGCGTGCATCACGCCACTCTTTTTGGAGGCGAAGGGCAGCCCCGTCTCCTCCGTGAGCGGCAGCGCATCGGTGTCGGCGCGCAGCGCGACCGTCTTGCCATTACCGGCCGAACCGACTGACGCCGCGGCCGCCGTGCCGTCCAGCATCAGCTTATATTCGATACCGTTCCGTCCGAGCATCTCCGCGAGGCGCGCGCAGGTGGGCTGTTCCTCTCCCGAAAGGTCGGGATATTCGTGCAGTTCGCGCCGGAAGGCCGTCAGCATCGGCAGCATCTCGTCAATTCTTTTATCGATATCCATAGGCTGTACCTCCCTCAGAATTTCATTATCACCGCGGCGGCGACGAAGAGCATCATCACGAGCCACATGATACCGAAGAGTTTGAGGAAAAACTTCCACCACTTAGCGAGCGAGATGCCCGCGATACCGCACCCGGTGGCGATGCCGCAGGTCGGCCAGAGCAGGTTGGAGAAGCCGTCTCCGAGCTGGAAGGCGAGCACCGTCACCTCGCGTGAAAGACCTGCGACGTCGCCCAGCGGCGCCATTATCGGGATGATCGTCGCCGCCTGGCCGCTGCCGGAGGGGATGGCAAAGTTGATGAAGGTCTGGATGAAGAGCATGCCCTCCGCTGCAATGATCGGCGGCGTCCCCTCGATCATATTCGCCATGAAATTGATTATCGTGTCTATTATTTGCCCCTCGCGCATGACGACGAGAATCGCGCGCGCCACGCCGACGATCAGCGCGCCGAAGACGATGGCGCGGGCTCCCGCGAGCAGCTCTTCCGCTATCTTGTCCGCGCTCCAGCCGAAGATGACGGCGACCGCGATCCCCATCAGGAGGAAGACCGCCGTCAGCTGGGTGTTGCCCCAGCCCCTGTAGAGGCAGCCGTAAAAGATGAGGGCGAGGCTGGCGAAGATCACCGCGAGCGAGGCGGACTCACGTCTTCCCATCGTCAATTTTTTGAGCTCGCCGCTGTCGTAGGAGAAGAGCGCCTCGCCGCGCGGGACGAGCGAAAGCGAAGGGTCTCTCTTTATCTGTCTGCCGTAGCGGAATATCCACCAGAGGGCGATCGCCGAAAAGACGACAAATATCGCGGCGCGCACGCCGAAGCCCGAATAGAGGGGGATACCGGCGATCGACTGCGCCACTACGATGGTATAGGGGTTTGTCAGCGCGGCGGCGAAACCAACTCCGATGCCGAGCATCACCACCGCGAAGCCGAACATCGCGTCATATCCCATCGCCACTCCCACGCCGACCATGATCGGTATCATGCCGTTAAAGTCGTTCCACATGCCGAAGAGGCTGG
Organism: Cloacibacillus porcorum; assembly: GCF_001701045.1. Classification (GTDB taxonomy): domain Bacteria; phylum Synergistota; class Synergistia; order Synergistales; family Synergistaceae; genus Cloacibacillus; species Cloacibacillus porcorum. Next base: position 149,101 of record NZ_CP016757.1, read on the forward strand.
CTCCGAGCGCGAAAAAGAGATAAAAGATGACGACGACGATACTTTCACGCCCTTCGAGACGCCGCAGCAAAGTTCCCAGCATCTTTTCAAAAGAACCCGTCTTTATGACGACGGCGAAGGCGGCGTTGACGATGAATATGAGCGCCACAAGGTCCGCCACCTCGATTATCCCGCGCTGGAAGGAGCTGAAAAAGCCGATGACGCCGACGGGGCTCGAATCGGTGAGATAGCGGAAAGAGCCTGGGACGACGATCTTTCTCATCGTGCCGTTCACGTCGACGGATTGGTACTGGAACTCCCCCGCCGGAATGATCCAGGTCAGCAGGCAGGCCGCCGCGACGATATAAAAAAGCAGTACATAGGTGTGCGGCATCTTGAATTTTGCGGTTGATAGTCTCATCTCTTGATTCATAACTCCTTTTTACGCCTCCCCTGCCGGTCTACGCGCGGCGCAGCCTCCGGCCGGACAAATCTCAAAAAACAAAAAATCCAGCGCAAATTAAACACCTTCCGGCGTTAATTTGGCTGGATCTCGCAGATTATATCCCCGTGCTGAGCGCGCAGGTCAACTGGCAAGGCAGTCTTATTCGGTTTTATCTGCGGGAAGCCCCTTTACGCGAGCCTCCCGTGTGCATGATTATATATTATTTCCCATCCTCGTCAACCGCCATTTTTATCTCATCCCGGGCCGCGGGCCTATGGGTGCTAAGCCAGCTGCGGTATTTTTTCACCGCCTCCATATAGGCCATCTGAATAGCCTTCTGCGAAGAGGCGAGATAGGAGCCGCGTATGAGCTCCAAAAGCTCCCTGTCGACCTCCGCGAGAGAGCGTCCGATAAAGAGCTCCTTGATAAAATTGCTGGTCGCCGGCAGCATAACCGTCACGTCGAGGTCGACGATCTTTCCGCTGGCTGCCTCGACGATAAATACGATAAAAAAGTGTGAAAAGCGCGCGGTGATGGGATTTTTCTGCTGCGTCCGCGCGTTTCCTATTATGCAGAGCTTTTCGATCAAGACAAACCTCCCCTTTCATGCGCGGCGGTCTCATACTTGGCGCATAAGCGGTCTTATTATATATGGATAACGGGGAAATGAAATCCCGTAAAATCCCCGCGCCGTGTGTTTGAAGAGCGGTCCCGGGCTATAATTGGTTTGTCGATTTAGATATCCTTGCTTGGGGAGGGTTTAAGCTGAGGAGAAAAATTTACCGTTTTATTGCCTTCGCCGCATTGGCTGCCGCTGTTTTGCTCTGCGCGCCGGCCGCTTGGGCCGCCGCCGCGCCTGGGGAACGTGGAATTTCCGCGGACGCCGGTTTTGAAGCGCCGGAAGAGTCGCCCGAATACGGGCGGGCTAAGGAGCTTTTGCAGATAGCCGTCATGCACGGGCGTGACGACCGGGAGAAGATAAAGGAGGCGCTGTTCTGGCTGGAGAGTGGGACGGCGAAAAACTGTCCCCACGCGATGGCGCTGTTGGGCAGCTACTATCTTGACGGCGGTTTTACCGAAAGGTCGCGGCGCGAAGCGGAGCGTGACCCTGAAAAGGGGATGGCGCTTCTCAGAAGGGCCGCCGCGATGGATACGCCCGCGGCTCATATCGTGCTTGGCCGAATATATTTCAACGGCGGCTGCGGTGTGGCGCGTGACGCGGAGGCGGGGCTCGCCCATTTTGACCGGGCCATTGCCGCCGGCAGCCGCAGGGCGGCCTGCATCATCGCGCAGTCCTACGAGAGGGGCTATTGGCTCGGTCAGGATTATCGCCGCGCGCGGGAATATTATGAAAAGGCGCGCGCTCTCGGCGAGGAGGGGCTCGACGACAGGATCTATAACCTTGAACATCTTCCTGACTACTTCTGGGGAAGCCATCTCTTCGTGAAGGCCTGCGCCAAAGAGGAGGTCCGCCCCGACGTCCGGTACGTCGGCAGGAGCCTGAGGCTCAGCGGTCTCGTCGCCTCGGTGAGGAAAGAGTCCGGCGGTGTGACTGTCATTCTCAACCTGTACGAAAATCCCGCGGTCCGCGAGGCGGAGTGCCGATTCGCCCCGCAGGAGGTGGCGCGGCTTGCCGGCTGCGAAGAGGGCGATTCCCTGGCGGTACAGGGTAAAGTCATTGGCTTCGCTGGCGGCGCGAATAACGCCGACGGTGCGAGAGTCCTGATGGAGGATTGCTGGCCGGTGAGGGACTATTATCGATAGCGTGAACCGTGTGCGGGAAGAACGGCTTGATATGTGCGGCGGTGTGCCGTTCTTCCCGCGTTCTTTTATTCCTTGTAATTACCTGTATAGCGGCTGATGTACGGAATTAGATCCTTGCTGAGGACGCTCTTATTCTTTTCATTCCGCTGCATATGATATTCGCCACAGTCCGGTGTTATCATATCGTTGGGTTCGCTCCTCCAACAGGTACGCGAAATCATCTCTAAGCCTTATTGCCCAAAATTCCCAATATACGGGCCGTACTTAAGCTCAAAGGTACTTTTATCTTTGTTCAAGGTTTTACAGCCATTTTTCTGTCTTCTGCAGATGGCACGGAATGTGCATTCTTATAATTACATCATTAAAGGTTAATTGAAAAATCCCCTTATTTTAGGTAAGAATCACTTGTTGAGATTTAAAAAAGTATTAGAATTTTTTCAATAGAGGCATATTTCACTATTTTCGTCTGTATAAATAGATATGGAGGGAATGGAAATGGAAATGAACAAAAAGACACTTTTATTTGGCGGTTATTCCCAGTTTCCTCAGGGGACGGCGGGTCATGAGATATTTAAATACTTTGGCATCGGTTTTGTGGTTGACCCTGAGAGCGGTGAGATCGTGGAAGTCTCTTCCACGTTTCTCAGTGATCTGAGTTCCCGTTTCCTCAGTTCTGCATTTGTAGGCAAAAATATTAGGGATGGAGGTGTCGGTGCGGGCATAAAAGAATTTGAGGCGAGATATTTCTGCAAAGGTAAGAAGACGATCATCGCCGCGATAATAGATGCAGAGAAAAGCTACTTGAATTATTTAGCACAATAGTGTAGCATGAAATAAACTTAGATAATTTTGGTACAAATCTGCTGATTTGCCTTTTAGGGAGAGCAACCCTCTCTCATTTGCAAGGGCAAGGGTCCAACAGAAATGTTGGGGCCTTGCCCTTTTGCCGTTGCGGATGGGAGGTGGTTTTTGTTGTTTAATTTTTGATTTTCACCGTAAAAAAACAATAAATGACAAAAACTAAAGGAGAGTTGCTTGATGTATGAGAAATTACCTTTGATGATCCCGTTCGTTCTTTATCTGTTGGTTCTGATCGCCGTTAGTGTTTATACGTTCCGCTTTACCAAGACAATGGAGGGCTTTCACCTTGGCGGACGGAATTTGGGGCCGTGGGTAGCCGGTATCAGCCTTATCTTTTCCGGCTCCAGCGGCTGGATATTCACCGGTATGGCGGGGCTCTGTTATGCGGTGGGCCCTGCGTCTTGGTTTATGCACGCCGGCAATCTTTTTTTTATGCTTACGGCGTTTTTGCTGGTTGGTAAACGCTTGAGAAATTATTCCGGGGTACTCGGCGCGATAACCTATCCGGAATATTTCGTCAGGCGGGTACGCTCCAGTGGGAGTATAATCCGCGGTATCGCTTCGATGGCAGTGGTCGTATTTATGTCGGTCTCGGTCGCCACGCAGTATATGGCGGCGTCAAAATCAATGGTTCCTCTTTTCGGTATTACTAATTTCCAGGCAACATTGATAACGGCGTCGGTGGTCGCCCTCTATTGCCTGATTGGCGGATTTCTGGCCGTTTGCTGGACTGATATGGTCCAAGGCATAGTGATTCTTGTGAGTTCCGTCGCTCTGTGTTCTTACATGATCTATGATATCGGCGGATGGTCTAATGTAACGCCAAAACTAGCGGCCCTTGACCCCAAACTTGTCTCCGCCAGATGGGTCACACTGCCTTTGGCCATCTCCTATTTCACGACCGGCTTCCAGTGTATCGGCCGCCCGCATGACACGATACGTTATTTTGCCGTCAAAGATTCAAAATCAACGCGCAAGATGGCGATGATCGGGATGTTTGGCTTCCTCATAAATTACTGGACGGGTTATCTTATCGGCCTCGTTGGGCGTATATATTTTCCATACATTGATGATCCAGAGACGATCTTTGGCAGGATACTCACAAGCGTGCTGAACCCGTGGTTTTCCGGGGTAATGCTTGCCGGGCTGATGGCTCTGATCATGTCCACCGTCGATTCCTGCCTGCTCTGCGCCGCATCGACGCTTAGCGAGGATTTTTACCACACCTGCATAAACAGAAACGCATCGAAGGAACACCTGATAAGGGTTTCTAGACTATCGGTGCTGCTAATCGCGCTGTTGGGTACGATTCTTGCGCTGAACTCAGGAGGACGTTCTGTCATGTCCGCCATGCTCTTCGCCTCCGGAGGCCTTGCCGCGACCTTTGGTCCCGCGCTGCTTCTATCGCTCTACTGGAAACGGCTGACCGAAGCTGGCTTGATCGCCGCGATGCTGACGGGATTTTCCGCAAGTGTAGCGTGGAAGGTTGGCGGAATGGCAAAAATTTCGAGCATACATGAGAGTTGTTTTGGTTTCTTTGCGGCACTCGTACTTGGCACAGTTATTAGTTTAATTACCAAACCTCTGCCGCAGGAGGAAATAGCGCGGGAGCTTCAAATCATATCAAGGGACTACCGTGTTGAGCAGCTCAGCGAAATAGAGCGTGGATTTCAATCCGCACAATAGGAATGAGGTATTTTTTCATGGACTTCTGCGCATGGCTGATCGTTGTGATAGTTCCGGTGATAATTACGGGAGTTTCGGTGCTCTATTATCTGCTTGGAGGCGATGATAATGATGACGTCAAAGATTAGATGCGGTGAAATGATAGATCTTGTATCCGGGAAAAGAAGGCAAAATGTAGATTTATGGCTGATAAATGGGAAAATAGGAAAAATATCTGAAAAGATAGGACGGGCCGCGGAAGAAGAGATAGACCTTTCCCGTTTTTACGTGATTCCCGGCTTTGTCGACGCCCACAACCATCTCTGCCTTCGTGTGGGCGGCGAGGCGGCTCCGATGATGGAGGCGCTTGCATATCAGGTGCTTCTTGCGGTGAAACACGCGCGTTTTGCGTTGCTTTCCGGGGTGACGACGCTGCGTGACGCGGGCGAGCGTGGATATGTCGACCTCTTTGTACGGCGCGGGATTGAGGAGGGGATCATTCCCGGCCCGAGACTTCTGGTCGCAGGGCCGGGGTTTCTCCAAAGCTGCGGCCGTCTGTGGTTTATGGGAAGGGAGGCCGGCGGGCATATCGAAGTTCGTAAAACGGTCCGTAAACAGCTGAAGGCCGGTATCGACTTTATAAGGATATTTGTGGCCGGTGCGGGAGCGGCATTTTCTGCCGAAAAAGCTGTTCCCGGCAGCAGCCGCGAAGAGATCGAGGCCGCTGTCTATGAGGCGCGCGCCGCCGGAAGGAATATCGGCGTACAGACCCACGGCGGCGATGCGGCGACATGGGCGATCGAGGCGGGCGTTGACGCTGTGGAGCATGGATGCTTTCTCACGGAAGAACAGCTGCTGATGATGAGGGAGTGCGGCACCTGGCTGGTCGTCACAAGCGGCATCCAGCGGGCGATACGCGACTGCGCGGGAAATTCCGCCTTTATGCGCGAAAAGGCCGGGGCCGCCTACGCCAACTACCTGTCTGTCGTGCGGCGCGCCGTGGAGCTTGGCATCAACCTCGCCGTGGGCAACGACACGAACCATGGCTGTATTGCGGAGGAGATAACCTTTTTAGAAAGGGCTGGCATGGAGAGGCGCGCGGCGCTGCTGGCCGCCACGCTGGGAGGCGCGTCTCTCTGCGGTATTGAGGAGGAGATCGGAACGCTCGATATCGGCAAGGAGGCCGACCTGATCGCCTTTGAGCGGGACCCTCTGACGGCCGCGCCGCGGGAGCTGGTTCCGGCGTGGGTGATAAGGTCGGGAAAGGTAATGAAGAATCCCGTCGGCGTTTGCTCCTGATACCTATTAAAAAGAGAGAAGGCAGACGGTACGCCGCCTGCCTTCTCTCTTTTACCGCCGGTGCTCCCCGGCCTTTATTTTGCGATGAGTCCCTTTTCCCTAAGGAACTCCCGCGCCACAGTTCTTGCGTCCTGCCCGCCGATGTCCACCTTGGCGTTGAGCGCGCGCATCGCATCCTCGTTAAGCAGCCCGTCCATTTTTGACAGCAGCTCTTCCAGCTCGGGGTATTTTTCAAAGGTATCCTGCCGGACGAGATTCACCGCGTAGTAAGGCGGGAAGAAGTTGATGTCGTCCTCCATCAGCGTCACCTTTTGCTTGGTCAGCTGGGCGTCGGTCGAAAAGGCATCGATCACGTCCACCTCCTGCGCCGCGAGCCCGCGGTAGCGGATACTCTCCTGCAGTCCCGTAACGGACTCAAAGTCCTTTTTAAAGCGTTTTTTCATGAGTGGCAGGCAGTCTCCGCGCTGGACGAAGCCAACCGTGCAGCCGAGCCGCAGTTTATCGGCGACGCCCATCATCTCGGAGAGGGTGCGGATACCATAGCGCTTCGCCGTCTCGGGGCGTACTCCCATTACATAGGTGTTGTTGAAGCCGAGCGGCTTTGAGACGGTGATGCCGTGTTCCTTCATCAGCAGCTCTTTAGATTTTTCATAGACGGCCTGCGGATCGGTGCTCGCGAATTCCATGTGGAAGTAGTTTGGCAGGATGCTGCCGGTATATTCGACGAACATGTCCACGTCGCCCTTTTTGAGCGCGTTAAAACAGACCACCGCGCCGCCGAGGTTAAAACGCTCCTCTACCTTGACGTCGCTGTTGGCTTTGATGAGCTCGCTGTACATATAGCCGAGTATCATCGCCTCCGTGAAGTCGCCGGAGCCCACGGTGACCTTTCTTTCGCCGCGCTCGCTCAGATATCCTGAGAGGGCGGAGGCGGCGGGAAGCAGCACCAACAGGCCGCAGAGCGCAAAGACGGCGATCTGCCTGCGGCGGCGCTTTTTAGCGGGGATATTCTGTATCTGCTCGGGGGGCAGCAGCCCCTCGGGCGTCACCGCGCGTTCCAGCTGCCCAAGCAGAAGGTCTATGCCGAGCGCCATCAGCGAGGCCGGAATAGCGCCGAGCAGCACGAGGCCGACGTTCTGTGAGTTGAGCCCGAGATTTATGAACCATCCCAGCCCGCCAGCGCCCGCGAAGGCGGCGATCGTCATCGTGCCCACCGCCGCGACGGCGGAGATGCGGATGCCGGCCATAATGAAGGGCGCCGCGAGCGGCAGTTCAATACGGAACATGCGCTGCCACTTCGTCAGCCCCATGCCGCGCGCCACCTCTATCGTCTTCGGGTCGATGCTCATGATGCCCGTGTAGGTATTCTTTATGATGGGAAGCAGCGCGTAGATGATTACCATCATGATTGCCGGCTTCGCTCCGATCCCCACAAAGGGAACGGAGAAGGCCAGCAGCGCGATGCAGGGAATCGACTGCATGATATTGGCAAGGCCGATGACGATACGTGTCGCGAGCCTGCTGTGTGTGATGACGATGCCGACAGGTATCCCGATTGACAGCGAGATGAATACCGCCATGGTCGTCATATTCATATGGTCGATGAAAAGCCGCAGCAGTTCGCTGTGCTTCGCCGCCAGCAGTGCCAGGAAATCAGTCAATTACGCCACTCCTCTCTTCGGCGGAACCCTCGGGGCTGAACTGCCTGCTCAGCACGGAGAGCAGCCTTCCCTTCGTGAGAAACCCCCGCAGCCGTGAGTCGTGATCGGTCACGGGAATTACTCCGGAGATGTTGTAGTCGATGGTGGAGATGATCTTTTTCAGCGATGTATCGGTGAAGACTGAGATGTAATCGTCCGATATATAGTTGCTTATCCTGTCGTTCTCATTCTTCACATTCCGCAGGTCCGCGAGCCAGACGATGCCCTTCAGCCTGCCGTTGTCGGTGACGAGGAGGCTGTCGACGTTGTAGTGGCTCATAATATAGATCGCCTGTACCACGCTGCGGTCCTCCGTCGCCTGCACCGGCCGTTTCAGCATGATGTCCTCCGCCTTGACGAACTCTGGGTTGCTCCATAGTTTGTTCTTGCCGATGAACTCCTCCACGTAGCGGTTGACCGGGTGTTTCAGGATATCTTCGGGATTGTCGCACTGGACGACGTGCCCCGCCTGGATGACGCAGATCCGGTCGGCGAGCTTGATCGCCTCGTCCATATCGTGGGTCACAAAGACCACCGTCTTGCGCGTCTGCTTCTGCAGTTTAAAGACCTCGTCCTGCAGCTCGCCGCGCGTTACGGGGTCCAGCGCGGAAAACGGCTCGTCCATTAGGAGGATCGGTGGGTCCGGCGCGAAGGCGCGCGCCACGCCGACCCGCTGGCGCTGTCCTCCGGAAAGCTGGGAGGGATAAAGCCCGCGGTAACTGCCGGGCTCCAGCGCCACCATCTCCAGCATTTCATCTGTCCGCGCGGCGACGCGCTCCTCCGTGAATCCCGCCATCCTCATCGTCAGCGCGATATTTTCCCCGACGGTCATGTGAGGAAAGAGTCCCCCCTCCTGCACGACGTAGCCGATCCTCTTGGGCAGCTCCGAGACCGGCATCTCGCTTACAGAGGTGGAATCTATGAGAATGTCACCGCTGTCGATACTGTTAAGCTTGTTTATCATCTTCAGAAGCGTAGTCTTGCCGCAGCCGCTGGAGCCGATCAGGACGAAAAATTCATTGTCCCTAATGGTCAAATTGACGTTCATCAGAATGGGCTTGTTTTTATAGGATTTGTATATGCCCTTGAACTCGATCATTTTTTGTCTCCCTTCGCAGTGGTTTTATGGGGCTGACAGTCCATATCCCTTTTTGCGATGCAGAGTTTAACGGAAATCATGTGAGCGCGATGTGAAATAGGCGGGAGGCGCGTGAGAATTGTGTGATAAAAATAACCGCCGCCGGGGGCTACGCATACGGCGTTGTCGGTTACACGGGAGGGATAAATGCCTCCGCGGCGCTGCGAGAGAGGCTGAACCGGCGTTGAGGGGAGGGAAACAGCTAGTATAGAGGCATAAAAAGAGATAAATATAACTGACTTTTATAGACTTTTATATTTGTCCATCACATATTAAAAAGCTGCGGGGTTGTTTCGGTAAAAATAGGGGCCGCCGCGCGGAGATCGTTCCTCTCCGAACGGCGGCCAAATGGCGCTAAAAACGACGGGCCCGCCCCGCACTCCTGCTAAACGGAGGTGAGGAGGGCCTTTATGCCAGCTCTTTTACAAACTCGCTGAGCTTCGCGAGCCCCTCTTCGAGCTCTCTTTTATTACAGGCGTAGCCGATGCGGAAGCAGTGTTCCTCGTCGAAGCATGAGCCGGGCGTGAGAAAGGCTCCCGTCTCCGCGAGCAGCTTCGAACAAAACTCTTCCGAGGGCATATCGACGTCACAGTATAACAGCGCCGTTGTGCCGCACTGCGGCTTTACATAGGAAAATCGCGGTTCTTTTGCGACCCATGCGTCAAGGACCGCCAAGTTTTCCTTTACGATTCCGCGGTTGCGCCCGATGATCGCCTCCTTCGCCTCCAGCGCGATCGCCGCGAGCGCCTCGTCGATCATGCCACAGCTTATCGTGTCATAATCGCGGTGCAGCAGTATCTCGCGCATCGCCTCCTTGCTGCGCGTCGCAATCCAGCCGAGACGCAGCCCCGCGAGGGAGAAGACCTTCGACATGCTGCCGACCGCGATTCCCTTCTCGTAGAGGTCGGCGATGGATTCAGGATAGCCGTCCTCCTGAGTAAGAAACCTGTAGACCTCGTCGCATAGCACGTAAGCGCCCACGCCGCGGGCGATCTCGACGATTCCGCGCAGCGTCTCCTCCGGTATCAGCGCGCCCGTTGGGTTGTTGGGGTTGTTTATGCAGATGATCTTTGTCTTTTCGTTGACGAGCGTGCGCAGCCTGTCGAGGTTTGGCAGGAAGTTCTCTTCCTTTTTCAGCTTCAGGATGCGCACCTTAGCGCCGTATGACTCGGGGATCGAATAGAGCTGCTGGTAAGTCGGCATCACGGAAACCACCGCGTCGCCGGGCTCGACGAGCGAATAGAGCGCCAGGTGGTTCGCCCCCGCCGCGCCGTGCGTGGTGATGATCTCCTCCGTTCCAACTGAACGGTAGAGGCCGGAGATTGCCGTCTTCAGCTCATCCGCGCCGAATATCGCGCCGTAGGTCATACGCCGCTGCGCGAGGGTCTCAAAAAACTCCCGCCGGTCACGTCCCGCGAGGCGGAAGAGCTCATCCAGCGTCACGGAGTCGACGCAGGTCTCCGCGATGTTGTACTTTGCCTTTGTCTCGTTGAGATTCATCCATTCTTCGACTTTGAATGTGGCTATCTTCATGTTTTTCTCCCCGTTTCCTGATAAGTTTAATGGCCCAGCTTCAAATCGAGGAACCCGTTGTGTACGTGCACCCCTATCATTTTTATCGCCGCTTCGGTGTCTCTCTCTTTTATAAGTTCCAGCAGCTTGCGGTGTTCGGAGAGGCTGCGGTTGTTTGAAAAATCAAGATAGTTTTCGTAAAGCACCATATAGACGTCCGTCGTGTTGATCGCCGTGCGAATGTGCTGGCAGAGGATTTCGTTGCCCCCAGCCTCGGCGATGCTCAGATGAAAGCGGCTGTTTATCTCCGGATACTTCTCGGCGCTTATCCTGCCTTCGTAAACCGCCTGCTCTTCTTCGATGTTCTCTTCCAGAAGCCGCAGCAGAAGCGGCGTGACATTCGGCATCGCCTCTTCGATGCCCCACTGTTCCAGCTTGGCGCGGACCTCGTAGGCGTTTATCATTTCGCGCCGCGTCGGCGAGGCGACCCAGACGCCGCTGTTGGGCACCATGCGCAGCCACCCTTCAAGCGTAAGCTTGCGCAGCGCCTCGCGCACCGGCGTGCGGCTTACCCCGATTTCCTGCGAAAGCGTTATCTCCGCGAGCCGCTGTCCAGGTTTTAACTTTTTCAGCATGATCATCTTTTTTATCTCGGAATAGGCGACCCCTGGGGCGGTCTGCTCAATAAAGCTGTCCATAATCATCTCTCCCGTGATGGTTATTATTGTATCCCATTGTATATATTGTACCTCTGTTTATGTAATAAAAACAATAGGCGAAATAGTTGACGGATGATTCTTTTTGATTATAATACAGTTGTATCCAATAGAATACATAGGGATGCAGTAGAATTCAATAAACTTGAGCAACTATATATGGAGGTGCTGTAATGAAGTACACGCGTATGCCCATTGAAAAGGAGTCGCCGGAACAGTTCGGCTATGAGAAGATCAAGAACAATCTCACCGAAACTTCCGTCCGCGACCGCAATATCAAGGACTTGGGAATCGTACTGGACGACATCCTTCTCCCCTATGGAGACCATCTCGGAGACCCGCGTCTCAGAAAGCTTATCGCAGAACAGTCTAATATCACCGACCCGGACTGTGTCATCATCACCGGCGGCGCGGCGTCGGCGCTCTTTCTCGTCGCCTCGTCGCTGCTTGAACCGGGCAGCCACATGATAGTCGCACGTCCCAACTATGGCACGAATATCGCGACGCCCGAAGCGATCGGTGCGGATGTCGGCTACCTCGACCAGAAGTTTGAAGAGGGTTTCCGCGTGGATATCGAAAGACTTGAATCGATGATCCGTCCCGATACGAAGTACATCTCATTGACGAACCCGCATAATCCCACCGGCACGATGATGGGGCTGGAAGAGGTTAAGAGAGTCATCGCCGTCGCCGAGGAACATAACGTTTGGCTGCTTATGGACGAAACATACCGCGATATGTTCAAGGACGAAGTTCTGCCTGTCGCCGCGTCGCTCTCGCCAAAGGTCATCTCTATCTCCTCGCTCTCGAAGACCTACGGCATACCGGGAATCCGTATCGGCTGGGCCGTCTGCCAGGATAAAGAGATGATGGATATGCTTTTGGCCGCGAAAGAACAGGTCTGCATCGGCGGCAGCGTCGTTGACGAATATATTGGTTTCGCCGCACTCTCGCAGAAAAAGGAATGGATCGCAGAAAATGACGCCCTTATCGCGAGGCATTTCGCCATTGTTAAGGACTGGGTGGAGCACGAGGAATTTGTCGAATGGGTCGAGCCGCGCGCGGCCTGTACCTGTTTCCCGCGCATCAAGGAATCCGCTGGCGTCGATATCGAAAAGTTTTATAAGGTCATGAACGATAAATACGGTACCTATATCGGCCCCGGCCACTGGTTTGGCTTTGAGGATAGTTACATGCGCATCGGATACGCCTGGCCGCTCGAAGATGAACTTAAAGCCGGTCTTGCGGGAATCTCCGCGGCGATCAGAGAGGCCAGAGGATAGAGACAAAGGTCTGGGGGCCCTCGCCGGCCATCGGATATGTCGGAAAAAACTGATGGATAGATATCCTCTGCTTGAGATAGACGGCAAAATTATTCGCCGCAACGCGGAAATATTACTTGGCGAATGCAGAAGGAACGGTGTCGAACCATTTGCCGTGCTAAAGGGTTTCAATGCCCTTCCCGGTATAAGAGATGTCCTGGTAAAGGCCGGATATAAAACACTGGCAAGTTCAAGGCTGCCGCATCTTGCGGCGGTGAAAGAGGCTGGGCTGGCCGTGGAGACTCTTGGACTGCGCCTGCCGATGCTCTCTGAAGTGCACGAAGTTGTGAGGGTCTGCGATATCAGTCTCAACTCCGAGCCGGAGACGCTGAGAGCCCTTGACCGTGCCGCCGGAGCCGCCGGCCGCTTTCACAAGGTAATATTGATGCGTGACCTCGGGGATCTGCGGGAGGGGATATTTGAGGGCGAAAGGTTTATCGAAACGGCGCTTTACGTCGAGCGCGAACTTAAAAATCTTTGTCTTTACGGCGTTGGTGTCAATCTTACCTGCTATGGTTCCGTTATCCCGACGGAAAAGAACCTTTCCGAACTTGCCGCTAATGCCGCGGATATCGAAAAACTCATTGGCAGAAAGCTGGCGGTGGTATCCGGCGGTAACACGACCTCTCTTCCGCTTCTGCTGCGTGGTGCTATGCCTGAGGGAATAAATAATCTCCGTATCGGAGAGGCGATCGTTGTCCCCTGCGATCTTGCCGGCCAGTGGCGCTGTCCCGTCGAGGGGCTTTCCAACAGAGGGCTTGTGCTCAAAGCGGAGATCATTGAAATAGGCAGAAAGCCGACGCATCCGATCGGCGAACTGGGTACAAACTGCTTTGGCTCCCACAGCCATTACGAAGACCGAGGCGTTCGCCGGCGGGCTTTGCTTGCCCTTGGAGCCTTTGATATCGGCGATCCGGAAAAGCTCATTCCAGACGATCCGGGAATAAAGATACTGGGCGCGAGCAGCGACCACATGATAATAGATATTGAAGAGAGCGAGAATGATTACCGTCTCGGGGATGTCGTTTCTTTCACGCTCCACTATCAGGCGATGCTCTTCGCCACTGAAAACCCACTCATCAAAAAACGATATGTAAGTTGATACGGCAAGTCCGTTAACAGGTCAAAGGAGGAGCTTATGAGCAGAATAATCAAATATTGTATGGCCGGCTTCGGTAATGTCGGCGTAAGGTTTGCGCGTCTGCTTTTGGAAAAGGAAGCGGAGTTAAGGGCGGAATACGGATGTGAAATGCGTCTTACTGGCATATGTACCCGTTCAAAGGGTACGCTGCTGAACTCCGAAGGTCTTGATCTTAAAAAGATCCTTGCAATGAACGAAGAGGCGGGCCGCTTTGATGAGAAGGACGATGATTTTGTCCGCTGCGGCACGGAAACTATGATCGCCGCGTCGGAGGCAGATCTGCTCATCGAGCTCACGACACTGTCCATCGACGACGGCGAACCGGCGGCAAGCTATATCAGAACGGCGCTTAACCGCGGTATGCACGTAATAACCGCCAATAAGGGACCGGAGGCGTGGCGTTTTGACGAACTCAACGCTCTCGCTGAGGAAAAGGGGCGGATGTTTCTTTACGAGACGATTGTGATGGACGGCACGCCGGTCTTTAATCTAGTCAAAAAAAACCTGCGCGGGAATAGGATTCTTGGAATAAAAGGAATCCTGAACGGCACGACGAACTTTGTGCTGGGGGAGCTTGAGAGAGGCGGCAGTTATGAATCAGCGGTCAAAGAGGCGCAGCGCATACAGCTTGCCGAGGCCGACCCCTCGATGGATGTCGACGGCTGGGACGGCGCGGCGAAGATTTGCGCGCTGGCAAATATCTTGATGGGGGCAAAGGCCAATCCGAAGGCGGTCCACGTGGAAAGCCTCGCTGACATTGACGCCGCGGATGTCGCGGCGGCGCGCGAAAAGGGCTGCCGGATAAAGTATCTCTGCCGTGCTGAAGCCGGTGATGAAAATGGCGGCCTTAAATTAAGTGTCAAACCCGAGCTTATCCCCTTCGGCGATCCCCTTGCCAGCGTCAACGGAACGTCGGCCGCTGTCACCCTGTACACAGATCTTGCCGGGGAGATCTCCATAGTGCAGACCGACCCTGGGATACTGCAGACGGCCTACGGTGTCTACAGCGATCTCTGTACGCTGATAGAAAGTACACAATAAAAACAGATACATAATTACAAAAGGGAGGTACTGAAATGTTAGAGTTTCTGAAGCTTTCTCCTGTCATTCTTCTTGCGGTAATGGTTGTGAACGGCGTAGATATCCTTATCTCCGCCTCCATAGGTCTTTTTGTCGCGGCTTTTATATGTAAGTTCACCGAGAAGATGAAGTTCGCGGACATTATGAACGAAGCCGTCGAAGGGGCGAAGGAGGCGACGCTGCTGGCCTTTATCCTGATGCTCGCCTACGCGCTGGCGGAGATATTCATGAGCACCGGCGTCGGCGCGGCGGCTATCTCCATATTTCTTCACGTCGGAGTCACGGGAAAGACGGTGGCCGTCGTCGCGTTCCTTACGACATGCGTTCTCTCCGTCTCTACCGGTACCTCATGGGGAACCTTCGCGGCCTGCATTCCCATCTTTATCTGGCTCTGCAACGTAGTAGGCGGCAACCCCGCGATGACCTTTGCCGCGGCGGTGGGCGGCTCCGCCTTTGGCGACAACATCGGACTTATCTCCGATACTACGATACTCAGCTCGGGCCTGCAGGGGGTCAAAGTCGTCGACCGGATACGTGCGCAGGGGCCGTGGTCTGTGTTATGCGTCATTCTTGCCGCTATTTGTTTCTATTCATTAAGCGTGGCGATGGGTCTTCCCGACAATGCGGGAGATCCGTCGAAGATACTGGCCGCGATGTCTCAAGAGACCATAAAAGTGCTCGAGGAGGAACGTCCTGCGGTGCTCACCCTGCTTGCCCAGGTAAAAGACGGTGTGCCGCTCTATATGATAATCCCGGTGATAATTGTCGTTACAATGGCGGTCATGCGCATGGATACCATCAGCTGCCTTTCCACCGGCATAGTCTGTGCGATCGCCTTCGGCTATGCCGCGGGTACAGTCACTTCGATTTCGGACGTCATCGGACTTGTGCAGTCCGGTTTTGAAAGCGCCGGAAGCTGGGCCGTCATAATGCTCTTCTGGGCGATGGGATTTGGCGCGGTAATGCGTAGGATGGATGCCTTTGGTCCGATCGCGGCCTTCTTTGTAAAGATCAGTCGCAGGGTGCGCCACCTTGTCGTCTGCAACGGGCTGCTGTGCCTCATAATCAATGCCACCGTTAATGAGGAGATGTCGCAGATGGCGACGGTCGGACCGGTTTTAAAAGATATAATCAACAATAATGTCGAGGGATCGGAGGAGGACAAATACAAACTGCGCAACAGAAACGCGCTCTTTTCCGATGCCGTGGGCGTTCATTCCGCCGCGCTGATTCCCTGGCACACGGGGGTTGCCTACTATATGGGGCTGGCGGCGGCAGTATATCCACTCTATCACTTTACAATAGGGGACCTATATTACAACTTCATGGGAATAATCTGTGTCGTATCGATATATGTTCTGACCTTTACCGGCTGGGACAGATTCATACCGCTTTTTGGCCTGCCCGAAGAGCCTGCGGTCAGACTGAAAAAGGTTGAGGAGCGAGATTATCAGATGGAAGAAGAGCTGCTTTCAGACCCAAATTAACAGATAGCCTTGGATATAAAAAGGCGGAGCTGCGCGAATTTCGATCGCGTATGCTCCGCCTTTTTGCGATATTTTAGGTGAATGGCGGAACTCCCGGCGTAACCGCCGCCACAAGTTCGCCGCCCACTTTGCCGGAAACCTAAATAAAAATTTCCGGTTCTTTCCTCTTTGAGTTCTTCAGCGCGAAGAGCTTTTCCGCCGCGCAGAGCATGAGCTTGTTGAGAGACCGCGCCCCCTGCGGACAGACCTTGATGCAGCGCATACAGGTGATACATTTTTCCGTATCGGTATTCTCTGGAGTTTCCGCCGGGATAGCCTTTACGGGGCATTTGGCGGCGCAGAGGCCGCATTTAACGCAACTGTTGTCGGCCGAAGGCTTAAAGGGCACGCCGTTATATTCGCGGTAGGGCAGATTCCCCTTCAGTGCCAGCGGTTCGGCGGCAGCGGCCTTGTTGATTTTGGCAAGCTTCTTCACTACCTCTTGGGCAAACTTTTCAATCGCCTTAAAATCCTGTTCGTCCGGGCGTCCCGCCGCGACGGAGTGCATAATATTGTGCTCGGCGATAAAGGCCGCCGCCGCGATGACCCTAAAGCCACGCTGTTCGAGAAGATCCCGCAGCTCAAGCAGGGCGTCGTCATAGTCGCGGTTTCCGTAGACGGCGACGATCACCGCCGGAGTCCCATCTCCGTGGAGGTTTTTCAAACGCTGTGCCGCTGCGGCGGGTATGCGTCCGCCGTAGACCGGCACGCCGGCCAACAGCAGTTCATCCGCCGAGAGGCGGTATTCTCCGTCGTCTGCCGGATAATCCGTGATGTCCAGCTCCTGAACAGGCCACGGCAGTTCTTTGGTGATTGCTGACAATATCCTGTGCGTTGAATCTGTGGGGCTGAAATAAACCGATACGGCATTTTTGATATCCATATTATTCACCTCGTTGCCGGCCTTAGGCCAGATAATGGGAAACCGTAATATAGTGGCAGAGAGAGCCGCCCATCACGAAGAGATGGAAGAGTTCGTGCGGTCCAAACCACGAGAAGGAGAGCCGCGGCCGCTCAAGCCCGAAGATGACGGCTCCTGCTGTGTATAGAAGTCCGCCTGCCACGAGCCAGACGAGAGCGCCCGGCGTGAGCGCATGTACCAGCGGTACGATGAAAAAGGCCGCGATCCAGCCCATTGCCACGTAGAGCGAACAGGAGAGCCAGACGGGGGCCTCCATCCAGAATATCTTCATCAACAGCCCCGCCGCGGCGACGCCCCAGACGAGAGAGAGCATGATATATCCGAGCGGATAGCCGAGAGTGATCACGCATATCGGCGTGTATGTCCCCGCGATCAGCAAAAAGATCGCGATGTGGTCTAGCCGCTGCATGAATTTTGCCGCGCGCGCCTGAACGGCGCAGCACCAATGGTAGATTGAGCTTGTCGAATATAACACGACCATACTGATCCCAAAGACGAGCACGGAGACGAAGGCGGCGGCGCCCTCTTCGCCGAAGGCGTCGTAAGCCAACTTTATTGTCCCCGCGAGCGCGAAGAGCGCCCCCGCGAGGTGTGTGAGAGAGCTTGTGATCTCCCTTTTATCTTTTTTCATTCAGGCGGATGCCTCCTTTAGAGCCTTGTAAAGATATTATACCGCTAATATGAAAAGCGGAAATGAAGGCCCGTTATTTTAGTCAATTAAAGTCAATCAATTATTTCTCTCTTTTATTTAACACAAGTCTATGGCCGCTCTTGATATATTGACTATAAGACAATATTATTAGTAAAAAATGTTTTATAGTTATCTTAAATAAAACATCCATAAAAACAAAAAACGGCATCCCGAAACAAACTGGGATGCCGAAACAAACGGTCAGAGGCTGCCGCTGTAAGGCGTCAGATGCTGCGGTAATTTTTCAGCTTTTGTAAAATCTCCACGTCCGCGGGACAGAAATCGTAGAGGGGGATCTCCTCTCTCCTTATCCAGCGGATGTCGTTATGCTCAAGCTTACGCGGTACGCCCTCCGCAATTTTCGCGTTAAAGAGGGTGAGGTGAACGCAGATGTCGGGATATCGGTGTTCAACCTCCGTGAATACGCCGCCCACGGAGATAGCGACGCCAAGCTCTTCGCGGCATTCGCGCATCAGAGCCTCCTCCTTCGTCTCGCCAGGTTCCACCTTGCCGCCGACAAACTCCCAGAGCAGGCCGCGCGCCTTCTCCGCCGGACGCTGGCAGATCATGAATTTATCATTGTCCCAAATCAGCGCCGCTACAACTTCCGTCATCTTCATCCCGTACCCTCCGTTTCCTTCTATACCGCACATATTATAGGCGTTTTTGCAAAGGGCGTAGATGGGGATTGACATAACGGCGCACTTTTATACACTTAAACGGAGTATAAATATTGATAAAACAGCACTAAAAGGAGGATGGTACGGATGCCCAACATCATCGCGGTGATATGGGATTTTGACAAGACGCTGGTAGACGGTTACATGCAGGACCCGATCTTTAAGGAATATGGGGTCGACGCGGAGAGTTTTTGGGCGGAGGTCAACGCTCTGCCGCAGATGTATCTGGAGACGCAGAATGTGCGTGTCAATCCCGACACCATCTACCTCAGCCACTTTATCCATTGTGTGAAGCGCGGGATCTTTCCGGGGCTAAACAACAGAAAACTATATGATTTTGGTCGTGAGCTGAATTTTTATCCCGGTGTGCCGGAGATATTCGATACGATAAACAACCTTCTGCGCGGCGAGGCCAAATACGAGGAATACGACATAAAGGTCGAGCAGTATATCGTCAGCACCGGCATGACGCAGGTCATCCGCGGTTCCTCCGTCATGCCCTACGTGAAAAACGTCTGGGGCTGCGAGCTCATCGAGGAGGCCGGCGCGGACGGCGTGCCGGTGATCAGCGAGGTCGGCTATACGATAGACAACACCACCAAGACGCGGGCGCTCTTCGAGATAAATAAGGGTGTCTGGCTCTCCGACGGGCGCATTGAGGTGAACACGAACATCCCCGAGGAGCAGCGGCGCGTGAACTTCAAAAATATGATCTACATCGCCGACGGCCCGAGCGACGTTCCCGCCTTCTCGGTCGTCAACAAAAACGGCGGCGCCACCTTCGCCATCTATCCGCGCGGCAACAGGAAGGCCTTTGCGCAGGCGGAACAGCTGCGTATGGACGGGCGCGTCAATATGTTCGCCGAGGCCGACTACCGCGAAAACACTACCGCCTATATGTGGATAACGGAGAAGATAAAGGAGATGGCCGAGCACATCTACGGCAGTGAGCGGGAAAAGGTCTTCGACAACATTTCCGCCGCGCCGCGTCATCTGTCGTAGAGATATACGTCATTGAGAATTTTGGAACGGTAAGATAAAAAATATGGCAGGGGTTGGGGAATAGTGGATAAAGCTGTTTTGGCTGAAATAATAGAGGCATACAGGGCAAATTTTACGCAAGTAGATCGGGAAGAACGATATAAATGGGAAGCGGTCGCCTGTTTCCAGAACAATTGGGACATGGACGCCCCGGACTTCGCTCTAATGCTCAAAAATGCCCTTGCAAAGGCCCAGAACCTTTTGCCGTCTTCAGGTTATTATGCAAAAAAGATGATAACGGCGTTAGCGGAAAGAGATCCGGGGATTGTGAGGAGTGCCTTTTCCAACCTCTTCGATGAAACAAAGCCGATATTTGAGAGAGTTAAAATTTTTAAAAAGACGGCAGAAGATATGTCCGCGAAATTATCTTTGAATAAACCGTCCATAAAGAACCATAATCAGGAGTTACACGCAATTAGCGTATATCTTTCATTTGCATATCCCGACAAGTATTACATCTATAAAAGAGGGCTCTTTGCAGAATTTGCCAAGCGGGTAGGCTACACAAATGTTCCGAAGCGCGGGGATGATAAAAACTTGCTCTGCTATTTTGCAATGTGCGACGAAATATTATCTTTTATTGCTGAAGATAAGGATTTACTGCAGCTAAGCCGTTCCCGGCTTGATGAGAACTGTTTTGCCGATGAGAATTACCACATGCTTGTGATGGACATTGTATATTTCGGCTGTAATTGTACTTTGAAGTCACACCTTTGGTGGCCCGCTGAAACGGAATATAATCCCGGCATATCAAAAGAGGAATGGCTTCGCTTGTTGAAAAACAGGGAAATTTTCACGCCGGATGCCCTTGCGGTGATGAGACGTATGAAAGATATCGGGGGAATGGCGACCTGTACGGAGCTAAGCAAAAAATATGGCGAGAGCCCAAACTTTTATAATGGCGTCTCCGTTCATCTAGCTAAGCGGGTTGTTGAGGTTATGGGCTGCCCTGTTATGGAAAAAGATAACTGGGGTTCTAAATGGTGGCCGATCCTTTTTGTCGGACGTTATGCAACAAAAGAGACGGCTGGAAGCTATGTATGGAAGCTTCGCCGTGAGTTGGATGAGGCGCTGGACCTTATCGACATGAGCGATATCCCTCTTTTTGTCCCTGAGAAACCGGCCTCAAAGCGACAATATTGGTGGCTCAACGCCAACCCTAAGATTTGGAGTTTTGGCCAAATCCGCGTCGGCGAAGAACAGGGTTACACAATATTTAACGCAAACGGCAACAAGCGAAGGATATTCCAGAATTTTCTTGACGCAAGAGTCGGCGACATTGTCATAGGTTACGAATCTACACCTGTGAAGCAGATAGTAGCCCTTTGTAAAATCTCAAGGGAGAGCGACGGGGAGTCTATTCTTTTTGAAAAGACGGAAAGCCTGATTTCTCCCGTGGATTACGATGTGCTGAAAAATATTGAGGGATTGCGGGAATCAGAGTACTTTGTCAACCCTCAGGGAAGCTTGTTCAAGCTTACAGAGCAGGAATACAACATTATAATGGATGAGATCCGGGATGCAAATCCGCAGGCATATAACGAAAGTAAGCCTGCATATTGCAAAGATGACTTTATTAATGACGTTTATATGGACGAAGCGCAATATGACTCTTTGGCGGCATTACTAGAACGCAAAAAGAATATTATTTTGCAGGGGCCTCCCGGGGTAGGGAAAACTTTTGCCGCTAAACGTTTAGCCTATTCAATTTTAGGTGAAATAGATGATGAAAAGATCGAATTTATACAATTTCATCAGAACTATTCATACGAAGATTTCATGATGGGGTACAAGCCGCAGGGCGATGCCTTTGAGCTTAAGTACGGTATATTCTATAAGTTCTGCCAGCGTGCGGAAAATAATCCCAACGAAAAGTTCTTTTTTATCATTGATGAGATCAACAGAGGCAACATGAGTAAAATTTTCGGAGAACTCCTAATGCTCATAGAGGAGGGATACCGGGGGAAAAGGATAACCCTTGCGTACAGCGGCATGCCGTTTACCGTGCCGGAGAACTTATATATTATCGGCATGATGAATACGGCGGACCGGAGCCTTGCTTTGATCGACTATGCCCTGCGCCGCAGATTCGGCTTTTTTGCTTTTTCTCCCGCGTTTGAGAACGCCGGATTCCGGAACTATCAGGAAAAGCTTGGCAGCGATATCTTTGACGCACTAATAGAAAAAATAAAAAGATTAAACAGGGCTATCGCGGAAGATCCCGTTCTTGGAGAGGGTTTTCAGATAGGCCATAGTTATTTTTGCGGGCTGTCGTGTTCGGAAGAAAGAATAGCGGAGATTATAGAATATGATATCTTGCCGACGATATCGGAATATTGGTTTGATAATACGGAAAAAGTCGAATATTGGAAAAGGGAATTGCACGGTATTTTAGATGATTGACAGTAAGGGCATAGTTATCAGAAATATCTATTATATGCTCGCCTATGCGTACCAAAATCTAAGGCAGAAAAATTATACGGATATTGCCGCTGAAGATTTTGAAAATATTCAAGACCTGTTCGCCGCCATTCTTGCGGAGGGGATATCATCCCAATTGAGATGTGGCCTTGCTTTGGAATATGTCCAACATTCGGAAGAGCTCACCTCTCTGCGTGGAAAGATGGATGTCATGGCAAGCTATCGTCTCAAAAAGAAGCGGGCGGGTAAATTGTTATGCGAATATGACGAGCTTTCGGAAAATAATCTTCTGAACCAAATCCTCAAGACGACGGCTTTTATCCTTATGCGTTCAAAAGAGGTGACACGAAAAAACAAGATTGCGCTAAAAAGAGCAATGCAGCTCTTTTCCGGCGTCGATACGTTGGAGATATCTGAAATCCGCTGGGGCAGACTGTGTTATCATAGAAACAATCAGACTTATCATATGCTGATGAATATATGTTATCTGCTGCTGAGAAATTTGCTTGCGTCTACCGAAAAGGGCGAAATACAGTTTGCGGAATTTATTGATACGCAGGCGATGCCGCGTCTGTATGAAAAATTTATCTTAGAATATTATAAAAGACATTTTCCAGAACTCCACGCGCACGCGTCACAGATATCGTGGGATACGGATGATGGATATATCGATTTTTTACCGACGATGCAAACAGACGTTTCTCTTTATTACGGCGATAAATGTCTAATTATTGACGCAAAATATTATAGAAATACGATGCAGCAAAATAGAAATTTTGACGCAAAGAGACTGCATTCCGACAATCTTTATCAGATTTTTTCTTATGTAAAAAACAAGGATACCTTGCATAAGGGCAACGTTATGGGCCTGCTCCTGTATGCGAAGACCGGCGAAGATATAGTATTAAAAAGAGAGTACAGTTTAAGTGGAAGTAAAATAATGATTCGGACACTGGACTTGACCGGTGAATTTTCCCTGATCCAAAGTCAACTGAATGAGATCGCAGCTTTACTGAAATTGTAGATCTTCACAAGAATTTTCAAGCTTGTGAGCAAAAGCCGGGAAATATGATATATTCATCCTGGCGCCGTTTTTTTGCGGCGTTCGGCAGCTTAAATCGTATAGATGCGGCGTGTGTTACGGCTTCGTCTTGGAGGTATTTGTATGGTTTTGAACAACTATTGGCGCGGGGCTGGGTTCGCGCTGTTTGCGGCGGCCTGCTGGGGGCTCATCAGCCCGATCGCGAAGGTGCTGGCGGCGGCGGGACTGGACCTTATGTCCGTCATGGTATTCCGTTCGCTTTTCACAATGACCTCTGTGGGCGTCGGACTGCTTGTGATGAGAAAGTTCGAGGTCTTCCGCGTTGACCGTGAAACGCTGCGCTTTTATTTTATCTCCGGCATGCTCTCCGTGGCATTCTCCGGCGGCGGCTTCCTCACCTCGCTTGAATACCTGACGGTCGCCGAGGCGCTCGTCATACACTATACCTTCCCGCTTGCGGCGATCATCGGTTCGCTCTTCATCACGCGTGAAAGGCCGACCGTTCTGCAGGTTGTCGCGGGGCTCCTGATTGTCGTGGGGGTCTATATCGGCATGGGCGGAAGCGTAGAGGCGATGCGGTCGATCTCGCTGCCGGGGCTTTTGTGGGGATTCCTTGCCGTATTCGGCATGGCGGGACAGGCACTTGTCACGCGTCGCTTCTCGCTCTCCCATAAGATGAACGAATTCGGCCTACTCTTCTACTCAAATGTTTTCGGGATAATAATGCTCTTTGTCTTCAAAAGCTTTTACTACGGCTGGGGCGATCTCTGCTGCCTCACGGCGCCGCTGTTTTCGATCATGACACTGCAGGCCTTCACTGGAAGTATGCTAGCCTACGGCGCGTTTTTCACGGCGCTGAAGTACATTCCCGCCGCAGTGGCAAGCCTCCTTTGTACCCTTGAGATCGTCGTCGCGGTCGGACTGACGGCTGTCTTCGTCGACCAGATACCGTCGGCGCACGAAATCACCGGCTGTCTGCTGATACTGGTCGCGATAGTCTGCACCTCGATACCGCCGAGAAAGCGTAGCTGACGACCCTTAGTTCCTATTTATCCTCAAGGCAGGCCTCCATGTAGCCGAGCCCGCAGCGCAGATGTTTCTCGACGGCTCGTCTCAGCGCTGAGCTGTCTTTGTCCTTGATGGCGGCGATTATCTCGTTATGTTCCTCGTAGAAGTTATTGAGGAATTCTTCGGATGATATCCAGATAAGCCTGGCATATCTAAGATTATTCCACGTCTGCTGCAATATTTCGATCATAATGTCATTATCGTAAAATTTGAAGATATACATATGAAAACGGTCGTTGGCCTCAAGCAGTTTTTCAAGGTCTGGCTTTCCATCGGAGCAAGGTTTGAATAATTCTTTCATTTCATTATTCAGCAGGACCATCTGCGGAATGTTGTCTGGTTTGATAAAAGGCAAAGCACGCTCTGCGAGCGTTATCTCAAGCAGTGATTTCAACTCCTGAAGCTTGCGGAATTCCTGTTTGGAGATTCTCGATATCTTCCAGCCAGTTCTGGGTATATATTGGACCAGCCCTTCTTGCTGAAGTTTTGAGAGAGCTTCGCGGACGGGGGTTGTGCTTACTCCCAGACTTTCTGAATATTGGTCGATGTTTATTCTTTCACCAGGTCGTATTTTGCATGATAAAATCTGTGCTTTTATACTTTCGTAAGCTAGCTCGCTCAGCGTCGGCACTTTTATTATGGGCTGCATTTTAAATCCTCCCGACAGAATTACGGTACGTTCATCTCTTTTTATCCATTATAGGATAATTAAAGATATAAATACAATACGGCAGGCTGAGTGAACTCCTTGAAAATAGGGAGATCGCATGGCCTGCCGTAATAAATATCCTGCCGGACAAAGCTTCCTTAGAATGGGCCGAGCTTGATGAACGTTGCTACCAGCAGTCCCGCAGCGCCTATCCCCATCAGCATCGCGTAGAGTGGCAGCACCCACTTAAAGTAGGTTGAGAAGGGTACTTTCGCGACGCCGATGTAGACAACCAAGGCTCCCATTGTCGGAATAACCATGTTTGTGAGTCCGTCACCAAGCTGGAAGGCCATGACCGCCGTCTGGCGCGTCAGGCCGACAACGTCCGCAAGCGGGGCCATTATCGGCATCGTAACTGCCGCCTGGCCTGAGCCAGAGGGGATGAAGAAATTGATGATCGCCTGTATAATGAGCATACCGAGCGCCGAGAGCGATGATGGAATCTGTTTTAGCGGGATAGATAGACCATAGATGACGGTGTCGAGGATATTGCCTTTCGTCAGCACTACGGAGACAGCGCGTGCGAAACCGATGCAGACGACGCCGACGAATACTCCAGCACAGGCTTTGCCCATGATGTCGCATATTCTTTCATTATTGAAACCGGCAACGACTCCCGCGATAATGCCAGAGATAAGCCAGAGCGCCCCAATCTCCGCGAAGCTCCACTTCCAAAGCATCGGCCCCACCATCTGCAGGCCGATTGTCGCAAGCAGCATGAACATCAAAAGCTTCTGACGTCCGGTCATCTTCTCCTTCTGCAGAGCCGCGATATCGATATTTGCCGCCGAAGGGTTAGTGAAACCGGTGACGCTCGCGGAGGGATCACCTTTTACCTTTGCCGCGTAACGCAGGACGAACCAAAAGGTGACTACCATCATTACCAGCCATATCACGACGCGGAAGGTCATAGCCGAATAGACGGGAAGCCCAGCGATGCCCTGCGCTACGGCGACGGTGTAGACATTTATCGGCCCGTAGGCAAAGGCTGCAAAGGTGGGTATCATCGCGATCGCGAGTCCCGTCATCACATCGCAGCCGCAGGCAAGCGCAAGCGCTATCGTCATCGGCACAAAGGGTATATGGAGCTCGAAGGCCCCCATCGCGCCGCGTACGGCGAAGAAGGCCATCAGCGCTCCCATAACAAGAAGATAATTGCCGCGGCAGACCTTGATTATCCATCCGACCATCTTATGCAGCGTGCCGCTCTCGGTGTAGACGTCGGTCGCCGCGATCGTAAACCAAATCATTGACATAATGGCCATTGAGGCTGTGAGGCCGTCGATGATACAGACGAACCAGTCGAAGGGAGCGACCGGCGAAGGTTCTACAAGGTGGAAGGTCGTGGGGTCGATGACCTGGCGTCCAGCCACCTCTACCCTGTCATATACTCCAGCGGGAACGATATATGTCATAATTCCAGCCAGTATGAGACAGAAGAGGATAATTGTCCACACATGGGGAACACGGAATCCCTTGGTTTTGATCTCAGTTGTTTGAGTGTTATCTTTCATTCTTGCAATCCCTCCATAAATAAAAATTCAAGTCAATCGGCGTCAAACAAGCAGGTTTTTGTGTACATGTCCTCCCTGCATTATCAGCAGCAGATTTTTCCGGTGGTCTTTGAAAAGATCGATATTATCAAGCGGATTGCCGTTGACCACAAGAATATCCGCAAGCTTGCCCTCCTCCAGGGTTCCTGTGACGTCTTCAACCCTAAGGATTTTGGCATTCGTCTTCGTAAAGGCGACGATCGCCCCCATCGCCCCCATTGCCTTAGCCTGATAGGCGATAGCTCCTGAAGCGTACTTTGTGTTTTCTCCGGTAAGATCAGTTCCACCTCCTATAGGAATACCGGCCTCCATTGCGTTGTGTATTGCCTCATATCCCCGT
This sequence comes from Cloacibacillus porcorum, assembly GCF_001701045.1. GTDB lineage: Bacteria > Synergistota > Synergistia > Synergistales > Synergistaceae > Cloacibacillus > Cloacibacillus porcorum. The sequence goes on from NZ_CP016757.1 coordinate 175,716, forward strand.
TCGCAGACAGAGACAAATTTATCGTATATAAATTTTGCGATAAGATCGCGGCTCTTCTCGATGACGATCTCATACGTTATCTGGGTTGGTACAACGAAGGCACCTTTTTGCGCTACGAGGGCCGCTGTCTCTTTTGTCATGAGGTTCGCATGCTCTATCGTGCGTATGCCGGCGTTCGCGCTGAGGACGATGCTTCTGTTTGAATAACTGTGAGATGCGACATAGCTGCCTACCGACTCGGCCACGTCCACAGCGGCTTTCAGCTCTTCAAGCGTATACTGCGAGGTCTCCGGACCCTGTGTAGGGCTTGCGCAGCCACCGCCGCACATTACTTTGATAAAATCAGCACCACGCCGAATATTCTCACGGGCGGTCTTCAGCATCTCCGGTACGCCGTCGGCGATGACGGAACGGAAACCCATGTACGGTTCAGAATAGGGACGTGTCTCCGAGGCTACGCGGTCGTCGCCGTGGCCGCCGGTCTGAGCGATCGCTGCGCCGCAGATCTTAAGGCGAGGCCCTACCGCAAGCCCCCGGTCCACCGCCTCGCGGAAGCCGACATCGGCTCCTCCCGTGTCGCGCGCATAGGTATACCCTTGGTCAAGCGCCTCGCGGAGATTCTTAAACATCCTTGCCGCCATGAGGCCTGGGGCGTTTTTGCGGGAGAGGTTTATCACCTCTATCTCAACGAGGCCGAGGTGCATGTGGGCGTCAATTAAGCCTGGCATGATGGTATTGCCATTGCAGTCAAAGGTCTCCTCCGCGTAAGGTGCGTTGATACGTTTACCTATCTCCTTAATGTGGTCGTTTTCCACAAGAAGCGAAATATTTTCTCTAATTTCACCGCCGTTGCCGTCGATCAGATTTGCGTTTTTGAAAAGCTTGTATGCCATGAATATCCCTCTTTATGCAGATTAATATTGTACAACATACACGATATATGGTACATGCTGTATTATATCCATAAAAAATGAGATAATCAATAGAGGTTGTTAAGAAAAAATAATAAATTGAAAATTAATTAAAAATGAGAGATTTTGGAAGTTGATAGGTAAAAATAGTTGTAAATCTAAGGATAAAGAGCGGTCATATTACAATATTTGACAAATCGCTGATAAAAACTAAAAAAACACCGACGCCCTGACGGCGAAACGGCGGCAGTTGTCCTTTATTTCTCCGCGCAGCGTCTGCCAGTAATCCTTCCGCCACTGGCGGTAGATTTCGTTGTAAAGGCCTGTCAGTTCGGGGCGCAGTGTGTTGACGATAGCGAGGATGCTCTCTCTGTTTTGATTGCGCAGGTTCAGAGTATCGAAGTTCATCTCCGACACATGGGGAGCGGCGGCCTCTATCAGCGCGGCGCAGTCCGTTATTCCGGGGAATATCGGGGCCGCCATCACGCTGGTGCCGATACCCGCTTCTTTCAGCGCGGCGAGCGCGGCGAACTTTTTTTGCGGGCTTGATGCGTGGGGCTCCATCTTGCGCCGGAATCCGTCGTCGAGCGAACTGAAGGAGACGATGACCTTTACGTGAGGAAATTCTTTGAAAAGGTCGATATCGCGTGTCACGAGCGCCGATTTGGTGATGATCGTGATATCGGGCTGCGCCGGCAGCAGTGAGCGGAGGATGGCGCGCGTCGCCTGCGCACGCTCCTCGTAGGGATTATAGGCGTCGGTCATCGAACTTAGTAGTATCTCTTTATGGAATATCTTAGCGGGGTCAAACGGCACGGCGGGGTGCTTCACGTCAAGGAACGTACCCCACGGTTCGGCACGTCCGCCGCGCTCCCGAGTGATGCCGGCGGCGTAGCAGTAGTGGCAGCCGTGCGGGCATCCGATATATGGGTTTATCACGAAATCCGCGCCGAGTTTTGTCGGCGACAGCAGGTTTTTTACTTTTACGTGCCTCACATTCACCATCATATCCACTCCACCCCCAGTCCCTGCATAACGTGCGGCTCTTTACCTCACGCTACCTCAGCCGCGGCGTGTACGGCCATTATAACGCCTGACCAAATATTATTATGGGAGGCTTATGAGGGTAAATCTGTGTTATTAGATGCCTCATAAATAACTATAAGGTCGATATTGAGTGTCACGTTGGTTTGTCAGCGCGCCGCCGCCATCGCACGCCTTTTATCTTTCCTCAGTTACCGTATATTGTTCTTTCTTCCGGCGGCAAGGTCTGTCAGACGTACCCCCAGCCAGCCGCTGAGGATGCCCAGCGCCGCGCCGCCGAGAACGTCGGTCGGGAAGTGTACGTAGAGATAGAGCCGGGAGAGGGCGATCAGCGCCGCCAGCAGCCCCGCTGGGAGCCACCATCGGCTGCGGCGGAAATAGAGGGCTGACGCGGCGGCGAAGGAGGCAGCCGTATGGCCGGAAGGAAACGAATAATCCGTCGGCCGCGCCACCAGCATCTGAATGCCGGTGTTGATGTCGCATGGACGAATCCGCGCCGCTAAGGGCTTTATCAGGCCGCTGCAGAGAAATATCTCGATCGCCAGCGCGGCGGCCACCGCGACGCCCAGCCGCCGTGTCCGGGGGAATAAAACCAGAAGCAGCGCCGCGGCGATCCAGATGAAGCCCTTATCCCCCAGACGGGAGATAAGCGGCATCAGGTAATCTCCTACCCCGGTACGCAGATGGCTTTGGATAAAATCTAAAACGGCAAAGTCAATTTTCAGCAAGACAACATCTCCTTGTCGCGGCGGTCCGGCAGTGCCGGATGCGCGTGCCTGTAAGACACAGACAGTATAAGGCATAAACCTCCCGCTGTAAGGAGCAGGCGGCCCTGATGTTTCTATTATTCGGCGGATATGTGGCGGATATTTTATATTGATGTACAATATAACTGCCGTCTTAGCAATGAATATGGAGGGGAGATTCCATGGAAAAAAAGACGATAAAGATATGTATGGCGGGGTTTGGCAACGTCGGGGTACGCTTCACGCGGCTGCTGCTGGAAAAGGAGCGCGAGCTGCGCGACGATTACGGCTGCCGGGTGCTGGTCACCGGTGTCTGCACGCGCAGCAAGGGCACGATGATGAACCCGCGGGGCCTTGATCTTGGCGGCCTTCTAATCATGAACGGCGAACTGGGGCGATTTGAGCCCGAACATCCCGATTTTGTCTCCGGCTGCGATACTCACGCGATGATCGCCGCCGCCGAGGCGGATCTTTTTATAGAGCTCAGCACCCTTTCGATCGGCGACGGGGAACCGGCTACGAGCTACATCAAAGAGGCCTTTGCCCGGGGAATGGACGTCATTACCGCGAACAAGGGGCCCGAGGCCTGGTCCTTCAATGAGCTGAAAGAGATCGCCGAGACATCGGGAAGAAAATTCCTCTACGAGACGATCGTAATGGACGGCGCCCCGATCTTCAATATGGCGCGCGCCGGACTGCGCGGCAACCGGATAATTGCGCTGCGCGGCATTCTGAACTCCACCACGAATTTTATCCTCGGCGAAATTGAGAAGGGCGGCAACTTCGCTGATGCCGTCGCCGAGGCGCAGCGGCTGCAGTTTGCCGAGGCGGACCCTTCGATGGATATTGACGGCTGGGACGGCGCGGCGAAAATATGCGCGCTCGCGAACATCCTTATGGACGCGCGTCTGACGCCGAAGGATGTGAAGGTCAAAAGCCTGGCGGGAATAGCCGCCGACGATGTGAAGGCCGCCTGGGCGGAGGGCTGCCGCATCAAATATATCTGCGGCGCGGAGCGTGGCGACGACGGCGCCGTGCGGCTCTCCGTGGAGCCGCGGCGGCTGCCTCTCTCCGACCCTATGTGCTCGGTCAACGGCCGCTCCTCGGCGCTTATCTTCCATACCGATCTGGCGGGAGAGATAATGCTGACTGAACGCGATCCCGATATCCTGCAGACCGCCTATGGCGTCTACAGCGACCTGCTGACGCTGATCGCGGAGAGATAAAACGGCGGGACAAATAACAAACTGTTAGGGGCCGGTAAGGTTTCGGCCCCTTTCTATGTGTGGCATTTCCTTTATGAAAAAACCCGGCGGCCTGGGGAGCCGTTGGCGTTCACGCTGTTTTGGGCTGCTGCGGACCTTGTGAAGCCAAGGGTGTGATGGTAAAATATTTACATTACTTATCAGCCGCTGGCCCTATTTCATAGTTGTTATAAACGTTGCTGTGGCTGATGTACTTTCTTATATATCATACAAGTAATCTGTAAGGGGAGCTCTTATATATTATGTCAAACGAAGACAGGATACGGTTTTCTTTTTTACTTATTATCACGGTCATAGTATTTACTCTAAATGTACAGATAACCCAGGCTAACCGCCGGGGGCTCAGTGAGCTTGACTCACTCTTTGACGGCTACCTGACGTCGACGGCGCGGCAGTGGGCCGACGCTTCGGAGGCCGACGCGCAGCAGTACCAGGCCGGTCCTGAGATACAATAGCGGCGGCGAATCTTTTGAGAGGAGCGGTTATATTCGCCGCGTCCTTAAATCTGCCCTTTATCTGGTATTCATTCAAAGTCCGGCGAATAGCCGGGCTTTTTATTTTGCCTGTTCATAACGGCGGGCGGCTTCGTGCCCGCCGCCGGAAATCAGGGCAGCAGAGGCATTACGTCGGAGGGGGCGACCTTCAGATAGATAGTCTCGCCCGCGCGGTAATTCTTTGCGAGCTCCTTTGAGAGCTCTATGCGTATCACCGCGAAATTGCTCTCCGACTTGGTCTCGTTTGGCCGTACGGTGATAATTGCCGAAAAAACGTCGTCGCGTACCTCGATGATCTCCGCCCGCATCGTATTTTCGTTGCGCTCTCTCTCGGCAACGGGGATCAGATAATGGGCGCGCACCCCAACATAACGTGCCTCGTCCGGTATCAGATGCGCGCTGGTGAATGTCATGTTCCAGTCGCTCGCGCGCAGGCGGCGGCTGTCGATGATCTCAATACGCGAGAAATTCTTGCAGCCTGAGAGAATCGCCGCGGCGAGCGTCGGCGGCGCGTCGAAAAATTCACTTACCGTTTTCACCGGCTCCGAATGCCCCTCGTTTATCACGCAGACCCGGTCGCATAGCCTGTAGACCTCGTCGCGGTTGTGCGAGACATAGATCGTCGTGCCGGAATACTCGCGCAGTATTCGTGAAAGTTTCAGCTCAAGCTGCCAGTGGAGGAAGCTGTCCAGCGCCGAGAGCGGCTCGTCAAGCATAATCACCGCGGGATCACTTGCCATGATGCGCGCGAGCGCCACCCGCTGCTGCTGTCCGCCGGAGAGCTGCGAGGGATAATGGTCCTCCAGCCCGGAGATGAAAAAGCGCCGCGCGATCTCCTGATAACGCTCCTCCTTATTCGCGTTCCGCCCCGCGCCGTGCTCGAATACCGTCATGATATTCTGTCGTGTCGTCATATTTGGAAAGAGCGCGTAATTCTGAAACAGCAGCCCCGTCCGGCGCTGCTGAGGGCGCAGATTTATTCCTCTCTTTGAATCGAAAAAGGTCACTCCGTCGACGATGATCTGCCCCTCGTCGGGCGTCACGATACCGGCGATGCACTTCAGCGTCATGCTTTTGCCGCAGCCGGAGCCGCCGAGCAGCGCAAGCACTTCATTGCCGGCCTCAAAATCTACTTCAAGGGAAAAGCTTCCGAGCCTCTTCTTAAAATTGATGATCGCGGACATTCCGGCCCCTCCCTACTTCCGTTCGAACTCTTCGCTCAGAGTGTGGTTCACGGCGCGCCCCTTGGGCTGCCTGTAGCTGTTCTCAAGCATATTCACCGCGACAAGCACGACGAAGGAGATCACCAGATTCACCATTACCCACTTATAGGCCGCCGCGTCGTTGCCCTCACGCCAAAGCTGATAGACCGTCGTCGATATTGTCGCCGTGCGTCCCGGGATATAGCCGGTGACCATCGTCGTCGCGCCATATTCGCCGAGGGCGCGCGCGAAGGCCAGCACCGTTGCCGCAAGAATGCCGTCCTTACAGTTCGGCACCATAATATGCCAGAAAATATAAGTATTTGAAAGCCCCAGAGTCTGGGCACTGTAGGTTAGATTATGGTCGAATCCGTCAAAGGCCCCGCGTACCGTGCGGTACATCAGCGGGAAAGTCACAATCGCCGTCGCGAAGATCGCCGAATACCAGGTCATCGTGAGGCGGAAGCCGAAAAGCTCCATCACAACGGAACCGATCGGTCCGAGCGGCCCTATCGTCTTCAGCAGGAAAAAACCGACCACCGTCGGCGGCAGCACCATCGGCAGCGTCAGCAGACAGTCCAGCACTCCCTTCGTGAACTTCGAGGTCTTAGAGATATAATAGGCGGCGCAGATGCCGGTGAAAAAAGTTATAAAAGTAGAAATCCCCGCGATCCTCAGCGAGTTATATAAAGGAAACCAATCCAAAAACCGTCACTCCCCGCGGCCTGAACGCCGCCCGTTATTCTAAATCAATAGACAAAAAAAGCCAATTATAAAGCCGCTGTGTTCGACTGCCCCGCCAGCCTTACTACACGAAGCAGGGGCTTGTCGGCCATGCCGTCTGCCGTTTGCTTAATAAAAAAGGGGCCGATATGTTTCGGCCCCTTCACACGAGGAGAGAGGAGAAGTTATATCTGCCTGAATATTACTTCTCCGGAATAGCAAATCCTATCTTCTTAAATACGTTCGCGCAGGCGTCGCTCTTGAGGAACTTCACAAAAGCCTCGGCCGCCGCCTTATTCTTCGTATCCTTCATGATCGCCGCGGGATAGACGATCGGCTTGTGCGTATCCTTCGGTGCTGAGGCTACCACCTCAACCGCGTCCGAGGTCGCCGCGTCGGTGCTGTAAACCACGCCGCAGCTGACGGCCGCCGCCGCCGTCTGCGCAAGGACCTCCTTGACGTTGCTTGCGAAGGTGATCTTATTTTCAGACTTCAGCTTGTCCCAGATGCCCATATTCTTGAAGATCTCTTCCGAATACTGTCCCACAGGAACGTCGGAGTTGCCGAGGGCGATCAGCTTTACCTTATCGGTGACGACATCCGAGAAATTATTGATACCGGTCGCGTTCTTACCCTTGGGGACGATGAGGACGACCTTGTTGGCGACGATGTTGAAGCGTGTTCCCGGCATTACGAACTTGTCGTTGATCGCGTTCATTTGCTTCTGCCCGGCGGAGATGAAGATGTCGCACTCCGCACCCTGCTCGATCTGTGTCTTGAGCGTGCCGCTGGAGTCAAAATTGTAGACAATCTTTACGTTGGGGTCTGCCTTCTGGTACATCTGCGCGATCTGGTTCATCGATTCCGTCATCGAGGCCGCCGCAAAGACGGAAAGTTCTGTCGCCGCGAAGACCGGGGCCGCCGCGAGAACCACGGCGCAAACCAGCGCTAAAAACGATAATTTCTTCATAAAATTCGCTCCTTTATCTTCTGTATATCACGGCTGCCCGCCGCATAAAGAGATTATATATCGTCGCGGTCTTTATTGCAATGTACTTGCGTTGCAATAAAAATATAAACGGTGTGAGATAATACAAAAAATAGTTAATGAAGGTAAAAATTGCCGTGATTTACCGTTAAACAGTACAAAGATCGGAAAGCTGAGGAAAACCCACCCAGCCGTGAAAGCGGCCTCTCGTCTATCGACCGTCAATGGCCGAATCGCCCATGTGCGGCCTTTTGGGGGCTGCTGTAATCTTTTTTGCTTTAATACGCAGCTTTGGATATCACGATGTCATCTGGCGCGATAATTCACGGATATAATTCCCTCTATCACTGAAATGAGGCACTTTGATTTACGAAGCTTTCATGATACACTAACCAGGCCCACAGCTGACAATAAAACATTTGGCTCCGATAAGTAAATAAAAAAATTTTTTGGAGGGGTAACAATGCAACTGGAACGGTATAACGGACACATAGAAGAAGCAGACTTTCTCAACCTGCTGATGGTAGACATTGCGGGGAATATCCGCAGCGTCTCTCTGCCTCACGGGTATATCTCCGACAAGGTGCTTCGGGAGGGTATCGGCTTCGACGCCTCGAATTACGGCTATGCGAAGGTGAACAACTCGGACATGGTGGCGATCCCGGATATGTCCACCGCCTTCTTTGAGATTCGCGACGATTACAAAATGCTGCATGTGCTCTGCGACGTCGTCTCAACGGAGCGCGAGACCTTTGACCAGTATCCGCGGAACGTCATCCGCAATGCGCAGAAATTCCTGCGCGACAATAAGATCGCCGACACGGCGAAGGTACTTGTCGAACTTGAGTATTATGTCTTTGAGGAGGCGGAGTACGCAAGCGGCATTGAAGGGGCCTTCTACCGCGTGAAGTCCTCCGAAGGGCTTGGCGAGGGCTACAACGACAAGCCGCGCGTCGGACTGCACGGCGCTTACCACCGTATGCCGCCCGACGACAGCTATATGGATTTCCGCAACGAGACGGTGCATCTCATGGAGGTGCTCGGCATCCCCGTGAAGTACCACCATCACGAGGTGGCGGTCTCCCAGCTGGAGATAGAGCTCGACTTTATGGATATGGCGCATGCCGCGGACATGGTTTCACTCGCAAAGTGGATAATCCGCCAGGTCGCCTCAGAGTGGGGGCTGTGCGTCACCTTCATGCCCAAGCCTCTCTACAAGATGCCGGGCAACGGGATGCACGTCCATCAGTTCCTTGAAAAAGATGGAAAGTCGATCTTTCCCGGCGACGTGCTGTTCAGCCTTTCACAGGAGGGACTCTCCTACATCGCGGGCATGCTTTCACACAGCCTAACCGGCAGTCTGCTTGCCTTCGCCTGCCCCAGCACGAACAGCTACCGCCGCCTCGTTCATGGTTACGAAGCGCCGGTCTCCGCTACCTTTGCAAAGGGGTCGCGCGCGGCCGCGGTGCGTATTCCCGGATATGTGAAAAAAGAGGAGACGCGTGTTGAATACCGCACCGGCGACGCCTCGTGCAACCTCTACTTCTTCCTCGCGGCGATGGTGCTCGCGGGCGCGGACGGCATAATCAGAAAGATGGACCCCGTGGCGCTAGGCTACCAGAGCCAGGACGCGAAAGAGGAGCTTACCTTCCCGCTCAATCTCAACGCCGTGCTTGACGGTGTGGAAAAAGACAAAGAATACCTCGCTCCCGCCTTCCCGGAGAAGCTCATCGAACTCTGGACGAAGGCCAAGCGTGCAGAGGCTGAGTACATCTACAACGCTCCGACGCCGCAGGAATATGAGCTCTACTTTTAATTAATTAAAAAGAAAACGAAAGCGCCTCTCCTGAAAAGGGAGGCGCTTTTGTTTTCTTGTATATTATGCCTCGCGAAGAATCTAGCGGCAGACTCCGACGGCGGCGACGAAATCTTTCTCCGTCATCGCGGCGCTCTCCGACATGAAAAGCACCTTGCCGTCGATCGGCGCAAGGACCTTTTCCGTAGGTGTGCCGAAATAGTCGGTGAGCAGCCCGATCATCTGGCCGCGCCTGACCATATCTCCCACGCTGACCCTCCGGTAGTGAATGCCGCGGCTTTTGGCGTACACCATCTCCATATTTTCAAATATCTGCGGCCTGCCCACCGGCTGAACATTGCCGCGCAGGGTGCCGAAGCGGCGCAGGACATTCTTTATCCCCTCGGTGTGGGTGTTTACGCTGTCGGCTGAGGCGATCCCCAGGCCGCCGGTCTGGAATAGGGCGGAGGGGATGCCGATGTTCTCGTAGACGCTCGCGTAGCAGGTGCCCTTATCGGACCAGCGACCCTCCGTCTCCGTTATCATGATATTCGGCAGCCCGTAGTAATAGGCCATCTCATGTGAACGGTCGTTGAGCTCCCCTTTTCTGCCGCGGTGATATATCGCGAACGGCGCGGATCTCTCCAGCACCTCGCCGCAGTGGAGGTCCATATGATAGTCGGCCCCCTTTATTTCGTCGAATATCTTTGCCGCCAGCACGCCGTTATAGCTCCCTTTGGCCTTGCCCGGAAAGCTGCGGTTAAGATTGTTCTTGTCCAACGGTGAAAATGATACGCTGCGTGATTCAAAGGCGGCGGTGTCGCAGACGGTGATGATCTTTACGCTGCCCTTGATATCAGCGGGCGACAGCTCGCGGAACAGCTTGATCGCCGCCAGCACGCCGCAGTATTCGCCGCCGTGTATCCCCGCGGTGACTACCGCGTCGGGTCCCTCGACGTCGCCGATAACAAGGGCGACGGGAAGCTCAATCTTCCTGCCGTCCTCTGTCTGGAATTGGAGTAACTCTGTCTTTTTTCCTCCCATTTCAACTTCCCTCTTTTTCAATATATTTTTTACCGAACGTGGAAAATATCAGTCCCCTGTGATATTTCCAATAGCTTTCTCAATTATCCCTATTATTCTATTATCAGATAACTGATAAGAATAAAATTATAAAAAAGAGATAAAAAGGAGCCGATGAAATACAGCCCTCTTTATCCTGCTATCTGTCTAATTCTCAGTCTGTGCGGCGATACTGAGCAGTACTTTAAAGCGATGACTTTACAATGCTAAAATTATATATACATAAACACCAATAGCTATTATACCTCAAATACGAGAATTTCCGCGTTAAAAACAGTCCGCCGCAATTTCATCCGGCGTGGTACTTTCTGTTACATCGCCGCCGAGGCGCTGCAAAGTAAAAGACGCGTCTCCTCGTCGCTTGGATTTTCCCAATGATGCGCCACAACGGCGTCATAATATAGGAAATCACCCTCGTTCATCTCGTATATAAGGTCAGGGCAGTACACGAAACGGACCTTCCCCTTCAGTACATAAAAAAACTCGTCGCTAACGTGCGACCGCTTATCTTCCGTCATCATCCTGGGCGGAATGGTCAGTACCATCGGCTGCATCCTAAACCTCTGATCCTGGACCAGATAACGGGCAGTGACATTTTCCTCACCGCGTGCCAACACACGTACGACATACCCTTCACCGCACATAACTGGTGCGGGGGGCGGAACCTCCGTTGTCAGGGTCAGTGCTGAGACCGGTACATGAAAGGCCTCCGCGAGTTTTTGCAGACTTTCGATACTGGGGTTCGATTTATTGTTTTCCAGCTTTGAAAGCTGCGCTACGGAAATCTCACAAAGATCGGAGAGTTCCGTCAGTGTCCACCCACTCTTTTTCCGATGGCTCTTTATCGTTTCGCCAAGCCTCAAGGTATAATCCCCCTATTTTCCGCCGACAATAATTTTCATCGTAGGAAAACAAATATAGTCTAACAAAACTTTTTGATAAGTCAAATCAAAAATCCTGTCAGAATGCGGTTTTTCATAATTTATAATCAAGTTTAGTATAAAAGCGATAATACGTCCATAGAAAAGTTGTGCATGTTGAACATTATTATATGAAAAATACAGAGATAGCGTAATATAATGATATCTGTCACTATATAGAAAAGAGCGGGGTGTGGTTATGAAAAATTTCGCCAAGTGTTATTTTGATATTGTGGGGAAGCTGACGATCGGTGAGGAAGACGGAAAGCTGACCGACCTGCATTTTGAGACCAGCGGCACGTATCCCCGCGGAGATTTGAATATGAACGAGACGCCGCTGCTTACGGAGACCGGCCGGCAGCTCGGAGAATACTTTGAAGGCAAACGTAAATGCTTTGAGCTGCCGCTTGCGCCGAAGGGCACGCCCTTCCAGATGCGCTGCTGGGAGGCCTTGCAAAAGATTCCCTACGGCGCCACCGTGACCTACGGCGATATCGCGCGCGCCGTGGGCTCGCCTAAAGGTTTTCGCGCCGTGGGGCTGGCGAACAACAGAAACCCGATCGCGATAATCATTCCCTGCCACCGCGTTATCGGCGCCAACGGCAAACTTGTAGGTTTCGGCGGCGGCCTCGACGTTAAGAGCAATTTGCTGCTGCACGAAGCGCAATACGTAAATCGGCGTTTATAAGCACGACTAACTTCATGACTGGGGGCTTGGTAATGCTCACCGCACTTTAGTGCGCCTCCGCTTACCAAGCCCCCAGTCATTTCGTTATTCGCACTTCTAAACGCCGATTTCCTTCGGGTAGGGAAAACGATAAATTACGATTTATCATTTCCCTTATCGAAGGTAAGTAACGGTTTAGCTTTTGACTTGCCCTTTTAGCCTCCCTCTCTGAGGGAGGTGTCGGCCGCCTGCTTTTGGCGGCTGACGGAAGGAGTGTTGCTCAGTTTGGCGCAGTTCCCGCGCCAAACTGAGTCCGCGGCGAAAGCCGCGAGAGAACCTAAGGTCAACTCTCCCTCAGTCCCTACGGGACAGTTCTGATGTAACTACCAGCCGAATCGCACGAAATCAAAGATTTCGGCTCCCTGGCCGCCTCAGAGAGGGAGCCAAAATCTTTGGTAAATCACGATTTATCGTTTCCCCTATCAAAGCTAAATCGCTATTTATCTCTTTTCCCGTCCAAAGGAAATCGGCGTTTAGACGTGCTGGATGCTAAATAACTTGTCCTCTGAGAACCGGAGCCGTATTTTCATACGGCGAGGATGCTCAGAGGGTAAGTTATGACGCAGACAGCGCGTATAAACGCCGATTTTACAGGAGAAGGGCGACCGAAAGGGTCACCGCGCTCACCGCGGTGGCCGCGGCCTCTTTTATACCTATGGCATAGCTCTTATATCCGCTGTCGCGGCGGCGCAGTTCGAAGCCGCGCAGCTGGGCGGCGACGGCGCTGTTTTCTATCTTGCGGACGCAGGAGAGCAGGAGCGGCAGGCAGAGCGGCGCGATGAGGGCGGCTTTTTTGATGGGGTTGCGCACCTCGAAGTCCACGCCGCGCGCGCGCTGCGCCTCCATCACCTGCGCCATCTCCGCGGCGAGGGTGGGGATGAATTTCAGCGTTGCCGTGAGCGCGAAGGCGTAGCGGTATGGCAGGCGGCAGTTCTGCACGAGGGAGTTGGCGAGGTCGCCGCGTTTCGTCGCCGAGAGCGCGAGCATCAGCGGCAGGGAGGCGGCGATCAGCTTCGCCGCCATCAGCAGCGAGAAGCGCAGCCCTTCGTCGGTCACTCTTACCGGTCCCACGGAGAAGAACGTCTCGCCGCTCTGTACGCAGAGCAGCTGAATGACAAAGAGCAGCGCCGATATCTTCACGAGCAGCAGCGCCATCGAGAGCGCCTTCCTGCCGAGGCCGGAGAGCGCCGCGGCGGCCACCGTCAGCGACGCGATGAACAGGGCGCCGGAGATGCTTCTTACAGCGAAGGCGGCCATGCCCGCCGCGAAGGCGAGCAGTATCTTTACCGAGGGGTTGAGGCGGTATATAAAGCCGTTGCCGCCCGCGCAGTCAAAAAGTCCGTTCATTTATGCCACCCTCCTTTTTCTTTTGTCTTTTACGGTCTCCACAATTTCGTTTACGGAGCCGGCGTTCGCAAAATCTCCGCCGAGCAGGGTGGCGAGTTCGCGCATCTCCGTCAGGCGCAGCGAGGAGTCCTCCATGAGCCTCCGGTCGGAGAGCAGCCCGGCGGCGGGGCCGTGAGCCCTAACCGCGCCGCCGCCGATGATGAGCATGTCGTCAGCCAGCTCTTCGGCGAGCTTCATGTCGTGCGTCACCATCAGCACCGTAGCTCCGCGCCGCCGCGCCTCTTTGAGCCGCTCCGCGACAAACTCGTACTGGCGGCGGTCAAGCCCCGAGGTCGGTTCGTCGGCGATCAATATCTTCGGGCGGCGCACGAGCACCGAGGCCAGCGCGAGCATCTGGCGTTCGCCGCGGCTCATATAGAATATCTCCCGCTCGGGGGAGAAGCCGAATTCCTCGATAATCTCCGCCGCCGCGAGCCGCGCCTCTTTGCCGTCGGAGTTTATACAGCGCAGGCCGAACATTATCTCTTCGCCGACGGTGGCGCGGCATATCTGCCGGTCGGGGTTCTGGAATAGAAAGCCGGTGAAGGCGGCGAAGGCCACCCCCTTTTCTTTGGAGGTGCAAAGGCCGTTGCTGACGACCTCGCCCGCCGTGGGACGCAGCAGCGCGGCGGCGAGACGGCAGAGCGTCGATTTTCCCGCGCCGTTTTCTCCCGCTACGGCGGTGAACGACCCAGCCGCGAGCCGGAAGGAGAGGCCGGAGAGAAGCGGTTCCTCGCCGTAGCCGTAGGAGACGTTTTTAAACTCTATCATTGAGATATCCCCCTCACCATCGCCGCCGCCCGCGGAATGTCGAGCGGCATATCTCCGTCGTAGAGCCCCTCCGCGCGAAGCCGCGCGCCGAGCTCTATGCGGCGCGGAAGCATGACCCCGGCCGAGGCGAGCGTCTCCGTTTCGTTCATCACCTGCCGTGTCGTTCCGCAGAGCGCCGCGCCGCCCTCCGCCATCACGATCATCTGTGTGGCGAAGCGGCAGAGCAGACCGACTTTCTGGTCCGCCGCGACCACCGTCATGCCGCGCGCGTTGAGCGCGGCGAGGGCGGAATAGAGATTTTCCGTGGCCGCGGGGTCGAGCTCCGCGGAGGGATTGTCAAGGATAAGCACCTGCGGCGAGAGGGCCAGCATCGCGGCGAGCGCCGTCTTCTGCCTCTGTCCGCCGGAGAGCGAGGATATCTTTCTGCCGCGCAGATGAGAAATGGCGAGCATCTCCAGTGCGGAGGCGATGCGCCCCTCTATCTCCGCACGGGGCACGGCGAAATTTTCCAGCCCGAAGAGCAGCTCCTCCTCCACCGTCTCGCAGACCATCTGGCTTTCGATGTCCTCGCCGACAAAACCGGCGAGCCGCGCGATCTGCTGGGGGGAGTTCTCAAGGGTGTCGAGGCCGCCGACCTTCACCGCGCCGAAAAATCTGCCGCGCAGATAGTGTGGCACGATCCCCGCTATCGCGCGGAGCAGCGTGCTTTTGCCCGAGCCGCTGGCTCCGGTGATCCCGGCGAAGGCCCCGCGCGGGATGCGCAGCGAGACGCCGTCAAGCGCCCGCCTCTCCGCGCCCTCGTAGACAAAGGAGAGGTTTTCGACGGAGATCATCGCCGCCCCTCCTATCTGGCCGCCGCGCGCATCTTGAGGGCGGCGGCGATCGGTATATAAAGCACCTGGACGATGACGCAGTTGACGGCGGCGGTGCCGAAGATTATCCCCGCGAATACCGCGAAGGGCGCGGGAGCCGTCGCGCCGCCGGAGAAAAAGAGCGCGTAGAGCAGCGCCATGAATACGCCGCCGCTGACCACCGTCGTGATAAAGGCCGAAATCGCGGGCATCAGGAAACCGCCGAAGCGGCCGCCCATCTTTGCGAAGAGCGCCATTACGAGCGCCCCCGCCATCTCGCTGGGGAAGTTGAGGTATGGGGTGCCGGGGAAAAACTGGCAGACCGCTCCCGCGAGCAGCCCGATGACCGCCGCCTCCTTAAAGCGCGGCCTTACCAGAAGGATCGCGAGGCAGTACATGGCGATGATGAAGTTCGGCTTCATGCCCGCGGAAAATATCGAGCCGATGAAAAACTTCATCACCGCCCCCGCCGCCAGCAGCACCGCCACCAGCATTATCTGTGACACTGATAGCCCCGCGGCCCTCTCCTCAACTGCGACTGTTCTCTCTCTGCCTGTCTCTGTTCCGTTCATTCTTATCTGTCCTTTCTTTTCTTGTCTTATCTGCTCTCTTGTCTGTAAAAAAAATCTGTCCTTCGGCATGGACTTCTCTCATGCCGAAGGACAGATCAATTTTCCTCTCTGCGGTGCCACCTTCGTTGGCCGTATATACGGCCCGCTCAAAGAGCGCTGTCACGCTCCCGCGCCTTTTACGCTGCGCCTGCGTCGCACCATACTCGGGATTACCCTTTCCGTGCGCCCTCCTCGGTCCATTTATCCCTTCGCCTCTCCCGCGGTTTCTCACCATCCCCGCTCTCTGTAAGGCGCGTATAGAGATTTTATCTCCGCCTCATCGGTTTCTATATTTAACTTGTGCGAAAGAATACTACCCACGAAATAATTTGTCAAGAGTTTAAGGGACATTAACGGCGGGTTTTACGTAATTGTAAGACTTTATGCCGCCGTCTTAAAAAATAACCGGCGGAATGCCGTCCGCCGGTTTCCCCCTGATCTCTGACTGGTGGATGGGAGAATACTATATTGGTATCTCTATATAAAAAGCGGCGTGAACGCGGCCCGTTCAGGGGGAATCGGCCGGCGGCCCGCGCCGCTCATATAGAGCAGTTTTGCCGTCCGGCACGGTTACGCCGGACGGCTGAATACGTCTACTTTTTCCTTTTGTACACCAGGGGAAGCGCCGCGAGGGAGAGCAGCAGGGCAAGCACGCCGAATCCCGCGTTGCAGCCGCCGCTGGGGGCTCTCTTTTCCGCTCCCAGGATCACCGTCGGGTCGGCGACCGCGCCGTCCTTTTTGCCGTCGAGGTCGAATTTACCGCCATCCTTGATGAAGAGCGCGAGACGGTACATGGTATATCCGTCTATATCGCCGGTGAATATCGTACCGCTGTCGTCGTCCTTCATGACGGTGAACTTTTTATCCATATCTTTGGTGATCGCGGAGGCGTAGGTAAAGAGCTCGCCATTTTCCGCTCCGAGAATCTTCATCACCTTGACGTCGGCGGGCTTTTTCGCCTTGAGGTCGGAGCCAAGTACCTCATAGGAGATCATTATCGTCTTGTCCTTATAGGCGTCGATTGCGGGCGTTGTGAATACCGGCAGGGCGACGACGTCCTTCGAGGTCACGCTGCTGAGCGTCCCCAGCTTGTTTGCCGCCTTGACCGCCACCTCCGGCTTTACGATCGTATTGCCGTCCTTAATCGTAAGCTGTTCCACCGTCAGCGCGTCGCCGATATTTTTCGCGGCCTTGGCGGGGTCGCCCTCAGTCACCGCCAGCTCCGGCTTGATCTCGGCCTTCACATCGTCGGAGACGTTGCCGATGACCGGTTTGACGGGTTTCGGTGCGGGGTCGATGGGGCCGGGTGTCGGCTGTGTCTTGACGGCGTTTACCGTCAAGGCGGCCCTTGTTTTAATTGCCCCACCGACCATCGCGGATATGGTGACATCACATTTCCCCTCTTCCGAGGCGGTGAGGACGACCGCGTTGCCTTCAAATTTTAATTCGAGCCATTCCGGCACCTCTCCGGCCAACTCTAAACCGTAATCCGGAAGCTCTGTGCCATTTTGTGTAAGCGTCGTCGTGACACGGGTTGGAGCGCCGACAAGCACTTCGACAGCGTCACGCTCGAATTTCAGGCTGTAAATGTCAGCGGGCGCGGGCGTTTTTGCGCGGACATGGTATAGGCTGTCTGATTCTACTACTGCTTCGTAGTTGTCTTTTAGATATTTCGACGGGTTAGATTTAAATGCTCCTCCGGTGATTTGAAAATTTTCCGGGGCTTTGTCATAACCTTGAATAGTGATACCCCCGTGAAATTCACCGGCGGATATTGAAATATTATTGGCATACGATCCCAAGGCGTATGCTACTATCATAGCGATGCCGGATTTACCATTCAGCTTTGCATTACCTGATATGGATAAGGTATTCCCTCCATTTTTATTATCAAGGCCGATTAGCATAGAGTCTATAGTTGTCAAAGAGCTTGGGCCAGTGATTTCGAGGCGGCCTCCTTCTGTAATATAAAACGTGGTGCCGAATGAGGTGATAGCGCCGTCGTTATCGATCTTTAAGGAACATCCTTTCACTCTGATGAATGTCCCATTGAAATTGTCTGTAGTTGAGAGTTCTTTGCCGTTCAAATCAAGGACAACGTCTTTTTGGTTTAAAATTAAACCCTCTGTAATCCCCGTAATGTTCTCTTGTAACGTTATGGAGCCACCAGCGTTAATTGCATCTTTTAACTCTGTAAAATTCCTAACGTCTGTTGCCATTGCCGGCGCGGCGATCAGCATCAGCACCGCAAGCATTACGAAAAACATTCTTATCCGTTTTAACATTACAATCATCCTTCCATATTCAGGTGAAAAGCTAAAGTCAGAGACTGGACAGATACGCGCCCGTTAATTATCAGCCGGTTTTTATGACCACCCCCGGCATTGACAAGGAGTAAATGAGATTACGCGCCGGTATGGAGACACGACAAACGGAGGTGCGTTTGGTGAGGCGCATCTCCGTTTACTGGCGCTGTATTCATGTAGAAGAACGGGGGAATTAAATTGAAAAGAGTATTGTTTAGAAGCTCTCTCTCTCTCTCTCTCTCTCTCTCTCTCTCTCTCTCGTTAAAAGTATGGTTTTCTAAATTATATATACAAAAAATTGACATGGAGGTTCCATATGAGCATATTGTATTTGTCATACTTTGCCTCCTCTCGTAAAAAGGGCCGCTCTATTTTTACGGTCTAAAGGTGCGTACGGTGTAGGGATAAATTTCCCCAGCATCCAATATTCCGCGATAAAATGACGGTAAAATCCTCTTTCTTATGATTATAGAGGGCGAAGTCCAACAAAAGTCCAACAAAAGAGGGGCATATGTGGGATTTTTTGTAAATTTTCTTTATCTGCCGAAATACCGCTCCGTGTTGAACGGCGGTAGGCGGACGGAAAGCGACAGCCGCCGTTTTCAGCGGCGGCTGTTTCTAGCGTTGATTTGACGGCGGGACAAAAGCCTGCCCTCTATGTGTGGTAAGGAAGTTTTAAATTTTAGTATCCGTACTCAGTTCTTTTCTCAGCAGCTCATGGCGCAGGCTGCGGTCGCTGACGACGATCTCTTTGGCCCCCGCCGCCTCCATCGCGGCGAGGATGATACAGGCCCCTCCGAGGATGATGTCGGCTCTTTTCGGCGAAAGTCCCTTTATTTCGCGGCGCTCTTCGTCGGTACATTTTGCGTAGAGCGCCGTCTGGCGCATTATCTCTTCCCGCGTGAGGGCGCTTCCATGTATCACGTTGGGGTCGTAGCGATCAAGACCGGCGGCTACGGAGGCGATCGCGGTGACGTTGCCGCCCGCGCCGATCATCATGGCCGCGCCCGGACTGACGCCCGCCTCGGAGAATTTCCTGGTGAGCGCCGCGATCACGGAGCAGACCAGCCGTGGGTCGGACGGCGAGCTTTTGAATTTTTCGTCGGTGAGCGTCACCGCGCCCACCGGCACGCTGAACGCTCTCTCTATTTCGCCGCCCGCCGCGCGCACGAACTCCGTGCTGCCGCCGCCGGTGTCGAAGATTAAGACCTCGCCGCGTAAGGCGCCGTCTATGCTGTTCAGCACCGCGCGGCTGGAGAGCGCCGCCTCCTCTTCGCCGGAGAGGACGCGCACCTCCGGGCCGCCCGCCGCGCGCACCGTTTCGATGAAGTCTCCGGCGTTTTCCGCCGTGCGCAGCGCCATCGTACCGACGCAGACGATCTCCTCCGCCCCCTGCGAGCGGGCGAAATCCGCGAATTTCACGACGGCCTGCGCCGTGCGCGCCATCGCCGCCTCCGAGAGCCTGCCGTCCTCCCGCATTCCTTCGCCGAGCTTGGTTATCACGTTGACGTCCAAGATAATTTTTATGATGTCTTCCTGTAAACTCTCTCCGATAATGAGCTTCACCGAGTTGGTTCCGATATCGATTACAGCTTTTTTCATCTTTATTGACACCTCTTTGCCTGAATTATATCCCCCGCGGGAACTTTCCGCCGTTATCCCGCTGTTTTGACCGAAAACTTATTACAGTATTTTTAATTTACATCCACCTCTTTGTGATATATATTATTTACAAAAATCGGGGGAATTACAATGGATAAACCTCTTCTTCATATAATCAGCCATACGGATCTCGACGGCGTCGCGGCGGCGGCGCTCGCCTGGCATGTCCATCACCATGACCGCCTCGTGCGTATCTCGCTCACCGGGTACGGCGATGTTGACATGCTGATTCTTGAGACGCTCGCGGCGGGACAGGAGCCGCTTGTGCTGGACCTCTTCTGCCAGCGCGAGCAGACGGTGGACGAGATTGACAAACTATGGAACGACGCCCGCCGTCCCTTCCTCTTCGACCACCACAAGAGCACCTTCGAGCGCTACGGCAACCGCAAGTGGGCCGTGATCGACACAAATTACTGCGGGGCCCTCGTCTATTGGCGGTGGCTGCGCGAAAACGCGAAGGATGAACGCACGCAGACGGTGCTTGCGGAGCTCGAACCGGTGATGAAGATCGCCAACGACCGCGACCTATGGCTCGGAGAGATGCCTGAGAGCCGCCTGTGGCAGGCTCTCGTAACGATGTGCGGCCAGTGGGGCATGCTGGCGCGTCTGATGGACAACCCGCGCGCGGAGCTCTCTCCCGTGGAGCTGGCCGGCGCGGAGGAGTTCACGGAGCGGCAGGAGGCGCGCTTTGCGCTGGCGAAGGAGCATATCTGGCGCTCCGGCAGCGAATTGGCGTTTGTCTGCGACGGCGTGCTGGAGTACGGCGACGTCTCCGACTTCTGCGGCTTGATCCTTGACCGCGACGACAATCCGCCCGAGGTTGCGGCGGTGGCCGCGAAGCGCTTCGGCGGCGACTGGGCGGTCTCGATGCGCAGCCGCGACGGCCTCGCGGGGCGGGTGCTGGCGCTGCTGAAGGACGGCAAGAAGATCCGCGGCGGCGGCCATGGCGACGCCTCCGCGCTCTATTTCCCGCGCAACTACACGCAGGAGCAGATGCGCGACTCGATACTGGCGGCGATCAGGGTCGAGAAGGAGCGCAACGCCGCGCCTAAGGTGACGATCGGCGATCTCTTTAAAGGACTTGTATGAAAAAATTAAATTCTCTCGCGGTGATATACGCCTCCGAGGGGACGGGCCACCGCACGGCGGCCTTTGCCCTCTGCGAGGCCTTTCTCGCCTATAACCCGCAGGGGCGCGTCCTCTGCTGTGATATTCTGGATTTCGTCCCCGCGTGGCTCAAATATGTCGTTTCGGAGGGTTATGTCGCGATGGCGCGCCATGCGCCGTGGCTGTGGGGGGCCTTTTACTGGGGCTCAGACCGTCCCGGGGCGCAGTCCCGGGCATTCGAGTGGGCGCACGAAAGACTCTGCCGCCTCTATCTGCCGAGACTGAAAAATCTTTTCGCCGCGAACGGCACCGAGGCGGCGATATTTACGCACTATTTCGGGGCCTCCGAGCTGGTGAAGATGGAGGCGGGGCGTATCCCAGTCTACTGCGCCGATACCGATTTTGAGAGCCATAGCTTCCAGCGCGGCTCGGAGTTCGCCTGGTCCTTCGCGGGCAGCCCGAACGCCGTGCGGCAGCGTCTCGCGGAGGGGATATACAATGTGAGCGACGCCGGCGTACCAATCGCGCAGAAGTTTAAAAACCTTCTTTCAAAAGAAGAGGCGCGGGCTAAGCTCGGCCTGCCGCAGGACGAACGGGTGATCCTCGTCAGCGGCGGCGGCATCGGCGCGGGCTCCGTGTTCAAGGCGGCGAAGTCGCTCGCGGCGCTGCGCGGCACGCGCGTCGCCGTAATTTGCGGCAGCAACGCTAAGCTGTTCGCGCAGATGAAGGGATATTTCCGCTATAAGAAGAACGTGAGGATAGAGGGCTTCGTCTCCAATATGGAGGATTACTACGCCGCCGCCGACGCGGCGGTGATGAAGCCCGGCGGGCTTTCCGCCTCCGAGGCGCTCTGCGCGGGGCTGCCGATGCTGCTCATCGACCCCGTGCCGGGACAGGAGGAGTTAAATATGGCCTACCTGACGTCAAACGGCGCCGCCTGGCCCCTGCCGCGCCCCTCGCGCGCGGCGGAGAGCGTCGTCGCGCTCTTTGCCGGAGAGGCCGCGCAGAGGATGAGCGCGGCGGCCAAAGAGCTGGCAAGGCCGGAGGCCGCGGATGAGATAATCGCAAAAATCGCCGGCGAAGAATGAAAAACAATGAAATGGTCATGGAAGGTCTGCTTGCAGAGCGCGGAGAAAGAAAATCAATGGTATATATTTTAGTGGGGACGGACTAGATTATAAAAGAGTGCCGGCTAATGAAATAAATAACGGATACAGCCTTACCTACGGCTTTGAACAACCCCGTTGCCAAAGTTTTTTGAAACAGCGGCGGCGATACCTCTTGAATCTATTAGCTCAAAATCGCCGTCGATTTTGAGTTGATATACGCTTCAATGTCAGAATACCCTTAAAATAGACAGAACGATATAAAAAATCCGATTCGTTTACCAGAAGTTCCAAAGCGATCCTATTCTCCTAGGTCGCGCCAGCGGCAAAAACGGCGATGTATGTTTTTCCAGTCACCATAATACGGCAGCAAATCACGCCATGGTCCATATTTATCATATTTTCTAGTCTGTTCTGGAACGATCTATCCTGGGGTTCTTCCGTCGCCTCTGGTTTCATTATCTTAGTTTTCTCTCAATAATTGCAGATTTTCTACGTATATTTTTCCTCATTATTTTTTTGTAAAGCCTTGATATCACCAGATTGTAGTGTCAAAACCATCAAAATTGGGAATAACACTGGCACAATAGTGGGCCTGTCGTCTTTAAGACGGTGGGGATGTCTCTGACGGAACAGCTGTGCATCGTTAGTGGAACGATGGTCCTATTGAGGAAAATATCCATCTCTGACCCCGCATACCGTAGCACATAGCCCAATGATTATGATGCCTTCAAGCTTGTGGCGTATATTATATTGCCATAGCTTGTTCGCTATGGCAATGTGATATTCTGGGCTTTTTTCTTTTAACGTTTTTATTTTTAGCCTTACAGTTTCTCGCTAACCACATAAAAAGCAAATACTATTATTGGGACATTAGTCCTATGGGACATCAGTCCACATAAATTGACAGTTCCTTAATTCTGTTTTAAAATGACACCATCTCAAGGATACATGGTAGTGAACAAAAAGCTGAACTCCTGCAGGACTTCGAAAGGAGGTAGTGGGTGTCGAAGGGGAAAGCTTAAAATTTAGTAACAGAAATAATGAATCTTGTTACTAAATGTGTTATTGATACTTCAAGGAGGTATAAGGAATGTCAGTGGAAAAAGCTCAGAATGTCTCAATGACAATAGTGAATCCTGTGGCTAAAGTCGAATCAAAGACTATAACGCCAGCGGCTAGCTTGACTAGCCTTGAAGGAAAGAAGATAGCGTTATGGTGGAATGGCAAGGCGAAAGGCGACATAGCATTAAAAACAATAGCGGCTCGCTTGAAAAAAGAGTATAACGTTGAGACCGAATTATTTACTCAGGGCTGGCCTCATGGTGATGAAGTATACGATAGAGTAATTGCGGCGGAGTGCCAAGCGGCCATCGCTACCACAGGAGACTGAGGATCGTGCACAGCATGGCTTACGCGTGACGTAAGTTCCCTAGAAAAACTTGGTATTCCCACCGTAGGAATTGTAGCCAAAGGATTTTTGCCGATTAATGCATCGGAATTCAAAACCAGAGGATTACTGAGAGCACGCAGAGCGGTAATGCCTCATCCTTTCACCGAGATGCCGGAGGAAGAAGTTGCTCAGACCGGCGAGGCGCTCTATGACGCCGTAGTTTACGGTTTGACTCATGAAGGCGAGCTCCTCTTTCCGCCGAAGAAAAAAGCCGGCGAGGCCGCCGCGTCAGACAAGCCGGTAAAAGAAGTTCCTCTGGAACATCAGGTTGAACCGGAGCGTATAACCATCGAGGGATCAGATTATTTTGATTGGGGCTACAACCTCAACCATTATTTCCTTAACCACGGCTGGGGAGACGGATTCCCGATAGTTCCTCCCACCGAGGAAGCTGTTAACCGCATGCTGACTGGCACGAAACGTGACCGTAATGAAGTTATCCTTAAAATGCAGCCTGGCATGGGGTTGGCCACAGTAGAAAAAATTGCAGCCAACTGCGTCATGGCCGGCTGCGAACCCGCACACCTGCCTATAATGATATCTATAATTGAAGCTATGGATGTAGAGGAGTTTGTTTTGACCATCCTGGCCCAGTCCACCGGTGCTCACGCCCCCATACTTCTTGTAAACGGACCTATTGCCAAACAGATAGGGATGAACAGCGGAGCATGCTGTTTTGGTCCTGGCAAAGATTCGGCGGCAAATACGGCAATCGGAAGAGCAGTGCGCCTCTGCATGATGAATATCGGCTTTACATACGCCCGTATACGCGATATGGATACGATCGGCTCTCCGATCAAATACAGTTTCTGCGCAGCTGAAAATGAGGCTGAAAACCCATGGGAACCCTTCAGCGTCGAAAAGGGATTCAAGCCTGGTCAGAATTGCGTTACGGCAATTCCGTGCCAGTCGCTCATGGAAATAGAGGACATGGAGAGCGACACGCCGGAAACTCTTCTTCGTACCTTCGCTTCCTCAATAGACTCAATGGGCTGGCTCGGTGCGCGTTCATGGCTGGGCTACGTAACACCTCCGCGTATGAAGGTGGCATTGCTTCTTGCTCCTGACCACGCCAGAATGATTGCCAACGCAGGTTGGTCAAAGTTCGACGTCAAGCAGTATCTCTACGCTAAGTGCCGCCGTAAGTGGGGGCAGTTCAAACATCAGGTTATCCCGCGCATCGAAAGCAAGATTGTACTTCCCGGATACAGATGGCTAATCAATGCATCGGATGATACGATGGTTCCGATGGTAAGAGACTTCGGCTATTTTGACATCGCGGTAGTCGGCGGAGCTGCCGGAAAGTCAGCTGTGAGCCTTGGCCTCGGTTGGCCCATAACGAAAGAAATTAAGGATTAACAGGCACTCTGGAAATAACATGGTTATTTGCTGGATCTACGGCGATAGGTACCAGAGTTTACTGTCTTCTATGAGGTCGTTGTGTGGTCATGTTATTCTCTGCCGTTCGACAATTGTAAATTCAGTAAATCTTAAAGAAGTATCGCTCGATACTTCTGTAAAAGATTGACAAAGGGGAAAGATGAACTTGAAATTAGCTGGTAAAGTCGCTGTGGTTTCAGGCGCAGGAGCGGGCATAGGAAAAGCAGCCGCCTGCCTTTATGCCAAGAACGGCGCAAAGGTTGTAGTGGCAGTAAGGACACTCAGCAAAGGCGAAGAGACGGTAAAGCTGATTAAAGAAGCGGGTGGAGAGGCCATTCTTGTCCATACAGATGTGTCTAAGCTCACGGATTTGCAGGATATGATAAAGACAGCGGTGGAAAGCTACGGGAGGCTGGATATACTCTTCAGCAATGCTGGCGTGCCGGGCCCCGGAGGTCTGGATGAAGTTACTGAAGAGGGATGGGATCAGACAGTTGCCGTGAACCTGAGGAGTTGTTTCTTCAGCGCGAAGTACGCTGTCGAGGAAATGAGAAAGACAGGCGGCGGCGCGATTGTTTTCGATTCCTCAATTGCCGGAAAAGTCGGCTCTCCCATGAGCCCAGTATATTCTGCAACGAAGGGCGGCATAGTTACCCTGACAAAATCTTTGGCTCTCTTGCTGGCGCCGGACAATATCAGAGTTAATTGCGTCTGCCCCGGTCCTATTGATACGAAATTTGTTCGTCAGGCATGGGATCGCGCACCGGATCCGGATGCCGCTCGTCTCTGCAATGTCAGCGGCGTTGCTCTTGGACGTATGGGCTCTCCTGAGGAAGTGGCTAATGCTGTCCTATTCCTATCTTCAGATGAGTCTTCTTATGTCACAGGTACGGCTATGGCTGTAGACGGAGGGTATCTTGCTCGTTAGCTTTAACAATATGATAGTCATAAAAAATTGACTGAATAAACACTGGACTAAGGGGGATATTCTTATGAAAAAATCTTTCGTGCTCTTTTTGACGTTTGTGCTGTCATTAGCCTTTACGGCTTCCGCTTTCGCCGCGGGCGCTACCGTTTTAAAGGCAGGTCACAGCGCAACCAACAAGGAACCATACCAGCTTGGTCTCGAAGCTTTCGGTAAAAAACTGAAGGAAACGACAAACGGCAAGTTTGAGGTTAAGGTCTTCCCGAGCTGCCAGCTTGGAAGCGAAAAGGAAATGACCGAAGGCCTCTTCCTTGGCAACGTTGACATTGCTACCTCAGCAACAACGGTGGTAACGAATTTCATTCCGGAGTTCATCGTCTACGACCTTCCCTTCCTCTTCAACAGCGATAAGCATTTCTACGAAGCTTCTGACGGCGCGCCCGGAAAATTCTTTGTAGACGCCTGCGCGAAGAAGGGCATTCGCCTTTTGGCTATCTACGACGCCGGAGTTCGTCACATCGCGTCCAAAAAGCCCGTCAACAGCATGAAGGATCTGAAAGGGATGAAGATCAGAACTATGCAGTCCCAAATTCATATCGACGCCTTTAACGGATTCGGTGCGAAAGCGACTCCTATGGCCTTCAGCGAACAGTTCAGCGCTCTTGAGCAGGGAGTCATTGACGGAGTCGAAGCTTCAAACACCAGCTGCTACAACCAGCAGTTCTACCGTCCCGCTCCCAACTGGGCTCTCGTTAGCTGGTACCGCTGCGTCACAGCTATGATGATGTCTGAGAAGAAGTTCCAGTCCTATCCGAAGGATGTCCAGAAGGCTATTCTGGAAGCTGCCGCTTACTCAGCGAAGGTTGAACGCGAGGCCTATGCAAAGAGCGAAAGCGCCAGCCTGGATGCTATGAAAAAGGCCGGAGTCAACATCACGAAGCCTGATGTGGCGCCCTTCAAAGAGGTTGCCCAGAAAGTTGCGGATAAGTATATAAAGAAGCCCGAGCTTAAAGAGGTTCTGAAGCAGATCCAAGATATGGGTAAATAATCATCTAAGATGATAAATACACTTGAGAAAATTCTTAAAGTCTGTAGGCTGATTGCCAAGACTGGAATAGTAATCACATTATCTTACATGGTAATAGCGATACTTCTTCAGATCTTAGGCCGTTACCTGCCGAACGATATGGATATTTCATGGACCGAAGAAAGCGCCAGATTCGCTCAGTTATGGATGGTTTTCTTTGGAGCCGGAGTCGCGATGCAGCGCAACCTGCATGTCGGCGTTGACGTCCTTACAGGCGTGCTTAAGGGCACAAGTAAAAAAATTCTCGTTGTGCTTTGCGGAATATTTGCCGTTGTATTCCTCGTTGTCGCCATATACGGCAGTTTTGATCTGATCGCCGTCGGCGGCTTACAGATATCCGCGGCGCTGAACATGCCGATGAGCTATGTATATTTCATAATACCCATCGGGCTGTTCTATTGGCTGATTGAATATGTTGTCTTTAACGCGAAACAGCTAAAATCAACGACAGATTCGGAGGCGAAAGAATAATGTTAGCTCTAATATTTATTCTTTTCGTAGTGGCTATTTTCAGCGGTACGCCGATCGTTTTTGCAATCGGAACTGTTTCGGCCGCATTCTTGTATCTCATGGATATTCCGATGAATACGATTGCGATACGCATGATGGCGGGCCTCGACAGCTTCCCCCTGATGGCTATTCCATTTTTTGTCCTTGCTGGACAGCTTATGGACAGGGGAGGAATTGCACGGCGCATTATTGACTGGACAAGCGCGGTTGTCGGATGGGTAACTGGCAGTCTTCTCCTGATGACTGTTCTGGCCGGAGCCGGATTTGCGGCAATAACCGGTTCGGGGTCAGCATCCACCGCGGCTCTTTCTTCAATAATACTGCCGGAAATTCGCAAACGCGGATATGACGTTGATTTCACTGCCGTTATGCTCGCAGCCGGCGGCCTTCTGGGACCGATCATTCCTCCGAGCCTTTTCATGGTGGTTTTGGCGACCTGTTCACCGATCACGGTCTCTGTGAAGGATCTCTTTATGGGAGGAGTCATACCTGGCATTCTGATGTGCATTGCCATGATGATTTATGCATACCGTTTTGCCAAGACGCACGGCTCAGCCTACCGCGAGGATAAGCCATTCTCATGGAAAGATGTAATTAAATCTACCATTAATGCTCTGCCCGGGTTCTTAATGCCGGTCATAGTCGTCGGCGGCATCGTTACAGGAGCCTTTACGGCAACGGAATCAGCCGCCATGGCAGTTTTCGTCGGCCTTGTAGTAGGACTCTTCATCTACAGGGAACTAAAATGGTCGGATATTCCTAATATCCTTGTAGATACCGGAGCTATTACAGCAGGTATCATGGTTATTTGCGGAATGGCAAGCGTATTTTCATGGCTGATCTCGATCAACAATATGCCGGAGCTCGTGGGCAATTTTATGACCAATTTCTCCAGTTCAAAAATTGTCTTCCTGCTTGTAGTCAATATCTTCCTGTTGATTGTCGGTTGTTTCATGGAGACCGTCTCGGCTCTTCTGATCCTGATTCCGGTAATAATGCCGATAGCTGTCAACAGCTATGGAATCGACCCTGTGCATTTTGCCGTAATCGTTGTTATTAACCTTGCAATAGGAACGTTTACGCCTCCATACGGCATCTGCCTCTACGTTGCCGCGGCAATAGCCGGTCGTACGATTAAGCAGGTAATGAAGTATGTCTGGGTCCCGATTGCGATATATGTCGGCGCGCTCCTTGTATTTACCTATGTTCCCCAGATTGTGCTTTTCCTGCCGAACATGGTTAAATAAAAAGCTGTTCTCTGAACTATATGCAGCTTCATAGGTACGCAAAGTTATCATGATCATGAAATAAGTGTATGTATTTTGAGGAGGTATATGTATGTCAACGGAAAAATTCTCAGCGACAGTAATGAATCCTGTTGCTAAGGTCGAGACAGAGGCTGCTATAACGCCTGCGGCTAGACTGACTTGCCTGGAAGGTAAGAAAATAGCCTTATGGTGGAATGGCAAGTCAAAAGGCAACGTTGCATTAAACACAATAGCTGAACGCCTGAAAAAGGACTATAATGCTGAGACAGTGTTTTTTAAACAGGATTTGTTCCACAGCGAAGAGGCCTTCGCTGCCGTGACAGATGCCGGCTGTGCAGCGGTAGTTGCCGCCACGGCAGATTGTGGCTCAAGCGCAGTTACGCTTACGCGCGACCTGTGCGCCCTTGAAAAAATGGGCGTCCCCACTGTAATGCTTATAGCTAAACCCTTCTTGCTGATAAGCAATGCCGAACTGCGCCTCAAAGGG
Organism: Cloacibacillus porcorum; assembly: GCF_001701045.1. GTDB lineage: Bacteria > Synergistota > Synergistia > Synergistales > Synergistaceae > Cloacibacillus > Cloacibacillus porcorum. The sequence continues at coordinate 204,524 of NZ_CP016757.1, forward strand.
CTCTTTAAAGTCAGCAGAGCAGTAATGGAGCATCCTCTCAACTCACTGCCTGAAGAAGAGGCTGCCCAGGTTGCAGATGCTCTCTATGACGCAGTGGTTAAGGGGCTTACTCAGGACGGCGAAGCCTTGGATACGCCTGAGGCGGAAGCTGCAAGGCCCATCGAGGAAAAAGCAGAGCCTGAGCGTATAACAATTGAGGGAGAAAATTACTTTGATTTCAGCACAAACCTCAATCGTTATTTCATTAACCACGGTTGGAGCGATGGTCTCCCCTTAGTTCCTCCGACAGAGGCGGCAGTTAACCGTATGCTCTCCGGCACGAAACGCGGACGCGATGAAGTGCTTCTTAAATATCAGCCCGGCAACGGAGTCGCGACCATTGAAAAGATTGCGGTCAACTGCGTCATGGCGGGATGCGAGCCTTCGCATCTTCCTGTTGTTGCAGCCGCAATCGAAGCAATGCACAAAGATGGATTCAACATTACCAGTCTGACACAGTCATCCGGCGCAGATACACCGATGGTGATGGTAAACGGACCTATCGCCAAAGAGATAGGAATGACGGCTGAAGGCGCCTGCCTTGGCCCCGGCAAATATTCAGCTGTCAATACCGCAATCGGAAGAGCGGTACGTCTTACGATGATGAATATCGGGCATTGCTATCCCAGTATCCGCGACATTGACACACTCGGTTCGCCTAACAAATACGCGCTCTGTGCCTGCGAAAACGAGGATGACAACCCCTTCAACGAGCCGTACAATGTTGAAAAGGGATTCAAGCCCGGAACGAACTGTGTCACGACGATGCCCTGTCAGTCATTTATGGACGTTGAGGACCTCGAAAGCGGCAGACCTGAAGACCTCCTTATGACTATTGCCTGCACAATAGACACTATGGGATGGCCCGGCGCGCGCAGCTGGATGGGGTTCATCGATCCCAACGTCATGCATGTAACTGTCATCTTTGCGCCTGACCATGCCAGGCTGATTACCAACAGTGGCTGGACCAAATTCGACGTTAGACAGTACCTCTATGCAAAGTGCCGCCGTGCCTGGGGGCAGTTCAAACATCTGGTTATCCCACGTATTAAAGACGGTACCGTACACCCCGGTTACAGATGGCTTGCCACAGCATCGGATGACACAGAAGTTCCGATGGTAAGAGACCCAAGCTACTTCGATATCGCGGTTATCGGCGGGGCTGCCGGAAAGTCAGCTCTCTCCATGAACATCGGATGCCCGACAACAGTGGAGATAAAGAAGTAGTATACTAGAATGGAATAACATGGTCACTTGCCGTGTGCCTGTCATTGAACTGTGCCCTGCAAAAGGCAAGTTGACCATGTTATTTTTGCTGTATCGAGAATCATTTAAATTTCTAATTGCTTTTGACTTCTCTGAAGGAGGAATAATGGTGGTAGATAAGGAAGTAGTAAAGAGCGCATTAGAGCCGCTCGAAGAGAGTTTCGCATCAGATGGTTCCAAAATTGAGATTAGCTCAATTGAAGGCAACACAGTTAATATTAAAATTGTAGTTTTCCCCGGCGGCTGCCGCGAGTGCATCCTTCCTGCCGACTACCTTGAGGAAATGTTTAAGAACAATATAGAAGAAGAGGCAGAGGAAGAGGTTCAGGTACACGTTGAAATAGAAGACCACTCTAAAGAACATTAAGGTCTGTTGTTTCTATTTTAGCTCTTAAATTAAACCTAAATCGAATACCTTAGCTGAGACATTTACCCTCATACAAGCATCTGTCAGTTAAAGCTGACGTTTATGTTTAAAGCTGCGGCATGTACTTTTTCCGGTAAAATTTAGTGCAAACTATATTTTTTACCGGAAGGAGTATATGCCACAATAATTTAGATTTGATAAATTAACAATGAATTGCAGTTAGCTTTAATGTGCGTAAAGGAGAGATATTATGGAATCTGAAAAATGGGTCATCAAGAACGGCACCATCGTCAATCCTGAATATGGTGAAATTAAAGCTGACATTAAAATTGAAAACGGGATTGTTACCGCAATCGGAAGAGGCCTTTGTGAGGAAGGCTGTAAGGTGTATGACGCAGCTGATAAATATTTGTTCCCGGGGTTTATAGATACTCATGTTCATCTGGGGAATTTTAATTCCTTTGAAGACGACTGCCGCTCTGAAACGATATCAGCCGCGGCAGGCGGAGTTACGACTGTATGCCAGATGGCAAAAGCTTCAAAACTTACGAAATTTAGGCCGCCCCAGACCAGCTACCATGAAGTTCTGGATGAAATAACAGACATAATTGACAATAATTCTTCAGTTGACATCGCCTTGCATCTTAACTTAAGCTCTTATGAACAGATAGATGAAATAGCCTCCTATGCGGAGCTCGGCCATACCTCATTCAAGTTCTTCATGAGCTACGTAGGTATGGAGGGGGCTATTAAAATGGGGGCTATCGGAGTAAGAGACGGCATTATATATGCCGCCTTAAACAAAGTTTCCGAAGTGCCCGGCACATTGGCGATTGTACACTGTGAAAATGACGACCTTATTGAATTTTTCCAGAGATCTATGACGGAAAAAGATAAAGAAAATATATCCTTTTCAGATTTTGCTAAGAGCCGCCCCTCTATAGCGGAAGCGGAAAATATACACAGACTGCTATATTACGCCGCTGAAACGGGGGCAACAGTCTATGTGCCGCACGTATCTTCCATAAAAGCCATAAACGTTGTGAAAGAAGCGCGTAAAAACAGCGGCGTGAAGGTATTCGTAGAAACCTGTCCCCAATACCTTGTACTGACTCACGAAGAGGCAAATAAAATGCCCGGAGCAATTGCTAAGGTTACCCCAACAATGCGGAACCGGGAAACATTGGATTATTTGTGGGAATGCATTAAAGATGGAACTATAAATACCATTGGAACAGACCATTGTTCTCTGGGCCTCGACAAAAAGAAAAGTGTATGGTACAGCCCTGGCGGTTTTCCTGGAATTGAAACTATAGCTCCTTTAATTATTACCGAAGCAAGAAAAAGAGGTATTTCTTTACAAAGAGTTTCGCAAATTCTTTCTTACAATGCGGCGAAAATTTTTGGGATGTTGCCTAGAAAAGGGACTCTTCGAATTGGAGCCGATGCAGATATTGCAATTTTAGACTTAAACAAAGAAGTTACAATTAAAGCTGAAAACCTTCATTCCTCAAGTACATTTACTCCCTATGAAGGTTTTAAAACAAAGGCTTATGTTGAAGCAACTTTCTTACGTGGGGATCTAATATGGAGAGACGGTGATTTACTCAAGGCAAAGACAGGTAAAACGGTATTAAGAAAGCCGCTAGAATAACCTAATCCAAAGTTTTTTTATAAAGCTATGGTAATCGGCACTTTGACTCCGCCTGGTAACGTCAGATTTTTGAGTTGGTGCTTGAAATTTTAGGAAAAATGCTTTTTTCAGTGGCGATTATATTAAAAAAATGAAATACGATAGGAATATTTTAAGTGAAAGAATGATACAGACGCGCGGCAAACACTCGCAGGGCGAGATGGCAAGACGCTTTGGTATAACGCAGGCATACCTCAGCTAGATAGAGGAAAAGGTTTCTGGCAGCAAGGAGCTGTTGTTTCCCTCTGTGCAAAACAATGACCTGTCGGTCTATTCCCCCGCGCAGTTGGCGGTGCAGCTGAAAAATTCTTTTGTAACACATCCCTTTGTAATAATCACAGAAAAGGCCCATATGGAAAATTGTCTTAGATATTCTACGACTTGTTCGAGGTTTACACAGAATCGGGGATAATCTCGAAGGATCAAGAAACATAAAAGACGGGGCGTACCGTGAAGGCACGCCCCGCATTTTTTCAGTGAGGATTATCTCTGGAGCTATCTTTTCTTTTTGAAAAATGCCACAGCCATGACTGACAACAGCGCCACAAATGGGATTCCGCCGTTGCATCCGCTGCTGCCGCCCGACGGCTTAGGCGTGGGAGTCGGAGCAGGAGCCCCGGCTTTCATCGCCGCGCCGAGGTCAAGCATTCCGTATGCGGATTTGCCTTCCTTGGCGAAATTCTTGTCGGCGTTGTTGAGCAGAAGCTCCTTTATCTCTCCCGCCGTCTTATCTGGATAGGCCGCGCAGAGCAGCGCCACCGCACCGGTTACGTGCGGAGCGGCCATGGAGGTACCATTATACTTTCCATAAAGATCCTCTGACGTTACCTTGCCGTTAAGCCAAACGTACCTTGGGAGAGTGCTCATAATCGCCGCGCCTGGCGCTGCAATATCAACGTAATTTGGACTGTAATTGGAAAAATCACACCATGATTTATCGGCGCTGACTGCTCCGACGGTGATTAAATTAGCCAGCTTAAAGCATGCGGGAACACATATTTTCCATCTATAATCTTCTTTGGGGTTATAGGGATCGCTGCCTGGCCCTCCGGGTGCGTCCAAATTTTGAAATTCATTGCCGGCGGCGGCGGCGAGAATCACGCCGGCATCAGACACAGCCTTGAATGCCACATAATAAGGGTCGTCTTCAAGTTCATATTGATATGGTGGCGTGTACCAACCTCCCCAAGACATATTGACGGCGCGGATATTCAGTCCTGCCTTTTTCTGCTGAAGGATTATGTTCAAACCTTCGATTATTTGTCCAGTAGAGAATCCATCTGTATCGATACATTGTACTTCATTATTATTATCAAGGGTTACGTTGGTCATACCGATGCCAAGTAACCTGACCTTCCAGTTCACGCCGGTGACGCCCAGGCTATTATTTCCTACAGCGCCGATAGTTCCTGCCACATGGGTCCCATGGCTGTCGAGATCCCCCCATGAATCTAAACGCACGTCATCAGGGTCGAATTGTCCGCTTATTTTTTTAGTGTTAGTACCTATAAATTCCTCTGTATCACCACTCTTCTTATAAATATCGTATATTTGAAGAACCCCGCATCCCGCGTAATTGCCATTGAAAGTTCCCAGATTGCCCGCTAAGTCTTCGTGTTCATGGTCGATGCCTGTGTCTAGAACGACAACGTAGACATCTTCCTTACCCGTCGTTTTATCCCACGCGGAGGGAGCGTTTATTGCGCTTAGGCCCCACATTTCGTTATACATTGGGTCGTTGGGGCTGGCTGCGGCAGACATGTTTTGCCCGCTTGCCTTCTCATTTTCCACATTCTTTGCCGTAGAAATATAGTGTATATAATTAGGAACGGCGCTCAATACGTTGCTGTCTTTTTTCAGCTCTTTAATCAGCTCTTCCGTCGTCTTCTCGTTGGAATAGATCATCATTACTACCTTATCAGAATTAATTGACACGGCATCGTAAGTGGCTGCGAGAACGGCGTTTGCAGACCTGGCAACGCCGGCGCTGACGTTGTTGATTTTGTCGAGCGCCTGCGTGTGAGACATTTTTGATAACGTAAGGCGGTCTTGCTGCGGTTTTTTTGCTACTACCAATACGCTGCCTTCAATATATCTCCCCTTAGAAAAGGCCTGATTGACAGCCGTGTTGTCGCCGGATGAAATCTTGTCCAAATTTAATTTAAAGTCATATTTGGTTCGTTCCTGCCCAAATGCTGATACACAAAGTATTACTAACAAAAATAGAGACAACACCAGTCTCTTCATCTGTTTATTCATCCTGTTCATCCTTTCCGTATGTTTTACATAGTATCCAGTCTGTTTATATAGTTTGGCCTCACGTTTATGACGTCCGGTTCTGCGCTAAGCCTTTTAATGATCTGTACCGTAGTCAAGGTGTCCGAATGCATGTGAATATAAAGTTTTCCTCCGCCTTCGGCGGGGAATACGATATACGAGACAACTTCCGCGTCGGCTGTCTCCGCCAAACGTTTTGCCTTTTCAGATATGATCCCGTCAAATAAGGTTTTATCTTTTTTTTCTAAATTTGTTTCCTCCTCCGTTATAATTACAAGCATAAGAACACTGCCTTCGACATACTCACGTAAAGTCCTTTTGTAACTTTCCGCCTGAGCGCCTATAGCTGACAGAGAAACAGCGATCACAAACGCAAATATAAAAACCTTGTGCAAATGAGATTTTCAACCTCCCTCTTGTGGACGATACCGTCCACTTTCAACGATGCGCAGGATTTTGCATCATGCTGTGCAATTTCCGTAGAACTATTCTTTTTTATGGCAAAATAACAACAATAACCACCCTTTATAAGGTAATTTCATGATAAAGGTGTATTGTTTTGTAAAAACGTAAAATTACTGGAACAAGCGCTTATGCTTATTTTAGCTATTAGCTTAATTATGTCAATGCTTATAGCTAAAATTGAGTTAAAAACTGTTGGCAAGTCAATCAGCTGTCAGCTATATTGAAAAAATGAAATATAATAAGAATATATTAAGCGAAAGAATGATACAGATCCGCGGCGAACGTTCGCAGGGCGAGATGGCGCGGCTCCTTGGAATAACTCAGGCATATCTCAGCGAGATCGAGAGAGGCAAGAAAATCCCCTCAAATCAGGTGCTGCTCTCAATCGCCGAGGTTTATGGCACTTCCGTTGCCTATCTCCTTGGAGAGATTGAATTTTCCGAGCCGCTTGCGCCGATGTACCGCACGCAACACCAGCAGCGTAAAGACAAAAATGTTGTAATTTCCGCAGCACCGTTATTTGCCGATGCGCGAAATAATGATTTGCCGGTATATTCTTTCGCGCAGTTGGCGGTACAGCTGAAAAATTCTTTCATAAAGCGGCCATTTGTGATAATTACAGAGACGGCGCATATGGAAAATTTCCAAATACCAAACGGTGCTGAGGTAACGATAAATCCTCTGGAAAGTTATCATGATTTTGATATCGTGTTAGTCCAGTATAAGGAGGCCCTAGCGTTGAAACGTATTTCGTTTAGGGCAGATGGCGGTTTTGACTTAATAGATTCACGCGGCGTATCAGCAACCGTTCTAAAAGACGATCTTAACGGAGGTTTGTTCCAAGTGATAGGGAAAGCCGTTTCCGTGACATACAAAATCGATCACGGCCTGTAATAAAACCACGGTGCCGCGCGCGGATAGAGAAAGGGTTAAGCCCTCCCGCGTCAGGAGGGCTTTGAGGGGTTTTGTGTAGAGGTTGGAAAATGAAGGGTCATCTATCTAACAATCCGGTGTGTGAACCGGAACTCTGTGTACAATGATATTCTAGTACCGCTCCCATAAATCTTGTAGATACATATTTTGAATATCGATATAACAATATCGGTATAGCTGGGGCGATTAAATTTAAGATAAAAAGGCCGTCAAACAACTTGTCTCATCTTCGGAGTACGCATACATCTATCGCCAGGCCGATAAAAAGCCGATAAAAAAAGCCGATAAAAAGCCGATAAAAAAAGATCGACAGGAACTTATATTCGCTTATGTGAGAGAGAACGGAAGCATCTCCAATAAAGAGGCGAGGGAGATTCTTTGCCTTGCGGAATCCACGACAAAACGAATTTTGAACCGGATGGTCCAGGACGGAACGCTTACGGTGCGCGGCGAGAGAAAGGCGCGGGTGTATGTCTCAGCGATAGAGCTCTAAGACTGAGTTAATAAGAGTCCCCGGCCAAGCGGGCGCGCTTGGCCGGGGACTCTCTTTCGAGGGGTTTTATCGATGTGCGTACAGGAAATGCTTATTTAAGGTCCCAGGCGGCCTCGAAGCCTTCGCGTACCGCCGATTCTACTCGTCCGGGCTGGCGGGCGTCGCCGACGGCGAAGGTCTTGTCGCAGAACTTTTTGCACTCGGCCTCAAGGGTGTTGACGGATTTGACGCCGAGGGAGAGCACGACATAATCTGCGGGCACGGTGACGTTTTTGTTTTCTTTGAGATCTTCGAGCACCGCGCCGTCTGCCGTGATCTCCGTCAGCTTGTGGCTTGGCAGATATTTGACGTCGTACTTTGAAAGCTTGTCCATTGCGTCAAGGTAATGCTGTACGTAGACGCCCTTGCCGATCGCGTCGAGCATCTCCGCCACGGTCACCTCGTTGCCTTTGGCGCAGAGGAACTCCGCCGTTTCGAGCCCCGTCGCGCCGGAGCCGATGAGCAGCACCTTTTTGCCGCTGATCTCCGGCCTGCCGAGCAGCGTCTCGTCAACGGTGAGCACGTTGGCGTTGTTCACGCCCTTTATCGACCGCGGACGAATGGATTCCGCGCCCGTCGCGATTATCACCGCGTAGGGGGCCAGCGCCCTGATATTTTCCGGCGTCGCCTCGGTATTGGTCTTTACCGTGATGCCCTTCATGGCGAGCTGTTTCAGTTCATATTCAATGATCCAGTCGATCTTTTCTTTATGGGGCGGCTTGTCAGCGATGTTTATCTGGCCGCCTGCTTTTTCCCCTTTTTCAAAGATTACGGGGGCGAAGCCTCGTTCGGCGAGTACGCGCGCCGCTTCAAGTCCCGCGGGGCCTGAGCCGACGATTGCGACCGTGCGTCCCGCGCCCTCCTTTTTGAATGCGGGGTAGAGCGTTTCGCGCGCCGCCCGCGGGTTCACCGCGCATTTGACGGGGCCTTTGCCGGCGATGGTGTCCGCGACGAGAGTCTCGAAGCAGAAGGTGCAGGAGATGCAGCGGTTGATCTCGTCTTCGCGTCCCTCGTATGCCTTCTTCGCCCACTGGGGGTCGGCGACGACGGCGCGTCCGAGGCCGACGAAGTCGACGAGCCCCTCTTCGAGCATCTTTTCCGCGAACCAGGGTTCTTTGACCATGTTGACGGCGATTACGGGGATGCCGACCTTTTCTTTGACGGCGCGTATCCTCTCGCTGCGGCAGCCCTGCGGATAGGTCATCGGCTCGGAGAGCGAGTTGAACGATTCGTATATGCCGTTTGAGACGTTGATGTAGACCATGCCCAGTTTTTCGCAGGCTTGGCAGATCCTGACGCCGTCCTCAAGCGTGAGGTATTCCTTGACGCCGTTCGGCGCGAGCAGTTCGTCGACGGTCAGACGGATGCCGATAGGGAAATCCCTGCCGCAGGCTTTCTGGATGCCCTCAGTTATCTCCTTTACGAAGTTGAAGCGCTTCTCAAAGCTGCCGCCGAAGCGGTCTGTGCGCTGGTTTGTATAGGGGCTGAGAAACTGGCTGATGAGGTATCCATGCGCGCCGTGGAGTTCCACACCGTCGCAGCCCGCCTTTTGCGAACGAACGGCGCCCGCGACGAATTTCGCGATCACCTCTTCGACCTCTTCCGTCGTCATCTCGTGTGTCTCCTGCTGGCAGACGCCGCAGGGACGCGAGGAGGAGGACCATACCGGCTCGCTGCCGTTGAGGTTTGAGAAGGTCTCGCGTCCGGGGTGGTGGAGCTGGGTAAAGAATACCACGCCCTCTTTATGCAGCGCCTCGGCGGCCGCCGCGAGCGGGGCTATATGTTCGTCTCGCGCGACGCTTGCCTGGCATTCGGCGGCGACGCCGTGTTTGTCGTCCACGCGGGTATTTTCAAGCACAATCATTCCCACGCCGCCTTTGGCGCGCTCCATCAGATAGGCGAGAAAGGCCGGCCCAATAGTCTGGTCTTTTTCGGCAACGCCCATTGCCAGCGCCGCCATAACGATGCGGTTCTTAACGGTGAGATTTCCGATTTTTCCTGGTGCGAACAGTTTCGGATATTTCATCTTCATTCACTCCCCTTAGTGCGAATAGAGGCATAACGCCCCGTGATTTTCTACCCTACGGAGTAAATGTTAATTTATATCTTTCACAAATTGCAGGTACTAATTTAAGTATATCGATATTACAATATCGGTATACTTTGCTTATTTGAGGTTGTCGGAAACTTCCGCGACGGTTTCTTTTAAATTTTTAATAAAAGTCTTATCTTCACGGCTAAAACGGTAATTTTTTCGGAATATAAGAATATCGCGGAAGGAGTTGTCGGCGTCGCAGCAGGGGCGTTGTACGAGGCTGAAGCAGTCGAGCACCTCGCGCGGCATCGGCGAGACCCAGATGTATGTGCAGGGCAGCCTCTGGAGCAGCTCAAACTGTATGCCGCGTTCATAGACGGCGATCTTTTTCTTCTTCTCATGCTTCTGAGCGAGCATCCGCGCTTCGGAGACGGGCATCGCGGGAACGGAGTTGTCGTCGTGGACGATCTCCGTGAACTGGCGCAGGTCGCTGTAGCTTATCTCCGGGGCCGCCGCAAGCTGATGTTCCCGCGACATCAGCGCGAGATACTCGAAGTTCCAGATGGTCTCATATTTGAGGCCGCGTTCGTCAAGCGCCGAGAGGAAGTATTTTTCGTGAATGTCCTGATAACGTACGATACCGAGGCCGAAGTGTCCGTCGCTGACGTCTTTTATCGTCTGCATCGAGTTGGTCTCCCGGTATTTGAGGTCGATGGCCTCGCCGCCGTCGAGGGTCTGGGTGAACTTTGTGAAGGCGTAGGCGGCGTAGCTCGCGCGCGGCTGCGAGAGGCTGAATGTCTGCGATCCGGAGGGTTTGTATAGCGATTCCAGTTCATCTATCTGCATCAGGATGTTGCGCGCGTACTCAAGGAACTGCGCCCCCTGCGGCGTCGGCACGACGCCCTTGGAGGTGCGGTTGAATATCGTGATATTCATATCCTCCTCAAGTTCGCGGATAGCCTTGCTCAAATGCGGCTGTCCCATAAATAAGTTTTCCGCCGCCCGTGAAATGGAGCCCGTCTTCTCAACTTCGACCGCATATCTCAGGTGCTGTATGTTATTCATGAAGGTACCCCCGGATGATTTTTCATTTTAATATAATAGCAGAAAAAGAGAAAAGCGGCCCTCAAAAAAGGGCCACTTTCTCGTTTTTACATGGGTTTTACGAACCTATAAGGGATGTTACTGATCTTTAAAGACCGGCAGCCTCTCCAGATAGATGAGGTCGTCCTTCGAGTAGCCGCCCTCTTCGAGCAGGACGGCGACTTTGCTGACGACCGTGCAGCCTGTTTTCGCGAGCACCTCTTCGAGCGAACGCAGCGAGCCGCCCGTAGAGACGACGTCGTCGACGACGCAGACCCTCTTGCCGCTGAGTTTCGCGGCGTCGAATTCGTCGATGACGATGATCTGTTTTTCCGTCGTCGTGATCGATTTGACCTCGGCGATGATGGGGTGCTCCATATAGCCCTTTACCGACTTGCGCGCGACGACATAGTCGACGCCCATACGCACCGCGAGGGCGTGCGTGAGGGGGATGCCCTTCGCCTCGGGGCAGACCAGCATCTCTATTGTTCCCAGCTTTTTGATCTCCTCGTAGAGCGCGTCGGCGCATCTTTCGATGAGCCGTGTGTCTCCGAGCATTACAAAGGAGGCGATACGGAGGTTGGGGGCCACGCGGACCTTTTTCAGCTCCCGTGTCAGTCCCGCGACATGCAGAGTGTAGGTTTCATTCATAATCATATCTCCTTATAGTCCGAATATCAGTTTGATCGCCACGCCGGCGAGCAGCCCGTAGAAGGGATTCCAGCGGGCGGAAACGATGACGGTCGCCCCGATGGCCATACCCCAGGGGGAGAATCCGAAGGGGCCCTGCGCCGCGGGCGCGAGCGAGATGGCGGCCTGGATGTTTGAGATGAAGGTGACGAAGACGCCGAGAACGAAGAGGAGGCCGGAGATGGCGGAGCTGTGGACGTAGCGGCCAAGGACGGGCAGCAGTTTAAAAAATAGTATCGCCGCCATTATCAGCATCATGAGGATGGAGGCCCCCACGGGATGCGGCGCGGTCGCCGTGCCGGAGATGATCGCCTCCACGGGGCCGCCGCCGAAGAAGGTGGAGCCCATGTCGGCGAGCGAGGAGTATATCGCGAGGTGATCGATGTTCGCGCTGGTGTTAGCGATACTGCCCGTTATCTTCCCGAAGCTGATGTTGGCTCCGATGTTGAGGCAGGCGAGGGCGAGGCCGCTGACGAGGATCTTCGGATACTTCCAGATCTTCCATTCGATATTTCCCAGCGTGAGCCTTTCGCGGCTCTCGTCCACGCAGAGGTCCTGCGCCTCGACTTTTCCATATTTTTTCATGATATTGAAGACTATCGTCGCCGCAATGACGGAGATGATGACCGTCTTCGCGAGGTCGAAGGTGATGAACCAGGTGGCGAGGGCGACCGCCATTGAGGAGATGCCGGAATATTTTTCGGCCTCAAGCATATCGATCGAGACGAGCGCGAGCATTACGCCGACGCCGGCCATCATCGCGTTGACGATGACGGGGCCGATCAGCTCGACGATCTTTTCGTTGAGGCCGAGCGACGAGGGGATGAGGAGGAAGAGCGCGCCCCAGAATACGAGGCTCATCCTTTCACGCGGCGTGCTGCCGAGCTTACCGGCGACGGCGATCGTCTCTGCCTGGAAGGATATCGTCGCCACGGAATTGAAGGCGAAAGAACCTGCGGCTCCGATGAGGAAAGCTATCGCGGTGGGAAAGGCCGCGAAGCCGAGCGAGAGCGAGAGCAGCCCTTGCGGCACTCCGTTCATGACGACGGCAAGCGCCGTCAGCAGATCTGTTGCGTATGATTCCATATAAATGATGCCTCCTGAAAGTTTTATAAAGTGGCCGTAACAGGCCAAAGCGTTAATAAAACTACATTAGGCTAGGGTATTTGTCAATCACGTAATTATAATTTAATATAGAAGTTTATTTTCGTCAGGGAATAGTTTGGGTTTGAATAACTATAGGGGCAGTGTTATCATTATGATACGGATTTATACGGAAATTTACCGTCAGTGATAAAATCACCGTTATATGTAGCTTATAATTATTTCATGGCTCCGGCCCGGCAGTCTGCTTAAATATGTTTGGAGGAACGTTATGAAGACAGTAGAAGAGAATGTCAATCCTTTGGAATTCCCTATCCTGCATATGATGCGTGATGCCGGGTCGCCGTTGGGGGCGGGCGCGATCGGCGAGGTTTTGGAGAGTCAGGGCATCTCGATAAGCGAAGCCGGCATTGGCAGGGCGCTCCGCTCTTTTCGCCAAAGGGGGCTGCTTGAACGCCGTGGATTCCAGGGGCATGTCATAACTGATACGGGCATTGAAAGACTCGCGGATCTTGAAGCGGCTAAAAGGTACGGAGAGACGCTGAAAAAGTTGATGGAAAAGGGCCTCACGCAAAACTATAACGTCGTCGATATCCTGACGGCGAGACGCGCCCTCGAACGTGAGGCGGCCTATCTGGCGGCGCTCAAGGCTACGCCGGAGGATATCGCCGAGCTGGAAAATATAGTTAAGGCCCAGTACAGCGGGATGGAGAAAAACGAGAATTACGCGGACCATTCCGCGGCCTTCCACAAGACGATCATGAAGATGGCCCGCAGCTCGATACTCAGCAACCTTTATGACCTGATAGGCCTCTCGGTCCAGTGGCAGGACTTTTTTATCGGGACATTCAAAATGTATAACCAGCCCGTCAACGTATCACATGAGAAGGTCCTGCAGGCGATAAAGGACCGCGATCCCGAGAGGGCTTCGATGCTGATGGGAAAACACCTCACCGACGTCGTTGATAACGCCAAAAAGCTTTATCTGGAGTGACGGCCTCCTCTATTATCCTCTAGGACAATAATCAATAAAAGGCCCGCGTCTTTACGGCGCGGGCCTTTTTGTCGCTCGCTTCGAGGAGAACTGTAAATGGCGGCATTATTATTCATAGGCACATAAAAAATAAACCCTAGAGTAATTTTTCTTGGTTGACAGTACAGATAATTATGTTTATAGTATAGTTGCTCATCCGTGACGGGCGGCGATAGTCATTTTTTCAAAATAAAACAAATGCTGAGTGGGGGTATGCGTATGAAGATGTCAGGTGCGCAGATTATATTGGAGATGCTGCGGCTGCATGAGGTAAAGCATGTATTTGGCCTGCCCGGAGAGACGACTTTGGGTTTTTACCGGGAATGGCTGAAATGTTCGGATATAGAACATATCCTGACCCATGACGAGCGCGCGGCCGCCTATATGGCCGAGGCATACGCCAAGGTCAGCGGCAGGGTCGGTATCAGCGAGGCTCCGAGCCCCGGCGGCTCTCATCCCGTGCCAGGTGTCCTTGAATCTTTTACGGGTGCCGTTCCGACGATCTGTTTTACTTCGGATGTGCCGTACAACAACGATAAGAGAAATATGCTCTCTGGCTTCGATCAGAACCGCCTCTACAGCGCGATCACGAAGGAGAGCATCCTGATAACGAAGGCTAAAGATATCCCCTTCCTCATCCGCAGGGCCTTCCGCGTCGCCCTCTCCGGACGTCCCGGAGCCGTGCATATCAGGGTGCCGATGGATGTATATACGGAGGAGGCCGAAGTTGACGACCTCTATGCCGATCCCTGCATGGCCAAATGGCCGGCCTATCGCCCCGTGGCCGATTTTTCGCAGATCGACAGGGCGGTGAAGCTGCTGGCCGCCGCGAAGCGTCCGGTCATCGTCTGCGGACAGGGGGCGCTGATCTCGGACGCGGGCGACGAGGTCCGGGCCCTTGCGGAGGAGCTCAATATCCCCGTCGGCTGCACGATGACGGGCAAGGGGACGATTTCCGAGACGCATCCTCTTTCTATACGCCTCATCGGCGCCAGGGGCGGCACGAGCTATTCCAACAAATTTCTTGAGACGGCGGATCTTGTCTTTTTCATCGGTTCGAACACGGACTCCGCCGGCACCGATGCCTGGAAGCTTCCGAAGCAGAGCGGTGGTCTGAAGGTGATATATTTGAACATCGACGGCGTGGACGCGGGGAATAATTACCGCACCGACGTCGTCCTTCTCGGCGATGCCAAGGCCACTGTGGGTATGATGGTTGAGAAGATAAGGGCCGAGGGAATTAAGTCCAACGCGGAAAACGGCTGTGAGGCCGCGCCGGCGATGAAGGCGCTCGACGAGTCCCTCCGCGAATTTGTAAAATCGACGCAGTTGCCGATACATCCGGTCCGTTTTATGAAGGAGCTTGAGGCTCTGCTTCCTGCAAAAAGCCATATCGTTGTGGAGCCAAGCGTCGGCAGCATCTTCTCCGCGGCCTATATAAAGCAGAGGGAGCAGGGGCGTCTTTTCCTCTCGAATTATTCCAATGGTGCGCTCGGATACGCCCTTCCCGCGGCTATCGGCGCGGCGGTGGCGCATCCGGACCATACGATCATCGCGCTGGGCGGAGACGGCAGCTTCCATTTCAACTGCGGGGA
Source organism: Cloacibacillus porcorum (assembly GCF_001701045.1). Classification (GTDB taxonomy): domain Bacteria; phylum Synergistota; class Synergistia; order Synergistales; family Synergistaceae; genus Cloacibacillus; species Cloacibacillus porcorum. Next base: position 219,636 of record NZ_CP016757.1, read on the forward strand.
GCTTGAGACATACGCCCGCCTCGGAGTCAACGTAAAGATGATAGTCTGCAACAACAACGTCTTTGGCTGGATAAAGGGTGAGACCGCCCATGTCTACCGTTCCGACTTCTTCGCCACGGACTTTGGCGTGGTGGATTACGCGGGTGTGGCAAGGGCCTTCGGGGTAAAGGCGTATAAGCTTGACGATCCCGCGAAGATAACGGAGACACTGAAAGAGGCGATAGAGTATCAGGGCCCCGTGCTTATCGAACTGAGGGTCCCGGACGAGAGCCAGCTGGTACCGCCGGTTCCCCGTTGGATACCCAACGCCGTAGAAAAAGATATCCCCTATTGCTATTAAATATCAGGATAAAATCCCGCAACACCAAATCGGATAAGGAGGCTGTTTCAATGAAAAAGAGTAATCAGGTAATTTTCGGAGTTCTTGTATCTGTAATGACGGTGTTTTTCGCCTGCGCGGCGGGCTTCGCGGCCCCGCAGGATCTTAAGATCGGCTCCAATAAGGTCGGCAGCACCTGGTATGTTCAGGCGGCATGTATCGCGGACGCGGTGAAGAAGGCCTATCCCGGTATGGAGATAGACGCCGCCCCCATCGCCGGCGGCATCGGCAACCTCAAGCTGCTGGGAAAGGGCCAGATGAACATTGCCCTCACGATGGGCAATAACAATCTCTGGGCCTGGAACGGACAGGTCCTCTTCGACAAGCCGATACGGAATATCCGTACTCTGGTGGGCGGCCTCGACCAGTTTTATGTTGGCATCGCGGTCCGCAGGGGAAGCGGCATAAAATCGCTGGAGGATATCGTCAAGAACAAGCAGAAGATCCGTCTCATGACGGTCCAGCGCGGGACGACCGGCGAAGCCTCCGCGGCCCATGTGCTTGAGGCGGTAGGGATGACCTACGATGATATAAAGAAATGGGGCGGCGCCGTCGACCACACCGACTTCGAAGCCATCACAAACGCTATAAAGGACGGCCGCTGCGACGTCTTTATCCAGGCCCTCTCCAAGGGACACCCCACCTTCACGGAGCTTGCGGTGCTTGGCAAGATAGATCTGATCACGATCTCCAAAGATTCCCTGAAAAAGCTTGAAAAGTACGGCTATACGCAGTCGCTGCTTCCGAAGGACAGCTTTAAGGGGCAGACCGCGGACCTTATCCTTCCCGGCTACCGTTCGACGCTCACCGTCACAGATAAGATGGACGACGAAACGGCCTACAAGATCACCAAAGCGGTCGTGGAGGGCAAGGATGCGCTTGTTAAGGGACACAAGGCCTTCGCGGAATTCGAGCCTTCAAAGGGCGGCAGCCCGGAGAACCTCGGCGGCGTTCCCCTCCACCCAGGCGCGGCCAAGTATTATAAGGAAAAGGGATATATAAAATAGAGCCGATTCTCAGCGGGAGATTTTAATAACGTAGTTCTCAGGGGGAATTGAGTTTTTAGCCAAACTTTTCCCCCTGTCTTTTAACTTTGGAAATGTCTCTAAATAAGATCCGAAGGTAAGATCGTTTTGAAAGGATGGTCTTAGTTGGAAAAAATACGTAAACATCTGGCCTTTTGGGTATCCCTGTGCTGGCTCGCGGGACAGATATATATCGCCTTTGTGCCGGTTCAGGGAATGGTAATAAAGCCGCTGCACGTTGGTTTTGCGCTGCTGCTGGTATTTCTTCTGAAGCCCTTCATCAAAGAAAAGCCCTTGCTGTCAGCTTTTGTCGACGCGGTCTGTTTTTTGACGACATTCGCGTTTATGGCCCACATCGTGCTCAATTCGGTGCGGATAGTCGAGAGGATTCCGTTCGTCGACGACCTCTTTTATTTTGACAAGTTTTTCGCCCTTGCCCTCGTCATTCTTCTGATGGAGGCTGGGAGACGTTATCTTGGCTGGTCGATGACGATCATCGCCGTAATATTCATGCTCTACAGCTTCTTCGGCAGGAGCCTGCCCGGCATCCTATCCCATCAGGGGGTAGACCTGATCAGCTTTGTGGAGAACCAGGTAATGACCACCGGCGGTATCTTCTCAAGCCCGATCGCGGCATCCGCCGATACGATCTTCTATTTTATGATCTTCGGAGCCTTTCTCGCCGCGACCCCGGCAGGGAAATTATTTGTTTCGATCGCGAAATACGCGACCCGTAATTCTATCGGCGGCCCAGGCAAGGCATCCATCCTCGCCTCCGGCCTCTTCGGTATGATCAGCGGAAGCGCCGCGGCCAACGTCGCCTCCGTCGGTGTCATCACGTATCCGATGATGAAGAGGGGCGGATTCAAGCCTGTATTCAGCGCGGCCCTCCTGGCCACCGCCGGTACGGGCGGACAGCTGATCCCTCCGGTAATGGGAGCCTCGGCCTTTATCATGGCGGACATGATCGGGATATCCTACTTTAAAATCATCCTCTGCGCCACGCTGCCCGCGCTGCTGTATGTCGGCTCGCTTCTCTGGGAGGTTCACCTCGAGGCCAGCAAACAGGAGATCAAGCCGGAAGAGATAGACGCGAAGGAACACCTTGCCGTAATAAAGGGCTATCTGCATCTGATGCTGCCGATTGTCGCGCTGGTGGCGCTCATCGCCATGGGGCGTTCTCTGATGTATTCCGCCCTCGCCTCCACCGTGGTGCTCATACTCCTCTGCCAGATCAAAAAGGATACGCGGCTGTCGCTGAAGGAGATAGTCGATATGGGGGTCGACGGGACTAAGGCTTCGGTGATTGTCGCCCTTCCCTGTGCGCTGGCGGGAATAGTGATCGGTGAGGTCGTATTTACCGGTCTGGGGCTGCGTTTCAGTGCCGTCATCGCCTCCTTCTCAGCCAATAGCCTGCTGCTGGCGCTCCTGCTTTCGACGGTGATGATAATTATCATGGGAATGGGCATGCCGACCAGCGCCGCCTATATCATGAGCGCCGTGCTGCTCGCGCCGGCGATGCAGAATCTCGGCGTGGAGGCGATCGTCGCCCATATGTTCATCTTCTACTTTGCGAACATGTCGATGATCACGCCGCCGGTTGCCATCGCCTCCTATACGGCGGCGGGCATCGCGGAGACTGGGCTGTGGGAGACCGGCATCGAGGCGGTGCGGCTCGCCATAATTCTCTTCCTCATCCCCTTCATCTTCGTCTATAACCCCGCGCTTCTCGGCCTCGGTTCGATCCCGGCCATCGCCTGGGTATTCTTTACCTGCGTCATGGGGATAATGGGGCTGGGTATCGGCGTGATCGGTTACTGGAAGGGCGATATGGGCTGGCCGATGAGGGCGCTGTTCATCGTCGCGGCGCTCCTTCTTATCGTGCCGGAGACGATTTCGGACATCGCGGGACTGGCGATACTCTTCGCGCTGATCTTCGTCCAGCTGAAAAGAAGCAGAGCGGCGGTACAAAGCGGCAGTTAGTTTTTACAACATCAATAAGACTCTCTTGCGGGCTCTCCTTTATTTGTCGAGGAGGGCTCGATTTATATGATCTTTTGATTATTGTGATATCGGAAAGGATGTGTGGATGATGATTTTAAAGTTCAACAGGGATATTTTTTATGCTAAAAGAGACGCCGAGGGCGAGGTGATCGTTGTTCTAGACGGAAAGAGGGACGACAGGAGGCTCAAGATCGAAACGCATTACGCGCGGTCGCTGAAGAAGTATGATATCCATGAGGTGATCGTTACCGACGAGAGCGATGTGGAGCTTGGCGGCGAGGTCAATAAAATAGGTTATATCTGCTTCTTTGAAGTTTCGCAGGGAGGGCATATAATCTTAGGAGACGGTTTATATATAGCCGGCGATCTGATAGGCAGAGTTGTCGGCTTTGACGATATCCATATGCCGAACCATATGAATATCATCGTTCAAAGTCAGGATAGACGCTCTGCCAAGGAACGTGGCATAATGCTGGGGGATAAGGTCTCAATAGGCTTTATCCGCGGAAATAGTTAAGGGGGAAAAAGATTGCTTACGTTAAAAGAATTTCTTCGCAGCGAGGTAAAACCGGCGCTGGGGTGTACGGAGCCCGGAGCGGTCGCGCTTGCGGTGGCACGCGCCTGCGCGGAACTTCCGGGACGGGATGATATCGCCGCCGTACGTGTGACGGTGAGCTCCAGCATCTATAAGAACGGTATGGCGGTCGGCATTCCCGGTACTAAGGGAGCGCGCGGCAACGCCATCGCCGCGGCGATGGGCGCGATCTGCGGGGATGCCTCGCTTGGTCTGGAGGTGCTTCGCAACAGCACTCTGGAGGATGTGGCGAAGGCCGAGGCCTGGGTGCGCGACGAGCGCGTCTCCATCTACTGCGATCCCGACAGGAGCGGCGTCTATGTGCTCGCCTCCGTATTCACGCCGGGCCACAAGGCGGTCTGTCTCATCGAAAACAGCCATTCTAACGTTGTTAAAACAGTGCTCGACAACGAAACTACATATGAGGCCGAGCGTAAAGGTTCTTCCGCCAGCGGCTTTGACGACGGTTTCCCGCAGACGCTGCAGGAGGCGCTCGCCATGGCCGACGAGATCGACGCCGAGGATGTCAAGTTCATCTGGGACGGCATCAATATGAACTATAAGGTCGCGGAGGGCGGCTTCAGGTCTCCGCAGGAGTGCAGCAGCTGCGGCGCCTGCCTTCAGGGCAGCAAGTTCGGGCTTACGCTGCTTGAGATCGATCAGGACTGTGGCTGCAACAAGGTGCCGGCGGCGATGGAGATCCGCAGCACCTGCGCCGCGGCGGCTGAGGCGAGGATGTCGGGCATCCTGCTCCCCGTCATGAGCAGCGCCGGCAGCGGCAACCACGGGATAACGGCGATCCTTCCCGTTGCGGTGCTCGGCAGGCGCACGGGCAAGAGCGTGGAAGAGATCGCGAAGGCGGTCGCCGTCAGCCATATCGCAACGAGCTTCGTCAAGCACAATCTCGGACGCCTCTCCCCAGTCTGCGGCTGTTCCGTAGCCGCGGGAGCGGGAGCCGCCGCAGGCATGACCTATCTGATGGGCGGCAGCTACGATCAGATATGCACCGCGATGAGCCTTCTGCTGGCGAATATCGCGGGGATGCTCTGCGACGGGGCGAAGGAGAGCTGCGCGCTGAAGGTCGGAGCCGCGGCCACCGAGGCCTATTACGCGATGGAGTGGGCGCTTATGGGACAGCGGCTTGCCGTTCCTCAGGGCGTATTCGGCGAGACGATCGAAGAGACGGTAGAAAATGTCGGGCGCATTTCGCGCGAGGGAATGAGAACTGTCGACCGTGTCATGATCGAGATTCTCGACAAAAGGCACCGGCCGAGTTCGGTAGCATTTTAATTAATAATTTAAAGAAAGGTCTGAAGTAGAAGCTATGAAAAAGAAAATAAACAACGCCGTGGCAGCGGCGCTTATCTGTGCGGTAATGGTGGTCTCGGTGCCCGCGGCGCGGGCGCTTGATCTCGGCGACATCCTCAAAAAGGGCGCCCTCGGCGTTGCCGGAGGCTGGCTTGTAACGGCCATCTCGCCGCAGATGAACGATTTTATCAACACCATCACCTTCAATAAAGGCGTCAAGTACGAAGGGTACACGAAGGTGGTGCCGATAGTTTCGATCGGCGACGGCACGCGCATCGGCGCCGCCCAGGTAGGAGCGACGACGAAGGACGCCATCGACAATACGAAGGCTGTGGCCCAGATCGAGGGAGAGTTCAGCAGTATCCGCGCGACGGCGCTGATCCCGATAGACTCGCTCAATCCGATCCAGCGCTTCCGCCGCGTTAAGGGCGTCGGTGTCACGGCGATCATCAACGTAAGACTTTAGGCGCGTAAGATGTCAGACTACCGGCCTCAGCTCCATGACATCCAGAAAGCAAAGCAGCGCATAAGCGGCGTCGTGGTAAACACGCCGCTTATGCTGAACATCCAGCTCTCCGAACGCTATGGGGCGAATATCTGGCTCAAGCGCGAAGATATGCAGATCGTGCGCTCTTACAAGATCCGCGGTGCCTACAATAAAATATCCAGCCTTTCGCAGGAGGATCTCGCGCGCGGCGTCGTCTGCGCCTCGGCCGGCAACCACGCGCAGGGCGTGGCGCTGGCCTGCAATAAGCTCGGCATCAAAGGCACCATCTTCATGCCGAAGCCGACGCCGAAGCAGAAGATAAACCAGGTGAAGATGTTCGGCAAGGATAATATCGACATCGTGCTGACGGGCGACACCTACGACGATTCATGCAGCGAGGCGGTCGCCTGGTGCGAGTCGCAGAACGGGACCTTTATCCATCCCTTCAACGATCCGCAGATAATAGAGGGACAGGCGACGCTGGCCCTCGACATTCTCAACGAGGCCTTCGGAGGTTTTCACTATATTCTGCTGCCGATCGGCGGCGGCGGTCTGATGTCCGGCGTGGGCAGCGTCTTTAAGAGCCTGAGCCCCGACACCTGCGTCGTCGGCGTGGAATCTACGGGGACGGCCTCGATGAAGGCCGCCTTTGACGCGGGAAAGCCAGTCGAGCTTCAGCAGCTTGACACCTTTGCGGACGGCATCGCGGTACGGAAGGCGGGAGATATTACTTTTGACATCTGCCGTGAGGTGGTCGACCGCCTGATCCAGGTGCCGGAGGGGCAGATATGCACAACGATCCTCTCCCTCTACAACGAGAGCGCGATTGTCGTCGAGCCGGCGGGAGCCGTCTCCGTCTCCGCTCTTGAGTATATAAAGGACGATATTCGCGGCAAGAACGTCGTCTGCGTAATCAGCGGCAGCAACAACGACATCACCCGCATGGAGGAGATAAAGGAGCGTTCCCAGCTGCACCAGGGGCTAAAGCATTATTTTATCCTGCGCTTTCCGCAGCGGGCAGGCGCGCTGAGGGAATTTCTCGAGCATGTGCTTGGACCCGATGACGACATCACGCATTTCCAGTATTCCAAAAAGAATTCGCGTGAACGCGGTCCCGCGGTGGTCGGAATAGAGCTGCGCCGCGCAGAGGATTTCGCGCCGCTCGTCGAACGCATGAAACAGCATAATATCGTCTACGAATATTTGAACGACAAGCCCGACCTGTTCCAATTTCTTATATAGGCAGGTTACCAGTAGAAGCTACGCGGATGCGGCAGAATTGGAGACGAAGAGAGACGGTTTTTGGGCCGTCTCTCTCCGTCTCTGGGGTTTATAGGGGTGTTAGCTCTGGTTGGCTTTTTTAATTATCTCCGTTACCATCTCTTCACCGTGGGGTGTCATGTTCTGGATGGCCTCCAGATCCTCGTGGGTGAAGGAGGAAAAATCGAAGTTGGCGCGCTTTAAAATGGCTGCTCCTATATGATGTACGGCATCTTTGTTTTTCTTATAGATGCGCTCCTCAAGTTTTTTCATCTTCGTATCAAGCTCTTTTATCAGTAGTTCGGGGCTTCGCCGAATCCTTTTGGACGGCCCCTTAAGTTCTCTGCTTGCAGACATTTTATTCATCCCTTTCTGCGGCTATTATCAGTTTTTTCCCTGCGCATTATTATTACGGCCTCATATTGGCAAGTATAATTAAAATTTATCTTTCGCACATTGTGTTTTATGCCTATATTCTTCTGCGTAGGCATAATGATTAAAGGTTTGGTTCTAAGGGGCGCTTTTTTCGGAGATAGAGGGCTATAGAGCGGTGCGGTACCCTGTTTAGGCTCTTGCACAACAATGTCTTATGGCAAATTGCAAAAGTAAGCGGTTAGTGTTTATAATAACCGGTGTAATCGGTAAAAATATCCTTTGAGGGGAGGACGGCTGTCATGACGTGATCTGCTTATTTTGGCTCGTGTACCGAGTCCGCCGTCTGTCGCCGTTCCCTCGCATACCTGTATATAAAAGGATAATTTCCCCTCGTCCCCCGCTGTATTGATATGTGATGGGCGGCCGGTACGCCTGCCGGCGCTCTGTTTTGTCATATTTTATCCACGTATTTGGTCAACAACAGGAGGTAAATATTTTGGACCGTTTTCTTATGTCAAAAAATGGCCCGGCGTTCGCTGGGCTTGTTCTCGGCGTCATCGCGGCGCTGTTGGTAAAGTTTGGTAATCCTGGAAATATGGGCTTCTGCGTCGCCTGCTTCACGCGCGACATCGCGGGGGCGCTTGGCCTGCACCGCGCCGCCATCGTGCAGTATCTGCGTCCCGAAATCGCGGGCTTCATCCTCGGGGCCTTTGCCTCGGCGCTCGCCTTTTCCGAATACAGGCCGCGCGGCGGCTCGTCGCCGATGGTGCGCTTCGCCCTTGGCTTTTTTGCCATGATCGGCGCGCTCGTCTTTCTTGGCTGTCCCTGGCGCGCCTACCTGCGTCTCGCGGGCGGCGACTGGAACGCCATTGCCGGTATCGCGGGACTTATCGCCGGTATCGGTATCGGCGTCTGGTTCCTCTACGGTGGTTTCAGCCTCGGCGCCGCGCGCCCCACGCCGAAGGCGGCGGGACTTGTGATGCCGCTGCTCGCCCTGGCTATCCTCGCGCTGCTCTTCTTCAAACCTTTATTTGGTCCCGAGGGCAGCGGCCCGATATTCTTCTCCGCCAAGGGGCCCGGCGCGGCGCATGCCCCCATCCTCATCTCTCTCGGCGCCGGACTTGTCGTCGGCTGGCTCGCGCAGCGCACGCGCTTCTGCACGATTGGCGCGGTGCGCGACCTGATCATGGTCCGGGACTCGCACCTCTTTAAGGGGATCGCCGCCTTTATTCTCGCGGCCTTTGTGACCAACATGATCCTCGGACAGTTCAAGCCCGGATTTGAGGGACAGCCCGTGGCGCATACCATGCAGCTCTGGAACTTCCTTGGTATGGTCCTCTCCGGACTCGCCTTCACCCTCGCCGGCGGCTGCCCGGGACGGATGCTCATCATGTCTGGTGAGGGAGACTCCGACGCGGGCAGCTTTATTATAGGCATGCTCGTCGGCGCGGCCTTCGCTCACAACTTCTCGCTTGCAAGCTCCGGCGCGGGTATCGGCGCCTTCGGCGCGCCCGCGACGATTATCGGCCTTGTCTTCTGTCTGTTGGTGGGCTTCGGTTTCAGGAATAGAATGGCGTAGGAGGTTTTTGAGATGGAAAAGACGATCGTAGACGCGCGCGGGCTCTCATGTCCGCAGCCAGTAATAGAGACAAAACGGGCGCTTGACAAGCTGAGCGCCGGTCTTGTGGAGGTACTTGTAGATACCGTGACTTCGCGTGAAAATGTCATCCGCTTCGCGCAGCACGCAGGCTGGAAGACGGAGTGGACGGAGACGGAAGGTGGTTTTTCCGTGACGGCGGCGAAGTGACCCTGTAAAACTGCGGCGTCAGCTCGAAAGAGCCCGACGCCGCAAGTTTTATGAGTTAGACGAGTATTCGGACGAGGACTTTTGTAACCAGTCCCGCCCGGAAATTTAGTCTTTCACGCTATCTGGCGTTTGCAACCCTGTTGTTGACCCAGTCGGCAAACTCCTCCGGCGAACATTCTCCCGCGGGGCGTGTGCCCGGTTTCCGCTGCATATGCGAGAGTGAGATCTGATATCTGTCCGCGGGAACTGGCCGGTCGGCGTCGCTGTGCAGGGCCTCCAGCGAAAGTCCAGTGAACTCCGCGGTGACATACCTTTCTTTTCCCCTCTGCCAGAGTGAAAGGACCAACGCGCCTCCCGGAGGCACTTCGTTTTTCGCGAACCCCGGCAGCTGCCAGTCCGCGCCGATGAGCGCTCCGACGCCGGCGATGTTTGTGTCGTGTCCGACAAAGATCGCCGCTTTTGCCGCCGCCGCGGGCTCCTTGACGGCGTCGGGAACTTTAGCCAGACATAATTCTTCCGAGAGCAGAGAGGATGCCAGCAGCATCGTAAGCTCGCCGGCGCGCGTCCTCGCAACGGAGGGGGCGCGGTTAACGGCGTCGAATATTCTGCTGTGTACGGGCAGGAGGTCCCTTAGTATCATAACGTCCGCCGCTCCCCAGCCGGCGTTTTTCTCCGGCCACTGGCAGTATTCGAGCAGAAATATCTCCACGATGCCCGACGCGGCGCCCAGCGCGCCCGTGATGCCGACGGAGCGGTCCCCGTCACGGAATTCGATCTCGGAGGGGAGGTCGGCAAAGGTCGAGCCATAGAGCCGTCCGGCCTTAGCGGCGGCCCTTTCCGAGAGCGGCCCCGTGATGTCCGCCAGCATGCTGATCTTCGGCGCAAGCTCCTGCTGAAGCGCTGTTAAACTTCCGCCGGCGTTTTTCATGATGTCGCGGCGGACGGCGTCGGTGTCAAAATCCGCGAAGCCGGCCTCTACCGGATGGAAGATTGGATAGACAAAGGCCCTCGCGGAGAGCACCGGCGTGATCCCTCCCTGCGGGGCGAGCGCCTCGGAGATGGCGTCCGCGGTGGCTTTCGTACGTTGGTCGACATCCGCGCAGATGAAAATCTTGTCGGGCGTGACGCCGAGAGACTCCAGCCGCGCGCGTTCCGCCGTCCACTGGCGGGATATCAGCGACGAGCCGCGCGTCGTGAGGTGCCCGGCCCTTACCGGCCACCTGGGCCAGGGCTTAGCGCTCCATTCCGCCAGCTTGGCCGCCGGCTGTGTGGGGCTGCGTACTCCATGCCGGGAAAGTACGACCTCTTTCAGCAGCACGCTCTTTTCCGCGGCGTATCCCCGCGTGGGGGCCAGGGCCGCGAAGAGCAGTAAGAAAATGGTGATGATCTTTATGGCATATATCTTGAAGCGAGGCATTTTGTTGTTATCCATCCTTTCTATTGTAAAAAGAGACTTTCATACTTATAAAGTATAAAAGTCTCATATTAAAGGGTAAATAACGAATCCGACTGTGTGTTTCTTGCCTATCCGCGCAGCCTTTTTATATCCGCGCCGTATTTTACGGCTATTATCTCCGCCATTGCCGATACGGCGATCTCGTTTGGCGTCTCGGCCTTGATCGGCAGCCCAATCGGCTGGTATATCCGGTCGAGATGCTCCTCGCTGACGCCGCGTTCGAGCAGCATTTTGCGCACCGTGGCGATCTTGCTGCGCGAGCCGATCATGCCGTAATAAGCCCCGGGTTTTTTGTCCGTCACCGTGACGGCCTCGGCGTCGAGCGCGTGGCCGCGGGTCATGATGACGACGTAGCTGCGTTCGTGCAGTGTGATGCCGTTCTCATATATCTTGTCTATGGGGCAGGCGATGTTGCGCGCCCAGGGGATATGTTCGTCGTTGGCGAATTCAGGACGCTCGTCCCAGACGGTGACGCGGAAGCCGGCGAAAGCGCCGAGCTCCGCGACGGCGCGCCCGACGTGGCCGCCGCCGAAGATGACGAGTTCGTCGCAGCGGCCGATCGTCTCCATGTAAACGTCCGCGCTGCCGCCGCAGGCCATGCCGTCGCGCTCCGTCAGACTTTTATGCCAGGTGCGCGACGCTTCGCCGCTGTTCATCAGCTGCAGCGCCTCCTGTATCGCCTCATATTCGATGAGGCCGCCGCCGATCGTTCCCGCGATGCTGCCGTCCGGGCGCACCCACATCGAGGCTCCGCGGCTGCGCGGCGTAGAGCCGCTCTCGCTCGTCACGGTGCAGAGCACGCCGAACTTCCCCGCCTGTACCTCTTCGTTGATCTTATTCAAAAGTTCGATATTCATATTTCATCTCCTCTTGTCTTTTAACATGTTTTTTTATCACGTAATAGTAAATTTGAGGATTAGATGTGCTAGGCGCTAAATGACTTGGCATCAGCCGCCCGGAGCCGTATTCATATACGGTGAGGACCGGATGATGCCAGGTCATGACGCGAATGGCGCATATAATCCTCAAATTTTAGGAGCCGGCGGCGAAAGAACAGGCCGGATAATGACACGTCGGGCAGTGTTCGCAGAGGCCGCCCACGCCCCACCGGCGCACCAGGTCTCCCGGCTCAATACCGGCGAAGACGAACGGCAGCAGCTTGTCGAGCGCGGTCCTCTCGTCGAAGGCGACGCAGGCGGGAGCGCCGATGACCGCCACATCGCGGCCGTCCTCCGGCGAGGCGGCCCAGCCGAGCATCAGCATCGCCCCCGGCAGCGCCGGCGTCCCCTGGAAGGATATCTTGCGGCAGCGGCTGCGGATGGCGCCCGGCGTCTTGTCGTCGGCGTCGACGCTCATACCGCCGGTACAGATGACGACGTCCGCTCCCTCATTGAGGAAGGCGGCGATCGCCTCGCTGATCTGCTCGAGGGAGTCGGTGCAGAATCGCTGACCCATCAGCGAGCCGTTGAGGCGCGATAGTTTTTCCAGCAACTTAGGACGGAAGGCGTCCTCTACTTTTTTGTCGACGATCTCTTTGCCAGTCGTTATCAGTCCGACCTTCAGCGGCATGAAGGGCAGAATCGTAAATGGTTTGCTGCCGCGCACCGCCGCGACGGCGCGTTCCACGCGGTAGTCTTCCATGACGAGCGGACGGATGCGAAAGCCGGCGACCACCTGCCCGGCGAGCACCGGGCGGTGCGGCGCAAGGGCTGAGAGGACCCAGTCCGGGTCCTGATTGACGCGGTTCACCGTCTCCGCGAGATACCAGAGAATGCCGGAACTTTCCGCGACGAGGTTGCAGCGTCCCTCGGATGGCTCCGTCAGGCGCAGGTTGTCGCCGCAAAGGACCTCGCCGAGCTGGCGCGCGGCGTCGTCCTCATGCACGTCGCCGGGCGACATCTCCATTATTGAGAGATTTTCGCGTCCCATGGCGCGCAGAGTTTCAAGGTCGGCCTCGGTTATCACCTGTCCCTTTTTGAAGCGGGCGGATTTTTTGTGGTTTTTAGCGTCGATCTGTGTTAGGTCGTGGGCCAGCGGCAGTCCGATGGCCTCCTCCAGCGGGATTGTGGTTATCTTCATTTATTTTCTTCCTTTTCTTCCGATTTTTGAACGGCGCAGTCCGGACAGGTGCCGTATACGACAAGCTGTTTTCCCTCTACCTGCATCCCCTCGGGGACGGTCACGCGCGGCATCTTCTGGTCCGGAAGGCAGAACATCTTGCCGCATGATAGACAGAGAAAGTGGGGATGGTCTCCGGGGCAGCCGTCCAGGTCCTGTTCGTGGGCGCAGAAGCGCCACACACCGTCAATGCCCTGCACCTGGTGAACGATACCGGAGTTTTTCAACGTATCGAGCGTGCGATAGAGCGTGACGCGGTCGAGGTGGTCGTCGATCATTGAAAGTATTTCGCTGTGCGACATGGGAGAGCCATGTCTGAAAAGCAGCTCAAGTATCACTCTGCGCTGACGCGTAGTACGCAGTCCGGCGCCGCTCAAGATTTTTTCGATATCCAAAATAATCCCCCCATCAGCAATCTGTTTGCAATTATATTGCAAACAGGTTGAGGTTACAACGTTCTGTTTTGTCTATGCCAGTTTGACTTTTTTGACGGCCTCAAGAAGAAGCGCCTTCCAGAGAGCCCCCTCCGTCTCACAGGCAAAACGTGTGCCGATGATCGAGAGTGCGGCAAGTAAGTTGTTACCTTCATCCAAAATTGCGCATGATACAGAACCGGCCCCAGGATTTATTTCTTCAATGCTGGAGCAGCACCTGGTTCTGCGTATCTCGAATAAGGATTTGCTAAGTTCTTCAGGAGATGTGATGGTGAATGGAGTATATCTTTTTAAAGGAGACGACATGACGCTGACACGTACAGCTTCTGGCGCATAGGCAAGAAGGACCCTTGAGCTGCTTCCGGCATGCAACGGAGATTCTCCGCCTATCCTGGTTGCAATGTGTATCGAATTTTTAGAGTCTATTTTTTGTATACATACAGATTTTATACCCTCAAGAAAATGAAGCATTGTGCTCTGATTGCAGGCAATGGAAAGTTGTTTCATAATCGGGGTGAACTGTCGTACGAGTTCTGCTTTTAGTATTTCTTCTCTTGTAAATGGTAGCAATTTCATGCCGTAGCGGTATGTTTTTTTTGTTTTTGAAAATAACAGCCACTCTCGTTTTGTAAGTTTTTCCAGTATAGGTTTAATTTGAGCCTCAGACGCTTCGCACTGCACAACAGTTTCTGAAAGCGAAAGCTCTAGTCTGTATCGGAAAAAAAGTTCGAAGACTTTAGCCATACATTTTATATTTGAAATCGTTGCCGCGCTCATTACCTATCTCCTTAAACCTTAGAAGTTTACTGTGTTTGTTGTTAATTATATCCTAGGGAACCGCTGATTAAAAGGTGCGGAGCACCAATAAAAAGGCTAAAATATTGGCAAGTCACCAAATAATGCATGTAAGAGGCGTGGACTTATGACAAGGCAGACGGCTTTTGCGATTTTGAATATCAAAGCAGGAAACGTATATCAAAGCGCGAGGAATTCTTAAATATGATGGATAAGATCATACCTTGGCAGGGCTAGGTAGAAATAATCAAATCTTTTTGCTTCGCAGGGCATCCATCTGCTCCAGAAGGCGTTCGTCGCCTACGGCGCGATACAGTGCGGCTACTGTACGCCTGGTATGCTTCTCTCCTCGAAGACGCTGCTCGACCGCAATCCACACCCGACTATGGACGAACGGAGAAGGCCTTCTCAGGGAACCTCTGCCGCGGCACGGGGTATGATAAAATATTTAAAGCTGTAATGAGCGTGGCCGACGGCGAGGTTCTTGACGATCCTGAGACGGCGTCTGGATATAGGACGACCTGTCGCCTTGCGGCTGTGAGCACAAATAAAAGCTGTCCGGTGATTCTCCACGTCTGTTGCGGAGAGCGGCCAGGCGGGGAGGATGACCGATGCGAAAATTTTTTGATTCCATAGATACGATATTGACGATCTTGGAAGCGCTTGAAAATTTGGAAGAGGCGCACAGCGTAAGAAAGATAGAGGAGCTTACCGGGGTACCGAAGAGCACGGTTCACCGCATATTGCAGGAGCTGACCGCTATCGGCTGGGCCTATCAGGACGAAGAGGACAAAAATTATTATATCGGATTGAAATTCCTCTCGCTGGCCAACGAATGGCGTGTGAATCTAGACATGGTGAAAAAGATCGATCCAGTGCTGCGGAATGTGGTCAAACGGTGCGGGCAATCCGCCTTCATCAATATTATCGACCACGAACGGGTGGTCTGTCTGCACAAGATAGAATCGAACCGCGTCGTAAGGATTACCTCGATAATCGGCGAGGAACAGCTCTTTCATGCCGGGGCCAGCGCTAGGATGCTTCTGGCGTACGCTCCGGAGGCGCTTGTGAAAAAGGTGCTCTCTCAGAAGCTGGAGGCGTTCACGCCATTTACGGTGACGGACCCGGAGCTGCTGAGGGAAGACCTGAAACAGATAAGGGAAAAGGGATATTGCGAATCGGTCGAAGAGATGGACCCCGGCGTTGCCGCGATATCCGTTCACATCGACATGTGCGGGACGGACCTGATCATGGCGCTGACGGTCGCTGGGACGAGGTTCGACTATGAGAGAGACAGAGACATGTGGCTATCCGTATTGATCGAAGAAACTAAAAATCTGACGACGCCTCGGTAAAGTCGAGTCCGGCCGTCAAAGCCGGAGACGATTTTATTATGGAAAGATTGTTGGTCAAAAACGTGCAGATCCTCACGGAGGATGATTATTTTAAAGGCTAGGTGCTGGCGGGAGACGGCAGGATAACTGTGCTGGGGTCGGCGGAGGAATTTCCCGCGGCCGGGTGATCGACGCTGGAGGGCTGACGCTGCTTCTCGGCGGGCGTATCGCGAGACCTTTGTGACGGGCACGGCCTCCGCCGCGGGCGGCAAGCATATAGAGGAGATAGGCCGCGTTACCCCCATCGACCACGCCGCCTCGCGTCCCGCTGTCGCCGAAGCGCTGGCGGTGGACCGCCTCATCCGTCTCACCGAGACGATAGACTGTCCCCTCTATCTTGTCCATATATCGACGCCGGAGGTGGTTGAGGCCACCAAAGCCACGCGCGCCAAAGGCATGAAGATCTGGATCGAGACCTGCCCGCAGTACCTTTACCTTACTGAAGAGGCCCTCAACGAATACGGAGCCTACGCGAAGTGCAATCCCGTGCTGCGTGACAAGGCGCACGTCGAAAAAATGTGGGACTATATAGAGGACGGCACGATAGATACAGTGGGAAGCGACTACGCCCCCTACACGGTGGAAAAAGAAAAAATGCGGACGATGGCCAAAGACATCGCCAAAGTTTTCGACGGCTGGAAACTCAACGGCGTGATCGACAAAGTCATCCTGCGCGGCGAAGTCGTGTATGGGGACGGCCAGGTAACGGGCGAACATGGCTACGGCAAATGCCTGCTGAAGGGAAAAGCATAATGGCTCCCGCCATTAACGAGAGCCGTTTTCTTGACGACCTCTTCGCGCAGGGAAAAATCGGCTGGAGGGTGGAACACGGCCTCCAGCGCCTTGCCTACAGTACGTCCTACCTCGAAGCGCGCGCGTGGCTCAACGGCAAAATGGAAGAAGCCGGGCTAAAGACACGGGTTGGCGGGTAGGGAAACCTCTTCGGGCGTTTTGAGGGAAAAAGCAAAAAGACGATCCTCACCGGCTCGCATCTTGACTCCGTGGATAACGGCGGTATCTACTACGGTCCGCTTGGCATAATCGCGGCGCTCGAAGTTCTGTGGACGGTAAAAGAGAGCGGTGAGCTCCCTAAACACAGCCTTGAAGTCGTCGTCTTCATCGGCGAAGAGGGAGAACCGCTCGGCGGTACCTTCGGCAGCCGCGCCTTCGCGGGACCGCTGCTGGCAGGTTACCGGTGCAAACAGCTCGTGCAATTCGGCGTCGGCGAAAAAGCGATCGCGGAAAGCAAGGGAGAGCTGGACAAATACTTGGCCTTTATCGATCTGCACATTGAACAGGGCCCCTTCCTCGAACGCCGGGGAATCGAGATCGGCGTGCCCTCGGGTATAGTTGGCATCACGCGGCTGGCGGTCAGCGTCAAGGGCGTGGCCAACCATGCGGGCACCACGCCGATGGATGAGAGAAAAGACGCCATGCGTGTGGCGGCGGAACTGATCCATAACTGGTTCGGCTGGATGGACTGGCAAAAAGAGCTTGTCTGCAATATCGGCGTCTTGGAGCTCTCCTCCGGCCACGTCAGCGTCGTGCCGGAAGAGGCGCGCTTCGTACTTGAACTGCGTTCGATCGACGACATGGCCGTCGAACGCGCCTGCTCGGAGTTTTCGGCGATGGCGGAGATATTCGCTCCATGCTCCGTATCAATAGAAAAACTTGGCACGAAGCTGGCGGTGCTCCTTGACGAGAGGCTCGTGAAGACAATAAAAGAGAGCGCCGCCAAGGCCGGATATTCCGTTGCGGTGATGCCGAGCAGCGCGTCCCATGATTCCTCTCCGCTGGCCCATGTCATACCGATGGGGATGATCTTTGTCCCGAGCCATAACGGTATAAGCCACTTAAAAGGCGAATTTACGAGCAATTCCGATCTCATACGCGGCGCGAAGGTACTCAAAGAGACATTGCTCCGAATAGGTGACAGTTTCTAAAAGCAGAAAAAGGCATTATGCTTATAAAAGCGGGGGAACACCTTTTATTCTGTTTTATGATCTCTTTTATGCCGTTATTTAATTAAGTCCATATAAAAAAGACCGTGTGAAAATTAAAATCATCGTGGAAAAGTAATAGTTGACATTTCACCTTAGAGCTTTTATTATGTCCCGTAATATGCGAAAAGGGCTAATCTCCTTTTCAATCCGGCATCGAAGGGACGGGCGGCAATGCGAAGAGATAATTTGACATCCAACGTGGCAAACATAGTCGTCGTAGTACGCATTATTAGCAGCGGGTCCCCCGAAGTGGCCGGTGCCTAATAACCGCGTTACTATCGGACCGGGACCCGCTGGGGTTCCGGTCTTTTTTGTTGCGCAGAGCTGTGGGGCGCGGGGCAGTATCGGTCATATGTTTTGCGCCGCAGGGATTTATCTATAAAAAGCTTTTTGAGAAGGGACGTTTTAAGATTGAAGAGTACTTTCAGCATTGTTTCCGAAGACAGTCCGGGCGTGCTCATGCGCATAGCGAGTCTCATCTATCGCCGTGGATACAACATCGAGAGCCTCAGCGTAGGACGCACCGACGTCCCAGGTCTTTCGCGCTTCACGGTAATCATTGAGGGTGAAGAGGGGGTCTATGACCAGATACGTAAACAGCTTATGAAGCTGATCGAGGTCATTGAGGTGCAGAATCTTACCAAGGATGGCCCTTTTGTGGAGCGCTGGCTCTCGCTCGTCAAGGTCATGGCCCCGGTTGAGCGCAGGCCGCACATCCTTCAGACGGCGGAGATATTTCGCTGCCGCGTGGTGGACCTCGGCTCCGACGCTATCACGCTTGAGGTGACGGGAGACAGGGGTAAGGTGGAGGCCTGTATGGCGGCGCTCAAGCCCTACGGTATTCTGGAGACGGCCGGTTCCGGACAGGTGGCGCTCGCGCGCACCGGATTCGAGAACTGACCGACGCGTTAAAGAAATCGTTTTTCAGGAAACTACTAAGTCCGCCGGCTTTGCCGGCCAGCTTATAGCGATATACATAAAATTCTATCTAAGGAGTGTTCTCTATTATGGCAAAGGTTTATTATGACCGCGACGCGGACCTCGCATTTCTGAACGGCAAGACGGTAGCGGTGATCGGCTACGGCAGTCAGGGGCACGCGCACGCGCAGAATCTGCGCGACAGCGGCGCCAAGGTAATCATCGCCCTGCACGAGGGAAGCAAGTCGAAGGCGAAGGCCGAGGCCGACGGTTTTGAAGTTTACACAGTGCAGGAGGCGGCGAAGCTTGCCGACCTCATCATGTTCCTCATGCCCGACCATATGCAGGCCGACATCTTCAAGAACCAGGTTCTGCCGAACATGAAGCCCGAGGCGAAACTTCTCTTCGCGCACGGCTTCGCGGTGCATTTTGGACAGATCGTGCCGCCCGCGTCGCACGACGTATTTATGGTAGCTCCGAAGGGGCCCGGCCATATGGTGCGCGCCATGTATAAAGAGGGCAAGGGCGTTCCCTGTCTCATCGCCATCTACCAGGACGCCAGCGGCAAGGCGAAGGAATTCGCGCTCGCATATGCCTCGGCAATCGGCGGCGGCCGCGCGGGCATCATTGAGACGACCTTCCGTGAAGAGACTGAAACCGACCTCTTTGGCGAACAGGCGGTCCTCTGCGGCGGCGTGACGGAGCTGATGCAGCAGGGCTTCAAGACGCTGGTGGAAGCTGGTTATCAGCCCGAGATGGCCTACTTCGAGTGCATCAACGAGATGAAGCTTATCGTAGATATGATCTTCGAGGGCGGTATGAGCTGGATGCGCTACAGCATCAGCGACACCGCGAAGTACGGCGATATGACGGCGGGTCCGCGCGTAATCGGCGAAGAGTCGCGTAAGGCGATGAAGCAGCTGCTTACCGAGATACAGGACGGCACCTTCGCGCGCGACTGGATACTTGAGAACCAGACCGGACGTCCCCGCATGAAGAAGTGGGCGAAGGCGGCACAGGAGGCTCCCTGCGAAGCTGTGGGCAAAGAGCTGCGCAAGATGATGCCCTGGATGGAACAAAAAGAAGTTCCCAAATTTTAGGATTATATAGCCCATCTCCGTCGTGACTTGCCCCTGCGCCGTCCTCACCGCACCATAGTGCGGCTCCGGGTGCGCAGAGCCAAGTCACTTAGGAGCTGGGCCATCTAATCCTAAAATTCCCGTTAACATACGTAACGGAAAAATAAAACAAAAGCAAAAAGGAGCAATCCACATGGCGAAAATGAACGGGGCTCAGATGGTCGTCAAGGCGCTGGAGGACGAGGGAGTCAGCACCGTCTTCGGACTGCCCGGCGGTACGGTCATCCATCTTTATGACGCTCTTTATGATTCAAAATTAAACCACATACTGATGCGCCACGAACAGGCGGCCTCTCACGCGGCGGACGGTTACGCGCGCACGAGCGGCAAGCCGGGGGTCTGCATCGCAACCTCGGGCCCCGGCGCCACAAATCTTGTAACGGGGATTGCCACGGCGAACCTTGACTCGGTGCCGATGGTGGCAATCACGGGACAGGTGGCGACGACGGTGATCGGCACCGACGCCTTTCAGGAGGCGGATATCGTCGGCGCGAGCCTGCCGCTCGTTAAACACAGCTTTCAGGTTCGCACGCCGGACCAGGTACAGTCGACGATCCACAAGGCCTTTTACATTGCCTCCACGGGGCGTCCGGGACCGGTCCTTGTAGACGTGCCGGCCGACGTCCAGAAGGGCATGGGAGATTATAAATATTCGACGCAGCTCGACTTTCTGGGCTATCATCCTGAAAACCTGTACGATGTCAGGCAGCTTGAAGCGGCGGTCTCGCTGATCGAACACGCCGAGCGCCCCGTGATCTTCGCGGGCGGCGGCGTCATCCGCTCAGGAGCCTCCGAGCTGCTTACCGACTTCGCGCTCAAATACGAAATACCGGTCACTACAACGCTGCTTGGCAAGGGAGCCTTCCCCGAGTCTCATCCCAGCGGCCTTTCGCTCGGCATGGCCGGTATGCACGGCCATCCTGTAGCGAACCGCGCGCTGATGGGGGCTGATGTCATCATCGCCATCGGTTCGCGCTTCAGCGATCGTACGACGGGAAACCGCCAGCGCTTCGCCGCCGACGCGAAGATCATCCATATCGATCTGGACGCGGCGGAGATTGACAAGGCGATAGAGACCGATGTCTGGCTTGTCGGAGATGCCTCCCGCGTTATCGAGGCCCTCTCCGAGGCGATGAAGAAAAAGATCGCCGATCACAGCGAATGGAACAAGACCCTGGCGGAGATACGTACGAAGGAGCCGATGCCCCGCCATGAGTACAGCGGCGAGATCGCGCCCTGGCAGGTGCTGGAGACGCTTCATGAACTGACGAAGGGCGAAGCCGTCGTCACCACCGAAGTGGGCCAGAACCAGATGTGGGCCGCGCAGCACCTCCGTGTCGAGGCTCCGCGCCGTTTCCTCAGCTCCGGCGGCCTTGGTACCATGGGCTTCGGATTTCCCGCGGCTATGGGCGCCGCCTATGCCTGCCCGGGGCAGACAGTCTGCTGTATCGCGGGCGACGGCAGCCTCATGATGAACATTCAGGAGCTCGACACCTGCGCGCGCTACGACATCCCCGTGAAGGTGATCCTGCTCAACAACGCCTGTCTGGGCAATGTGCGGCAGTGGCAGCAGTTCTTCTATGATCACCGCTACTCCAACACGATATATAACCGCACTCCGGACTTTGTCAAACTCTCCGAGGCGATGGGCGTTCCCGGATATGCCGCCTCGCGTCCCGAAGAGCTGCGTCCGACGCTCGAAAAGGCGCTCGCCGCACCCGGCCCCGCGCTGATCGACATCAGGATACCGCAGGGAGCTCTCGTAGTGCCGATGGTATATCCCGGAAACTCACTAGACAACATGGTAACAGGATAGGAAGTGAACGATAAATTGAACAGCGATAAAGCTAAAAAAGGATATCTTCGTAGCCCCCACCGTTCATTGCTGAAGGCGGCCGGCTACACCGACTGGGAGATAGAGCGTCCGTGGATCGGCGTGGCGAACGCCTATAACGCCGTCATTCCCGGCCATGTGCATCTGCGCACAATAACGGAGGCCGTCAAGGCCGGCATCTACGCCGCCGGCGGCCTGCCGATAGAATTTCCCGTTATCGGCGTCTGCGACGGTATCGCGATGAATCATGAGGGAATGAAATTCTCGCTGCCGAGCCGCGAACTGATCATGGACTCGGTTGAAGTCATGACGCGCGCCCACGCGCTCGACGGCCTCGTGCTGGTACCGAACTGCGACAAGATCATCCCCGGAATGGCGATGGCGGCGGCGGAGCTCAATCTGCCCGCGATAGTGATCTCCGGCGGCCCGATGATGGCCGGACAGCACAACGGACGTACCCTTGACCTTAACAGCGTCTTTGAGGGTGTCGGTCAGCGCGGCGCGGGAAAGATCGACGACGCGGCGCTTCAGGATATCGAGGACAACGCCTGCCCCGGCTGCGGTTCCTGCTCCGGCATGTTCACCGCCAATACGATGAACTGCATGATGGAGGTGCTCGGCCTCGGCCTGCCCGGGAACGGCACCATACCCGCCGTACACGCGGGGCGCATTCGCCTCGCTAAGGATGCCGGACGCGCGGTCATGAACCTTGTGGAAAAAAATATCCGTCCGCGCGACATCCTCACGATAGAGGCCTTTAAAAACGCCGTCGCGGTGGACCTTGCGCTTGGTGGTTCGACGAACACCTCGCTCCATCTGCCCGCGATCGCCTGGGCGGCTGGGCTTGAGCTGCCCCTGGAGATATTCAACGAGGTCGGCGCGAAGGTGCCGCATCTTTGCTCGATGAGCCCCGGCGGCGCGCATCATATTGAGGACCTCTGGCGCGCGGGCGGCGTACAGGCTTTGATGGAACAGCTGCTTGAGGTCGGCCTCATAAACGGCGGGACAATCACCGTTACTGGCGCCACAACGGCGGAAAATGTCGCCGGCGCCAAGGTCGTCGACGCGGAAGTTATTCGTCCCATTGATAATCCGCACCATAAAGAGGGCGGCCTTGCCTTCATGAAGGGTACCCTCGCGCCGCTCGGCGCAATCGTCAAACAGGCGGCGGTGGCTCCGGAAATGCTTGTCCACAGAGGACCGGCGCGCGTCTTCGACTGTGAGGAAGATGCGAGCGCCGCGATCATGGCGAACAAGATAAACGACGGCGACGTCGTCGTCATCCGCTACGAGGGGCCGAAGGGCGGTCCCGGCATGCGCGAGATGCTTGCCCCCACCTCGGCGATCATGGGCCAGGGCAAGGGCGGCACCGTAGCGCTTATCACCGACGGCAGATTCTCCGGCGCGACGCGCGGCGCGGCCATCGGCCACGTCTCGCCCGAGGCTGCGGTCGGCGGTCCTATCGGCCTTGTCGAGGAGGGCGACGAAATATCCATCAACATTCCGGAAAAATGTCTCGACCTTCTCGTGTCTGACGAGGTGCTGGAAGAACGCCGCAAGAAGTTCGTTCCCCACGTCCAGGAGGTCGACAGCCCCTTCCTGAACCGCTACCGCGCCTTCGCCACAAGCGGAGTCGAGGGCGGCGTGCTGAAAAAGCAGTAAGGCGGTCTAACGGGCCGTATAATTGGTACCGCTGATTTAAAATACAAAGCCGGAGCCCTTTAAATCCCTGGGGCTCCGGTTCTCTTTTTGATGTAAATTATGAAGGACCGCTTTGCGCGCGGCTATAGCTCGATGGTCTCCAGATCATCCGGCACGAAGATATTTCCGTTAAAATATTTGCGGCCCTCCGCCAGGTAGAGCGATTTGCGGTCCGCGATATTTTTGTCTTCCGTGTGATAGAGGAGCAGATTTTTCACCCCCAGCCTTTCGGCGGTGATCGCGGCGTCTTTTACGGTGGAATGGCTTTTTTCATAGGGATGGAATATGTCAGCCTGCGCGTGCAGGCAAAAGGCCTCGTGCAGGAGCCACTTGCTCTTTTCGGCGTAGGAACGCTCATATTCGCTGTAAGGCTCGTCGCCGCAGCAGGTAAGTCTTTCTCCGTTCCCCAGGCTGACGGTAAAGCCAAACTGCTTCGCCTTGGCGGAATGGATGTCGAAAAATACAGTCTTCCGCCCGATTACCTGCCGCTCCTCGCCGTCGGCGACGGGAATCAGGTGCAGCCTGCGGCCGATGAAACGGGTATCCTTTTCCGGCAGCAGCGAATGCGCCGTTTCGTTGAGGAGCGAGATCAGCTCCTCATGGGCATAGATATTCGCCTCGCCCTCATATTCTCCCTGTCTCATATACTGGCAGATCATGCGCACCATCCAGATGATGCCAAGCAGATGGTCGACGTGTCCATGCGTTACGAAAATATCCTTTATCGACTTCCAGTCGATCCCGGTCCTTTTCAGCTGCCGTAGGACGGTATTCCCGCCGCCGCCGTCCACTAAAAAATGACGGTCTCCCTCGCTGAGGACAAAACAGGTGTTGTAGCATTCTGTTACGAGGGCGTTGCCAGTTCCCAGCATTGTAATCTTCAAGACATGGGCCTCCCTTATTCCAGCTCCGCCAGCCACAGCGCCGCCGCCGCGTCCGAGGGCATGCGCCAGTCACCGCGCGGGGAGAGCGTTACGGAGCCGATCTTCGGGCCGTCGGGCATACAGGAACGCTTAAACTGCTGCGCGAAGAAGCGGCGGTAAAAGTTTTTCAGCCATTTGTCGATCGTTTCGCCGTCGTAGATGCCGGAGAATGCTGCCCCCGCCAGGCGGCGGATCTTGCGCGGCGCGAAGCCGCAGCGGACCGCATAGTAGAGGAAAAAGTCGTGCAGCTCGTAGGGGCCGACAATGTCCTCCGTTTTTTGCGAGATCTTCCCACCCTCCGCCGGCAGCAGCTCCGGGCTCACGGGGGTGTCGAGGATATCAAGCAGCGCGCGGCGCAGCGGTTTGTTATCCGTCCGGTCCGCGGCATAACGCACGATGTGGCGTACGAGGGTTTTGGGTACGGAGGCGTTGACGCCGTACATCGACATCTGATCACCGTTATAGGTGGCCCAGCCGAGCGCCAGCTCCGAGAGGTCGCCGGTACCCACAACGAGGCCGCCATGTTTGTTGGCGATGTCCATCAGTATCTGCGTGCGCTCACGCGCCTGGGCGTTTTCAAAGGTGACGTCGTGGTTGTTTTCATCCTGTCCGATATCGCGGAAGTGAAGCCTCACAGCCTCTGTGATGTCGACGGAGCGGAATTCCACTCCCAGCGACTCGCAGAGCAGCGCGGCGTTCCCTCTTGTGCGCGCCGTCGTACCGAAGCAGGGCATCGTCACAGCCAGGACGTCGCCTCTGGGGCGCCCGGCAAGATCCATCCCCCTGACGGCGACGAGCAGCGCCAGGCAGGAGTCCAGACCGCCCGATATCCCGATGACGGCATGTTTTGCGTGTGAATGTTCCAGCCGCTTTTTCAGGCCGTGCGCCTGCATCGTGAGGATCATCTCCGCGCGCCTGCCGCGTTCGGCTCCGTCCTCGGGGACGAATGGCTGTTTCGTGATCTTGCGTTCGGCGATGTCCGTATCGGAGGTCTCCATTTCAAAGGTAACGGTCTCGTAGCCCGCTGCACGGCTTTCCGGATATGTGGTGAGCCGCCTGCGCTCCTGCGAGAGCAGCTGCAGATCAACGACGGCGGAGCAGCGGCCGGTGGAAAAGGGCGCGCACTCCGAGAGCAGGCGGCCGTTTTCCGTGATGAGGTTATGGCCGCCGAATACCATATCGGTCGTCGATTCGCCGCAGCCGGCGTCGGCATAGACGTAGGCGCAGACGAGCCGTGAGGACTGCCCCACCGCAAGCGAGCGGCGGTACTCCGCTTTGCCGATGGTCTCGTCGCTCGCCGAGAGGTTCGCGATGATGAGCGCTCCCGCAAGCGCGTGGGAGACGGAGGGCGGCTCCGGCACCCAGAGGTCCTCGCAGATCTCAGCGGCGAAGCGGAAACCGTCCATTGACGTGCATTGGAAAATCAGCTTTGTCCCGAAGGGAGTGTCACCGCCGCAAAGACGTATACCGGCGTTCTCCTCCGGCGTGGAGCAGAACCACCTCTTTTCGTAAAACTCCCCGTAGTTTGGGAGGTTTTTCTTGGGCACGACGCCGAGCAGTGTTCCCTTATAGACGACTGCGGCGCAGTTGTATAATTTCCCCTCACGTACTGCCGGCAGCCCGATAAGCGTAACGACGGGAAGTTTTTTAGTGTCACTGAGTATCTTTGCGAGCGCCGCCTCCGCGCCATCCGTCAGCGTCCGCTGCAGAAAGAGGTCGCCGCAGGTATAGCCGGTGATGCAAAGCTCCGGCAGTACGAGCAGGTGCACGCCATCTTTCGCCGCATGCGACATCGCTTCGGTGATCTTTTCCGCGTTATAAACGCAGTCCGCAACGCGCATCTCCGGCGAGACCGCGGCGATCTTTATAAAGCCGTCTTTCATGAAAGTTTCTCCCCGGAGATTTGATAAATTACCGTTCCGTCATCCCTCTGTTTGGGCGAACATTCTCCCAGCGTCTCTTTATAACGCTCTCCCCAGCCCCACATGGCGTCGAGGATCGGCTTCAGGCTGTAGCCGGTCTCGGTGAGAGTGTATTCGACGCGCGGCGGGACCTCGGCGTAGACTTTGCGGGTCAGCAGGCCGCTCTCTTCCATCGCGCGCAGCTGCTGCGTGAGCACCTTCTGCGTGACGCTGCCGATGGATTTTTTCAGCTCGCCGAAGCGTTTGGTCCCCGGCATCAGGTCGCGCAGGATGAGTACCTTCCATTTATCTCCGATCAGTGTCAGGGTCGTCTCTACGGGACAGGGGGGCAGGTCTTTTATCAGCATGGTTGTCTCCTCCATTAGTATCATTATGGTAACTATAGCACAAAATAGTGCTTACTTTACATTATATCCTTAGGTTTTTATTATAAGTCTATTGATAAGTGAGAGCAATCCATTGCTTAATAAAATAAATTGAGGGAGGAAATTAAAATGAACGAAGTTGTTAAATTTTTGAGTGAAAATCCTGTGCAGTATCTGGCGACGGTCGGCCTTGACGGCAAAGGGAAGTGCCGCCCCTTTATGTTCTGTTTCGAGCGTGAGGGCAAGCTTTGGTTCTGCACCAACAGTACCAAAGAGGTCTATAAAGAGATGACGGCCAATCCCTATGTCGAGGTTAGCGTTTCCAGCCCTGACTATGCGTGGCTGCGTATTGCTGGCAGGGCCGTATTTGTGAACAATATGGAGGTCAAGGAGGGCTGCATGGCCTATCCCCTCATCAAAGGGCTGTATCAGAGCGCGGATAATCCCATATTTGAAGTTTTTTATCTTGCGGACGCGCACGCGGTGATCGCCGATTTTTCCGGCAATCCGCCGAAGGAATACGACCTCTAAATTCTTGATACGGCGATAATGAATAAAAGAGGCCCTCTCATAAGAGAAGGCCTCTTTTGACGTCTTGCGGCTGTTTTGCCGCCGTTATTTTTTTGCCTGCTTTGCCGCTTCGGCGAGCGCCTTTTCGGCCTCTTCCATCGGCTGCCAGCCGCCGCCGAGCGCTTTGAAGAGCGCCACGGCGTTTGTTGATATCTGTCCCTGGCTGATGACGTATTCCTCCGAGAGGCCCGTCAGTGAGCGCTGGGCGTTGATGACGTTGGTGAAGTCAACGAGGCCGTTGGCGTATTTATCGTTCGCGATGTCAAGTGCCGTCTGAGCGGCCTCCACGCCGCGTTTGAGGGACTCGTTGCGCTCGTATTCCTTGACGTTCGCGGAGAGCGAGTCGCGTACCTCGCCGACGGCGGAGAGTACCGTCTGCTCGTAGGCCGCAAGCAGCTGTTCGGCCTTTGCTCCCTGTACCTTGATGTTATTGCGTATCGCGCCGGCATGGAAGATTGGCCAGCTTATCTGCGGCAGGAAGCTGTACAGCTTCGCGGGGCCGGAGAAGAGGCTGCCCCAGTTGCCCGCCTCGGTGCCGATCGATCCCGTAAGGTAGAACTTGGGCCAGAGATCTGCCTGCGCCGATTTTTTGCGCGCAAGCTGAGCCACAAGCTGCCGTTCTGCCTGACGGATGTCAGGACGCTGACGGACGGCGTTCGCCGGTATGCCGATGAACTCCGTACCGGAGAGCTTGGGTATCGGCTGCTTCGCCGCAAGCTTTTCTTCCAGCGTTCCGGGAACCTCGCCCACGAGTATCGCGAGCGCGTTCATCGTCTGCTCTATCGAGGATTCGATGCTGGGAATGCTGGCCCGCGTCTGTTCCATCGTGTACTGCGCCTGTTTCAGCGCGAGCGAGTCTGATAGACCGGAGTCGACCTTTGACTGCTGGATATCAACGGTATCCTGCTGGAGACCGAGGTTATACTGCGCGATCGCCAGGCGCTCCTGAAGGGTGCGCAGCGAGATGTAGTTCATCGCCACCTCTGACGCTAAGCTCGTCCAGGTGGAGTACAGCGCCGCGTACTGGGCCTCGAGCGTCGCTCTCTGCGCTCTGACGCTTGCGCGCTGGCCGCCGAAGACGTCTATCTCCCATGAGGCGTCGATGCCGAGCTTGTAGAGATTCGTGCCGCTGCCTGTACCTGCTGGTAAAGGTGTGCGGCTGTTGTTCCAGAAGTTCGTGGAATCCAGCCAGGGCAGCAGATTCGCCTGGCTGATCCCGAGCGATGCGCGTGCCTCGGTCACTCTGGCGCGCGCCGCCGCGAGGTCGCGGTTGCTTTCGAGCGACTTGAGGATGAGTTCCGTCATCATCGGGTCGTTGAAGATGTTCCACCAGCTTGCGAGGTGCTCCGGCGTGAGCGCCTGAGAGATGTCGTCGGAGACGGCGGGAACTGGGTAGAGCTGCGCCAGCATCGTCCATTCGCCGTTTTTGACCTGTATGTCGCGCGAGGCAGCCACAGCCGACAGGTCAGCGGAAGCGGGCTGCGTCTCGGCCTTCGCCGCGAAGGCGGTGCCGGCCGTCAGCATTATCAGCGCGGATATCGTGCAAAGTGTAAGTTTTTTTATCATCACGCGCCTCCTTATTTCCCTTCTCTTTTTACAGTGTTGCTTACGCGTCCCTTGACCCTCTCTCTCGTTCCCTGGAAGAAGACGTAGAGGGCCGGAATGAAGAAGATACCTATTATTGTGGCGGCGTTCATTCCGAAGAACATCGTTGTGCCGACTGCCTTGCGGCTTGCCGCGCCGGCTCCAGAGGCGAAGAGCATTGGAAGGACGCCGAGGACGCAGGTGAAGGCCGTCATGAGGACGGCTCGGAAACGTTCGCTCGCCGCGGTGGCCGCCGCCTGTATCAATGGCAGGCCGTGGTCCTCGCGCTGTTCTTTGGCGAATTCAACGATGAGGATTGCGTTCTTCGCGGCAAGTCCGATGAGCAGGAGGATGCCGAGCTGCGCGTAGACGGAGATGGAGAGTCCCATTACCCATAGTCCACCCAAAGCTCCGAACATGGCGACCGGCAACGAGAGGATGACTGGTACTGGAACCGACCAGCTTTCATACTGCGCGACGAGGAAGAGATAGGCGAATATCAGTGCGATGGCAAGCACAATGATTATGTCGCCCTTCGAATTTTGTTCCTGATAGGTCATGCCGGACCAGTCATAAGAGTAGCCCTCGGGCAGTATCTTTTTGCTTAGTTCGGCTACTTTTGCGATACCCTGCCCCGAAGAGAACCCTGGCTTCATGACTATCGTGATACCGGCGCTCGGATAGAGGTTGTAGCGGTCTATTGCGCGCGGCGCGAGAGTTTTGCGGAGCGTCATAAGGCTTTGCAGCGGTACCTGCTCGCCGTTGGTATTCCGTACGAAGATCCCGCCGATCCTGTCCATGTTGTTTCTGTAGTTCCATTCCGACTGGACCATGACGCGGTTGACCTGTGTGCCGATGTTGATGTCGTTGATGTAAGCGGAGCCAAAGTAGGTCTGCAGGGTGGAGAAGATGGTGCCAATCTGCACGTTCATCAGTTCCGCCTTTTCACGGTCGATGTCGAGATAAAGATGCGGAGTGTCCGCTGTGTATGAGCTGAAGGCATAGAGGAACTCGGGGGTTTGGTTGAGTTCCACGAGCAGCGCTTTCATGACCTTGGCGAGATGTTCAGGGTTATTTTCCATGGTCGACTGGAGCCTCATGTCAAGCCCGGAGGCCATGCCCAGCCCCATGATCGCCGGAGGCGTGAATACGTTGGTGCTTGCCTGCGGGTATTTCGCCGCGATCTGCCTGACCTGCGCCACTATCGACGTAAGCTGCAGTTCTTTTGACTTGCGTTCGTTCCACGGGTTAAGGGGAAGGATTATGGAGGCGACGTTTTCGCCGTTGCCACCCATGATATTGATGCCTTCGATGTTCATGACGTCCCGGACGCCCTTGATCTTGCCGATCTCGGTCGCCATCGGGCGCACGACGGCCTGTGTGCGTGGCAGTGTCGCTCCCTCTGGGAGCTGGACGGCGGCGAAGATGACGCCCTGGTCTTCATCGGGGATGAACGAGGTGGGTGTCGTCACGGAGACGAGCCAGCAGGCCCCTATTACCGCTCCGAGCAGGACGATCGTGACGATCATGCGTCGCGCGAGCCAGGTTGCTCCCCTGACGTATCCGCGCGTGGTCTTCGCGAGGGTAGTGTTGAACCACTTCAGCAACCCGCGTTCGGCGGGCTTGACCTCGCGCAGCATGTGAGCGCACATAGCCGGCGAAAGCGTGAGCGCGACGATGAGCGAAAATACGACAGAGAAGGAGATGGTCACGGCAAACTGCTTGTATATCTGTCCCGTGATGCCGCCCATGAATCCTACCGGTACGAAGATGGCGAGGAATACGAGCGTCGTCGCCGTCATCGGTGCCGTGACGTCCTTCATCGCTAGGATGGTGGCGGCTTCAGGAGAGCATTTGTCCCTGTCCATGATGAACGTTACTCGTTCGACGACGACGATGGCGTTGTCGACGACCGTTCCGATTACGAGCACCAGTCCGAACAGCGAAAGAATGTTGATGCTATATCCCATCGCCGCCAGCCCCGCGAAGGTCGCAAGCAGGGAGATCGGAATCGCCGCGACAGGAACTAACGTGACGCGCCAGTCCTGAAGAAATAGATAACAGACCAGCACGACGAGCAGGAATGTGATAATAAGAGTGGTCAGTATCTCTTTGATCGTTGCCTTGACGTATGTCGTCGAGTCGTAGTTTATAAGAAGCTTCATGTCCTTCGGCATAGACTGCGAAAGCTGTTCCATCGTTTTTTTTGCGGCGGACATGACGTCAAGAGCATTTGAACCGGCTGCCTGCGAGAGCGATATCATTGCCGCGGGCGCGCCGTTGACGCTCGCGTGGGTGTTGTATGTCTCTGAGCCGAGCTCTATGCGCGCGATGTCACGTAGTTTGACGAGGCCGCCCTGTTCGGTGGTACGGACGATGATATTGTCAAATTCTTTGATGCTGGAAAGGCGTCCCCGTGTCTGCAGCGAATAGACGATGGGGCTGTCGAGATCGCTGCCCGGCGTTGCGCCGATCGAACCTATCGAAGCCTGCTTGTTCTGGCTCTGGATTGCCGCCGCGACGTCACTGATCGACAGGCCAAGCGAGGCAACGCGCGCCGGGTCGAGCCAGATACGGATGCTGTACTTTGAACCGAAGACTTGAACGTCTCCCATGCCGGGAACGCGCTTCATCGTGTTTCTGATGTTGCCGTATGCGTAATTCATCAGTGCAAGCTCGTCATAGGTCCCGTTCGGAGACAGCAACGCCAGGAACCCGAGTGTATCGGAGAAGGACGTTTCCACGGTGATTCCCTCCGCCGTGACCTCCGAAGGTAGCTGCGGCGTAACCTGTGAGACACGGTTCTGTACGCGGACGAGCGCCATATCGGGGTCGGTGCCGGTGGCGAAGGTGATAGTGAGCTTATATTGCCCGTTATTGCTGGATGTCGAGTTCATGTATATCATGCCTTCGACGCCGTTGACCATCTCTTCAAGCGGAGCTCCGACTGTGTTTGCGAGGGTACTGGCGTCAGCGCCGCGGTAAGTCGTTGATACCTGTATCTGAGGCGGTGTGACGTTGGGGTACTGCGCGACCGGTAGCGAGAAAGCTGCGATTACGCCGGCAAGGGCCATCAGGATGCTGATGACCATTGCGAAGCGCGGGCGGTCTATAAAAAATTTCGCGAACATTGGCTAATTTTCCTCTTTCGCAGCGCCGCTGTCGCCCGAGGTCACGATTTCCGCTCCAGAGGTAGCGTCAAGCGCGCTGTTGGAATCGTAGACATTGGCCGACGCTGAGGTGTCTATTCTGACCTTGACGCCGGGGCGGATGTTCTGCAGTCCTGCGACCACCACATTCTGTCCGTCTTTCAGTCCGCTCGTGACCTCTCGCAGCGAACCCATCTCACGTCCGAGTTTGACCCTGACGATATGAGCTGTGTTGTCGGCCTCCACCACGTACACGTAATCGCCCTCTTCATCCGCCATGACGGCCGTCTGAGGAATGACGTTGACGATATGGCTCTTGACCGGCTGAGTAAATACGCGCACCATCTCTCCGGGGATGAGCATGCCGCCGTCGTTTGTGAAGCGCAGACGCATCATGACCGTTCCCGTCATCTGATCCACGGCGTTGTCCTCAAAGTCGCGCTGTCCGGGGACGTCGAGCTCGGTACCGTTGCTGAGTATCAGCTTTGTTTTATATACGGAGCCCTCTTTCTTAAAGAGTTCGAGCTGGTCGAGATAATCTCTGTCCGGCAGCGAATAGGAGACGCGCACGGGGTTCATCTGGACGATTGTGGCCAGCGCGCCGCTCGCGGGGGTCACATAGTTGCCCTTGGTAAGATTGGCGATGCCGATCTTACCGGTTATCGGGGAGGTTATACGCGTATAGCCGAGATTTATCTCCGCGAGGCGAAGGTTGGCCTTTGCCTGAGATACGGCCGCGCGTCCCTGCAGCACGTTGCTCTCAGCCGTATCGCGCTCCGCTGCCGAAACGGCGCGGGTCTCCGCCGCCTGAACGCGAGCGTAATACTTCTCTGCGGCGTCAAGGTTGGCGTTGGCCTGTTCCAACTCCGCCTTACGCAGCGCTACGGTGGCCTGGTACTGGGCGGGGTCTATCTGGAAGAGCAGCTGTCCCGCCTTCACGATGGAACCCTCTTTGAAACATACCTTCGCTATCTCACCAGAAATCTGCGGTTTTACCTGAACGGACTGGATCGCTTCGACGCGGCCCACATACTCGGAGGGCTGCGTTGAGGCATCGGCCTTCTCTACCGGCTTTACGATGACGAGCGGTTCTGCAGACTGTGCCTGTGTTGCCTGCGGCTGTGCCGCCTTTCCGCCGTTCCATGCCTTATAGCCGTAAAAGGCCGCCGCGATCACTACAATGATGACCGCTATTTTGATCCAGCCTGATTTTTGTTTGCTGTTCAACTCAATATTCCTCTTTTCTTCTGAGTTTTGCATTTTCTATATGCACCTTCTCTTTCTTAAAAATCCTTTCGATTAGTGCCAACCTGAAAGACAGGGCTATATTATAGCGATTCTATTATTATTTTGCGCTTAATTCTTTCGTAAAGGCGTCGAATAATATATCGGTATATTGCGGAAATTCTTCCGGCAGCATACCCGAAAGCTGCATCACGCAGAGCCCGTGGAAGATGGAGCTGATTAACACCGCCACCGCCGTCGGCGAAATATTCTCCCGGAACCGGCCCTCCTCCTGACCCTTGGAGATGAACTTTTCCACCATGAGCCTTTCACGCTCGATCGATTCCTTTATGATTTGCCGTACGCTTTGCTGGATATCTTCGGGCCACTCGTCCCTCTTCGTCATGATCTTGTGGATTTTTTTATTGCGGTCGTCTTTCAACAGAAGGATCAGGGAATCCTTATAATATTTCCGCAGTTTTCCTACAGAATCGGGAGTGTTGAAGAGGTTTTTCACCTTGTCTTCCCCATGTTTGCATATCTCTTTCATAAGCTGCAGCAACAGATCGTTCTTGTTTTTGAAATGCCAGTAAAGCGCACCCTTGGTCAGCCCTACGTTCGCCGCAATCTCAGTAAGGGAAGCGTTTGAGAAACTCTTTTCGCTGAAAATGTCGAGCGCAGACTCCAAAATCTTTGCCTTGGTCTCAAGCGCCGCCGCCTTTGTTCTTCGCATCCTTTCACCTCCTGTTTATATGGATGACAAGCGAGAGAATTATACATACCGACAGGGAGGTATGTCAATAGCGAGAGCGTTAATTTTAAATAGTGAAAAAATAACTTTAATAGAGACTGAAATGCATATATCTATTGTAATAATAAATATAAAACGGCCCGGATTGTTTCATGCCGGCCCGTTTGAAATGTTATCCTTACTGTTGTTTACCGTTATGCTCCGGAAGATACCACCATGTTCGGCAGCCATGTCGACAGCGCGGGAAAAGCTATAATCAATATCAGCACGATGGTCATCGCGGCGAGGAAGAAGAATATATAGCGGAAGGAGTCTTCGTAAGCAATATCCGCAACCTTGCAGGCCGTCATAAGGTCCACTCCAAGCGGCGGCGTGTTGGCGCCAATTGCCATATTCAGGCAGACCATCACGCCGAGGTGTATCGGATCAACACCTATCTGCGTCATGATCGGCATAAAAATGGGGATCACGATGAGGATTATTGCCGTTGTCTCCATAAATGTGCCCAGCACCAGCAGCATGAGGTTGAAGAAGATCAGCACCATCCAGTAATTGTCTGAAACGCTGAGAATGGCAGCCGCTATCTTTTGCGGGATGTCCTGCGAGGTAAGTATCCAGCCGAAGAGGCTTGCTGCGGATATGATGAAGAGCACAACGGCGCTCGTCTTTGCAACCTCCAGGCATATCTCAAAAAATCGCCGCCATGACAGCTTATGGTAGACATATTTTGAAAGTATCAGCGCGTAGAAGGCGGCTACGCCGCCGGCTTCCGTCGCGGTGAATATCCCCTGCAGGATACCGACGATTATTATCGCCGGTGTGACCATTGGCAGGAAGGCGCCTTTAAAGGCCTCCCACTTTTCGCGCGCGTCCGCCTTTGGCAGGCGGGGATAATTTTCCTTGGAGGCGAAATAATATGATATCGCCATCAATGAGCCACCGGCCATGATACCGGGAATGAAACCGGCGATGAAGAGCTTTCCGATCGAAGTTCCCATCGTAACGCCGAGGATGACCATGACGATACTTGGGGGGATTATCGTGGCCAGTGCGCCGCCGCAGCCGAGCAGCGAAGCGCTGAAAGCGGGACGGTATTTCTGTTCCTTCATGGCCGGCAGCATTATCGAGCCGATCGCTGCGACGTCCGCCACGCCGGAGCCTGATATTGCGCCGAAGAACATACAAGAGACGACCATTACCATCGCCATGCCGCCGCGGATGTGTCCGACCATACTGGAGGCGAAACGCATGATGCGTGGTGTGATATCTCCCTCCGCCATCAGCGCGCCGGCGAGCAAAAAGAGCGGAATCGCAAGCAGTGTGAAGGAATCCGCCCCTACCACCATGCGCTGAGCGATTACCAACACCGGCAGCGTTGATTCAAAAAGCAGATAAAGAGTCCCTGAAATAGCGATCGAATATGATATGGGCACGGCAATAAGGATGCCGATAATAAGTACCGAGACGAGGATAAACATCTTTTACCCCTCCCTGCCGAAGAGCCGGACTATATTGCGCAGGACAACGATCATCATCAGCAAGCAGCCGATAGGAAAGGCCATGTAGAGTATCCCCGCGGGGATCTGCAGCGTCGTTGTCGTCATGCTCCAGGTCCTCTGTACAAGGCGCACACCGCCGATTATGCCGCAGGCGAGAAAGAGCAGTATGGCAAGATTGCCCAGAAACAGGAGGATTTTTTTTATCATGGGAGACCCTACCCTATCCATAGCTACGTTGATCTCCATGTGCTCGCCGCCCACCAACGCCACTGCCGCGCCGATAAATGTCATCCACACCAGCAGTGTTTGGCAGACCTCCGCGCCCCAGGCGATCGACTGGTGGAAGATATAGCGCGAGACGACCTCCACGAGCACCACTGTGAAGACGACGATCACCGACAATATAAGTAAAAGCTCAAGAGGGCGGTACGCCCTCTTGAGAAAATCATTATTCTTTTGAGACATAGGCCTATTTCCCGTATTCACGCACCATATCCATCAGCTCTTTGCCGAAGGTGCTCTCGTAGCTTTTCCATACCGGCTGTACCGCCTTCTGGAAAGCTGGCTTATCGACATCGTTGATCTCCATGCCCTTTGCCTTGAGCTTGCCGAGGAACTCGTTCTCTTCCTTTATAGTCTCCTTGCGCTGTGCGACGCACCATTTCTGCGCGAGCTTCTTGACGGTTTCCTTATCCTTCGCGGACAGCTTGTTCCAGACGTCGCTGTTTACGCACAGCACCGCCGACCCCCAGATATGGCCCGATTTTGAAAGATATTTCTGTACTTCGTTGAAGGCGTTGGAGTAGATTATCGCGTAGGGGTTCTCCTGTCCATCCACGACCCCCTGCTGCAGCGCTGAATAGAGCTCTCCAAAGTTTATCGCCATCGGAGCGGCGCCGAGAAGCTTAAAGGTGTCGAGGCGCATCTTGTCTGGGGTGACGCGGATCTTGAGTCCCTTGAGGTCTTCAGGTTTCACGATGGGTTTTTTATTGTTCGTTATGTGTCGGAAGCCATTTTCCCACCAAGCAAGGCCAACGATTCCTTTCTGGCCTAGGAGATCGAATAGGTATTTACCGAGCTTGCCGTCGAATGCCTTATAGGCGGCCTCGTGTGTCGGCCAGGCGTATGGAAGAGCCTCGATGCCAAACTTCGGGTCGATCGACTGGAAAGATCCACCGCCTATAAGTCCGCCGTCTACCGTACCGAATGTGAGTCCCTCCACCATGTCCTTCTCATTGCCGAGCTGTCCGCTTGGGTAGAGCTGGATAACGACACGTCCATCAGTCTCCTTCTTCACTTCGTTTGCAAACCCTGTAAGGTTCCTATGCCAGGAGTGATCGGTATTAAGGACATGACCGATCTTGATCGTAGTCGAAGCAAATCCTGATGAGGTAAACAGAGCCGTTGCCATTAGAGCGATAGATAATACCAGAGCCAATTTCTTTACCATTTTTAAAAGTTCCTCCAGTACAAAAATAATTTATCTATGCAATGATAGTACTATAGAAAAAAGTGTCAATAACCAATTAAATAAATTTTGTTCAGCTGCAAGAAATTTCATCGGTAAAAGATCGGATATATTTGAAAAAATAAGAAATAAAAATATCTTAAATAAAGAGTAGCAAAACTATACAATCATTTTGCCACCACTGCGAAAAATATGAGCGGCACGCCACCGCAGTTTTTCAGTGCGTGGGACATTCCCTTTTTTGTTGTAAAGATATCTCCTGCGTGGGCGGGACATTCGCCGCCGTCATAAATGTAAAGACCCTCTCCCGATACGACCGCGTAGACCTCTTCGTCGTCCTCATGGCGGTGCAGCCCGATGCTGGCACCAGGTGCGAGCTCGATTCGGGAGGCGAACGTCAGTGGACCACAGGAGGAAATAAGCGGAGAGGCGAATATCCTCGCCTCTCCGCTTCCTCCACGCAAATTCGCGGTTATTTCAGGTTTTTCATCCTGTCTTATCAGAGCCATGTTACTCCTCGGCGCTCATGCTCTTGAGCATTTCGTCGAGTTCGACATAGCTTGTCTTGCCGTTGCCGAGCAGGGGGATCGTCTCCATGTGGATTAGCTTCTTGGGTATCGCGATCTCCGCCAT
This sequence comes from Cloacibacillus porcorum, assembly GCF_001701045.1. GTDB lineage: Bacteria > Synergistota > Synergistia > Synergistales > Synergistaceae > Cloacibacillus > Cloacibacillus porcorum. Next base: position 256,735 of record NZ_CP016757.1, read on the forward strand.
GCCGAGGTCGGAAAGTTTCTGACGCAGGTCGTCGCGCTTCATGTCGGTCATTGTCGTCACCGCCGTCAGCGTCTCGCGGTTCGCGCCGTGCATCATCGTGACGGCGTGCTGCTCCTCGGGCCATATCTCATAGATCGCCTCTTCGACGGCGGCGAGCGAGATCATCTCTCCGCCGATCTTAGCGAAGCGCTTTGCACGCCCGAGGATTGTCACGTACCCTTCGTCGTCGATGTGAACGATGTCGCCGGTGTCATACCAGCCATCCTTGGGCGGTTCCAGAACGCCGGGGTTTGAGATTCTCAAATAACCGAGCATGATATTGTCGCCCTTCAGCCAGAGGCGGCCTCCGTCATGTACTCCGTCGACAGGTTCGAGGCGGTACTGCAGCCCTGCGACGATCGTCCCGACGGTGCCGGTCTTATGATGCGCGTAGTAATTGTTCGCGACGACCGGCGAGGCCTCTGTGACGCCATAGCCCTCGGTGATCCTGACGTTGAAGCGCTCGAACCAGGTCTGCTGGGTCGAAGCTCTGAGCTTTTCCCCGCCCTGTACGAGAAGGCGCATCGTCGCGAAGTCATAGTTGTCGCTCGCGGCCTTCGCGTAGCCGGCGAGGAAGGTATCCGTGGCGAAGAGCAGCGTTATGCGCTCGTCGTAACAGATGGCGGCGATCGTCTTATAGTGCAGCGGCGACGGATAGAGATAGACGAAGAAGCCCAGCGATACGGGCATGAATACGCCGCAGAGCCCGAAGGAGTGGAAGATCGGCATCGCGTTGAGGACGCGGTCCGAACGGTAGAAGTCGACGCGCGTGAACATCTGCGCGTGGTTTGTGTTGAGGTTTTTATAGCTGAGGACCACGCCCTTGGGCGCTCCCTCTGAGCCGGAGGTGAAGAGGACCACCGCCGGTTTTTCCTCCGCCTCGGGGCTTACGAGGTTTGATCGCAGGAAGAAGGTGCGCAGCGCGGCGGAGAGTTTTTTGCCGGTCGTGATCAGCTGTGCCGCGTCTTCGAGCCAGAATATGCGGATACCGGCCTCCTCTATCGCCTGTGAGAGCGCCTCTAATTTTCCGAGTTCGATAAACCTGCGCGACGAAACGACCGTCCTGATGCTGGCGGTACGGCAGCAGTTGACAAGTGAGCGGGGCCCGAGGGAGAAGTTCAGCATAGCCGGCACCTTGCCGATTTTTTGCAGCGCGTACATCGAAATGACGCCGCCGAGCGAGGTCGGCAGCAGTACGCCGATATTGTCGCCCTCAAGGTTCTGCCGGCGCAGCGCCTCCTCTATCAGGAGGATGCGCGTAATAAAGCCGTTGTAGGTGACGGGCTTGGCTCCGGCGTCGCTGAATATCCGCACGTTGCCGCCGAATTCCCGGCGAGCGTCGAGCAGGATGTCCCAGAAGGGCTTCCGCTTCCGGCGTGCCGCGAGTGATGCCTCGTCCATGATGCGCTCCAGCGCCCGTCCGGCGGCGGCGTTACGCTTGGACCCCGTCAGTCCCTCGGGGATATTGAGATTCTGAACGGGAAAAACGGTTATCGTCACCTCGGAGAAGAAGCGTACCCCGCGTTTGTGCTGGATGCGTGAGAAGGGCGTACGCTCCGTTCCCTTGATATGTATCGGCAGGATCTTTGCCTTGGTGTGGTCGGCGATCATCGCGACCCCCTGTGAAACCTTCATCGGGTTGCCGATGGTGGTGGGCTGCAGTTCGGGAAAGATGACGCAGCGTCCGCCGTTTTTCAACAGGTTAAGGAAATATTTGAGCGAGAGCGGAGCGTCCGCGTCCAGTATATGAGTGTCGGCTATCGGCAGAAATAGCCCCGCGAAGCGTTTTTTCGTCAAACGCCGCTCAATGGCGAACGGGACCTTCTCCGGCAAAAAAGCGGCAAGAATCAGCGGATCGATGAACGAAACGTAATTTGGCGCGATGAGAACGCCCTCACCAGCATTTTCCCAGTTCTCCCAGCCCTTTACCTTTACCCGGAAGAAAAGGCGCAGTATAAGTTTTACAATGAGTCGACGCAAAGAGACCCCTCCGATGGCTCCGCAAAAATAGTGGAAGCGCAAGTCTGGTATGATATACAGATTATATCATGATACGACTGGATTCCGTGGTTTTTATTTTACTTTATAAAGAATTAGGATACAATAAATATATCATAGATATATACATAAATGAAAGAAAGGGTGGTAATGATGGAGAAGAAAGATAAGGTTTTTCTTATCGGTGCCGGAGACCACGCAAAAGTAGTGCTCTCGACGCTCGAAGCCTGCGGCGTGGAGTGCGCGGGTATCTACGACGATAACCCGGAGCTGTGGGGAAGGACGCTCTGGTGTCTTCCCATCATAGGCCCGGTGTCGGAGATGCCCGACACGCCGGATACGATGGCCGTCATCGCGATCGGCTCGAATGTGGTCCGCCGCAGGATACGCGAACGGTTCAGGGAGGCCTGCTGGCCGGTATTCGTTCATCCGATGGGGATCGTCCACAGCTCGGTACGTCTGGGAGAGGGGACGGTTGTCTTCGCCGGATGTATCATCGAATCCGACGCAGTGATCGGCAAACAGAGCATCATCAACTCCGGCTGCTTTATCGGCCATGACAGCAGGATCGGCGACTTCTGTCACATGGCGCCGAAGAGCGCCATTGCGGACAGCGTCACGCTGGGCAACGGCGTATTCCTGGGGCTGGGTTCCATGGTGCGTCCCTACACGACGATACTTGACGACGTGACGGTCGGCATGGGCAGCTCCGTCGTAAAAAAGCTCGGGCCGGGCGGCACCTATGTCGGTACGCCGGCAAAAAGGATCATGACGCCGGTCATTGATAAAGATTGAGGTTTATGTATATCTGAAATATTCGCCTCGCAGCGGGAATAGATTTGCATAAATGATCGGCTGGGAGGCTGTGTCCTATCTTGGGTCGGCCTCCCAGCCGTTTTGTGCGTATATTAAATATTTTCTTTGCCGGACCTGTCAAGTGACCGTCGGCACGCATCCAGCATGTCGGCGATTATCTCGCGGTCGGCGCCGGAGAACGCGGAGGCGCTGTCGATACTGTACCAGACCCTTCCCAGCATCGTCGTGATCTCCGGGACCGTCAGAGGACGCATCTTTTCATCGGATGCCGTACCGGAGGAGAGGCGCGCCGCATCTTCGGGGGCCGACAGAGCCTCCGCGTCAAGCCAATAGGCCAATCCCCGTCCCGAACGCTCCACGATCTGGATCAATATCCGATAGGACGGCTCCTTTTTGCCGCGCTCCAGCTCGCTATAGTACGCGGGAGATATATCCAAAATCTCCGATACCTTAGCCTGCGACCTGTCTCCCCTATATTCCCGCAATAACACTGCAAATGATTTAGCCATGTAATAGACATTAAACAGTCATAACGAAAGAATCAATATAAATAAGCGTACATATGATATGTTATAGCGTTGATTTATACGCGATAGCGGATATAATATTGGCATATTCATATCACATTCTGCGGAGGGAAAATCATGAAAAAATTATTGGCCAAAATCGCGGTCGTCTCGCTGACGCTGTCGCTGCTGGGGGCGCCGTCTTATGCGGCGGCGAAGAGTATCGAGCTTAAATTAAGCCACGCAACGCCCAGGAGCAGCACCTGGCACCAGGGCGCAGAAAAATTTGCGAGCATAATAAAGGAAAAGACCTCGGCAAAATATGATATTAAGATATACCCAAGCGACGAGCTCTCCGGCGGAAATCAGGTGGCGGGAATAGAACTGCTGCAGACCGGTGTTACCGATATCCATATGCAGGACGCCCTCGTCTGGTCCGCGATAGCGAAGAAGAGCATCCTGCCCTGTTTCCCCTGGCTGCTGCCAACCTATAAGGATGTCGACGCGGCGATGCGGGGCGAGGGCGGAAAGGCCATGAAAAAGGTCATCAACGAAGTGGGTGTCGTCTGTCTCGCGATCGGTGAGAACGGCTACCGTCAGGTGGTCAATAACCGCAATCCCATCCAAAAGCCGGCCGACATGAAGGGGCTCAAGATTCGCGTGCCGGGAAGCAACGTGCATGTCAACCTGCTCAAATATATCGGGGCCGATCCCATAACGATGAACCAGTCGGAGGTTTATACCTCGCTGCAGCAGGGTACGATAGACGCCTGCGAAAATACGATCGACCTGCTGTTTACTCAGAATACGCTCGAGGTGGTCAAATTTATCTCGCTCTGGAATTATTCCTACGACCCGATCTATTTCTCCGTGAGCACGGAGCTTTGGGAGCGGCTCTCCGCGGAGGAAAAGAAGATATTCCAGGAGGCCGCCACGGAGGCGATGGCGTATCAGGTCAAGGTCACGCGAGAAAAGGACCTGCAGCTTCGTAAACGCCTTGGCGAGTATAAGGTGAAGGTTGTAAGCGAACTCTCCCCCGAAGGGCTCCAGGCTTTCAAAAAGGCGGTAGCCCCGATATACAAGGACTACAAGAAGGAATTTGGCGAAGAGATATTCAAGCAGTTCGGCTATAAATTCTAGTCCGTTCAAGTGGGGCGGCCTCTGCCTTACGGCTGAGCGCCGCCCTCTATTTATATGATATGGGGGCGATAGAAGCATATGAAAAAGATAGAATTCCTGTTAAGTAAATTTGAAGAGATAATCATGGTGGCCGGCGGCCTGCTGATGGTCTTTATGAACTTCGCAAATGTGGTCTGCCGCTACCTTTTGCCGACCACGCCCTTTTCATATACGGAGGAGCTTGTGGTCCTGCTCTTCGTATGGGTGAGCATGTTTGGAATCTCGTACGCTTATAGACGACGGGCGCATACGCTTCTTACGATCTTATCAGACAATATCCCGGGAAAGTTCCAGATAATAATCGTCGTTATCTCGATGTGCGCCTCGATGCTTCTGATGTTTCTTATCGCGAAGACCGGCTACGGCATGGTGATGAATCAGCTCAAATACAATCAGATACTGCCGGGGATGAAGATACCGGTCGCCGTGATGGGATGGGCCGTCCCGCTGGGCGCGGCGGCGGCGTTGCTGAGCGCGGCCGCGTCGGGATGCGAAGAGATCCGGACGCTGATGGCGGGCGAAAGAGAGGAGATATGACATAATGACTGGCTTGATACTGATAGGTGTATTCTTTTCCCTTCTTATCCTGAGAGTGCCGGTGGCCGCCTCTATGGGGCTGGCGGCCTTTGCCGGCATCGTGCAGATGGGATATAAGATATCGGTCTTTCCCACAGTCTTCTATGCGGCGATCGCCAAGTACACGATGCTGGCGATTCCCTTTTTCATCCTCGCGGGGGTGATAATGGACCACGCAGGGATATCAAAGAGGCTGATCAATCTGGCAAATGCCTGCGTGGGGCATCGCCGGGGAGGCCTGGCGGTCGTCACGGTGATCGTCGCCTGCTTCTTCGCGGCCATTTCCGGTTCGGGGCCGGCGACCGTCGCCGCCATCGGAGGCGTTCTTATTCCCGCGATGTCCAAGCAGGGATATGATAAAAATTTCGCGACGGCGCTGGTCGCCTCCTCCGGTGGTATTGGCATGATAATCCCGCCGAGCATCCCCTTCATCATCTACGCAATGCTCGCCGAGGTCTCTGTTGGTACGATGTTCATGGCAGGTATCGTCCCGGGGCTGCTCTTCGGCCTATTCTTCGTCGCCGCGGCGCTGCTCTATCTGCGTAAGGACAAAAACCTCATCCTACAGGAAAAATGCAGCCTCCATACGCGCTGGCAGGCGTTTAGGAGCGCCGTCTGGGCGCTTTTGATGCCGGTGATAATCCTTGGCGGTATCTACGGCGGCATCTTCACGCCGACCGAGGCCGCCGGCGTAGCGGTGGCCTACGGCCTCTTTGTGGGAGTCTGCGTCTACCGGGAGATAAAGGTAAAAGAGCTGTGGGCCGTCATGGTTGATTCCTTCGTCTCCTCGGCGATAATCATGTTCATCATGGGCTGCGCGGGAGCCTTTACGTGGATACTTACCACCTCCGGGGTGACGAAGGAGCTTACGGACCTTCTGCTCTCGCTGACCAGCGACCGGAACGTAATGCTCTTTATTATCACGGTCATCTTCGTTATCGCGGGCTGCTTTGTCGATTCAGCCTCCGGTTTTTATCTGCTGCTGCCAATACTGCTGCCGATCATTAAGGAGATGAACTATTCTCCGATCGCCTTCGGCGTCATCGCGACGGCGAACTTTGCCCTTGGTCAGGTGACGCCGCCCGTCGGCTCGAACCTTTTTGTCGCCTGCAATATCGCCGACGTCACGATGAAATCCCTCGTCGCCAAGGTGTGGCCCTTTCTCATCGCGGGTTTTGTCTGCCTGCTGCTGATCACCTACATGCCGTGGCTGATAACCTTCCTGCCGGCGCTGATGGGGATGAAGCTGTAGGCCATGCATATAACAAAAGAGGAGATCCGGCAGCGGCAGGAATATCTGCGCTACACGATGGCGGAGATGGACGTGGACGCCCTCTGCGTCGGCGCCTCAGCGCAGATAGATACGAGGGGGATATTCCGTTATCTGATAAATTATTACCTTCCGGTCTTTGAGGAATACCTTGTGATCCCCCGCCGGGGGCCGGTCGTGCTCTTTACGCATGACGGCTGCGGGGCCGATTATGCGAAAGCCTTCGGTGTCGTTGACGAGGCGAGGCTCATACCAGAGGGCGAATATGCCGCGGCCCCCGCCGCCTGTGTGGTATCTTTCCTGAACGATATCGGCTGTAAAACCGCCGGTACCGCCTGGGGCAGGGGAATATCAGCGTCGTTCTGTCTCTCTTTCCAGAGTCGCCTTGGTAATATCAAAACAAAAGACTTCGCCGCCGTGCTTGACCGGATGAGGATGCTTAAGAGCCCGGCGGAGACAGCCCTCATCAAAGAGGCGGTAAAATTAAATGAATCTGTCCTCGAGCGGTATCTTGGGAATATCGCAGCGGGCGGCAGCGAACTGGACGCGGTCAGCGACGCCTCTTACTATGCGCTGCAGAGCGGCGCGGAAGACCTTTACTGGATGACCTCATCCGCAAAAGTTCCTGCCCCCGGCTTCCTCGCCGCTTCGAGGGCGCGTCCCCGCCGCTGGCGGCCTGGGGACTATCACTATGTCGTGCTTGAACATTCATGCCGCGGCGGCTATTTCAGCGAGATCACCCAGCTGGTCTCCTTCGGCAGGCCTAAAGACGAATACGTCGAAGCCTACAGAGCTGTAACGGCGGCGCAGAAGGCGGCAGCTGACGCTATAAGGCCCGGCGTTCCCGTCTCGTGGCTTGCCGATGCCGCGCAGAATGTACTGGTGGAATACGGCTATTGTCATAAAGAGGACGGCCCTTCACCCTGCATCGGCCACTCTCAGGGGTTGGACGCCTGGGAGCCGCCGCGGATCAGCGGCGACGAGAGGATAACGATCCGGCCGGGCATGCGCTTTAACATTCATCCCGCAGTTACCCTGCCTGACGGCGCGAAAATTACCTCCTGTCTCTCGTACCTGTCAACGGAAAGCGAGGCGGAACTGCTGTCCGCCCTGCCCGGAGAGATTGTCGTTATCTAGCCTTCGCCTATTTTACCACCAGCGCCTCAGGGCTTTTTAGCCAGCGTATTATCCAGATAAGAAAGCCGGCTGATATCACACATCCGCCGATATCGCCGCAGGGGAAGGACATCCAGACTCCCAGCAGCCCAAAGATACGCGGCAGCATGATCAGCGGGATGAACATACAGAGCACATGGCGGCAGAAGGAGAGGGCGAGCGAGGCAAAGCCCTTGCCCAGCCCCTGGAGCGCTGAGTTGGTGACGATCGTCACTCCCATAAAGGGAAGTCCGACATAGCCGACGCGCATCCCGGGGACGCCGATCGCAAGCAGCGCCGGATCGTTCGTAAAGAGGCGTGTCAATGGTTCCGCGAATATCTCCGCGAGCGTAAAGCTGATTATATAAAACCCGACCGCCATACCGAGGGCGCAGTAGATCGCCTTAGTGACGCGCTGCGGCATGCCGGCGCCGTAATTATAGCCGACGATCGGCTGCGAGGCCTCGCCGATGGCCATCGCTGGCAGAAAGAGCAGCGAATCGAGGCTGAGGAATATTCCCATCGCCGAGAGCCCGTCATCGCCGCCATACTTTATTATAAGCTGGTTCATCAGCGTCATATAGCAGACAAAAGAGAGCTCCATGAAAAATGGCGCGCTGCCGACGGCGCAGATTCTCTTAAAGACCTCCCAGCGCGGCAGCCCGATAAAGTGCGCGCGGATACGCAGCGGGGCCTCCCTGCGCCAGAAGAAGGAGAGTCCGAATATCGCGGAGACGGCCTGCGCGAGCACGGTGCCGTAGGCGGCTCCCTCGACGCCCATATTGAGCGTGATGATGAAAAAGGCGTCGAAAAGGACGTTGCTCACCGCGCCGACTATCTGCGTGCACATGGCGTACTTTGGGTTTCCACTGGCGCGCACGAGGAAATTTGCGCCGAAGCCGAAGAGCGCGAAGGGCGCTCCGAGCAGGATGATCCGCAGATAGGGGCGCGCCATTTCTAGCACCTCTCCTGAGCCTCCTGCGAGGCGCAGCATTGTGTCTGTCGCGAAAAAGCTCGCGGCGATGGAGGCGGCGCCTACGATCGCCAGCAGGACAAACGTCGTTGTCAGCGCCTGTTCCGCGGGACGCCGTTTGTTCGCGCCGAAGAGGATCGAGACCCTGGAGGCGCCGCCGACACAGATGAGCAGCGTGAAGGCCATCAGCATCATCATCATCGGAAAACTCACCGTGATCGCGGCAAGCCCCACCGAACCGACGTAGCGCCCGACAAAGATACGGTCAACTATATTATAAATAGCGCCGGCTATCATGCCGATGATGGCCGGCAGCGCAAAACTCAGTATAAGCCGCGGTATCGGCTCGCTGCCCATGCGCCTGTGCTGTTCTTCTTTTAATGCTGACGAGTTAATGATAAAAACATCCCTTCATTGGTAATCACGCCATTATAACATAAAAAGATGGGCCGTTTTGCCGGTAACTGGGAGAAATGTTGGATTAGACGTAATATGATGGCAACGCCCGGGTGAAAATAAAACCATGAATTTTTGTGAAAAGGCTTGACTAAACAGTGATTTTTTTATATACTTTCCCACGTTGAGCGCCGGGGTGGTGGAAATGGTAGACACGCACGTTTGAGGGGCGTGTGGGGCAACCCGTACGAGTTCAATTCTCGTCTCCGGCACCATTCTTAAAGAAACCCTCATGAGGCTAGTCTATTGACTGGCCTCTTTTTTGTTACCCGGCGCAAATACAAAGCGACTCGCACAAAACGCATGGACGGCGTTTTGGCTCGCTGCTTTTCCGGCACCATTCTTAAAGAAACCCTCATGAGGCAGGTCATTTGACCGGCCTCTTTTTTATTACCTAACGCAGATACTGGCCGACTCGCACAAAATCGAAGATTTTGGCTCTCTGGCCATCCGGCACCATTCTTAAAGAAACCCTCATGAGGCTAGTCTATTGACTGGCCTCTTTTTTGTTACCCGGCGCAAATACAAAGCGACTCGCACAAAACGCATGGACGGCGTTTTGGCTCGCTGCTTTTCCGGCACCATTCTTAAAGAAACCCTCATGAGGCAGGTCATTTGACCGGCCTCTTTTTTATTACCTAACGCAGATACTGGCCGACTCGCACAAAATCGAAGATTTTGGCTCTCTGGCCATCCGGCACCATTCTTAAAGAAACCCTCATGAGGCTAGTCAGTTGACTGGCCTCTTTTTTTATTACCCAGCGCAAATACAAAGCGACTCGCACAAAACGCATGGACGGCGTTTTGGCTCGCTGCTTTTCCGGCACCATTCTTAAAGAAACCCTCATGAGGCTAGTCTATTGACTGGCCTCTTTTTATTACCTAACGCAGATACTGGCCGACTTGCACAAAACGCAGAAGCGGCATTTTCTTCCTTCCTTCCACATAAAAATACGCCTCAAATGTTTAGGCCGGGGGCTTGACTTTGAGTCCACTCTAAAAGATAGACTTACCCTTGCAGCGGTTTCTTAATGAAACGGCGGGCTAATGCCCGCGGAGATATTTACGGGAGAAACGGTGTAAAAAATTCAAAAGTTTATGTCTTTTCCCATTGACCTGGAGTCAGCTCTAAGTGCTAGTCTATAGTGTATAAGGTAAAAGAAATGATTTTTCGCAAAACGGAGGATATAAAGATGAGTTTTACAATGTATGTACCGACAAAGACGCTTTTCGGAGCGGGGATGCTGAACAAACTGCATGAACAGAGGCTGCCCGGCAGGAAGGCGCTGATCGTCATCTCAAACGGAAAGTCGACGAAGGCCAACGGCTATCTCGCGCGGCTGGAGAACGAGCTGAAGCTCGCGGGCGTGGAATGGGCGCTCTTTGACAGGGTGGAGCCGAATCCGCTGCGTTCGACCGTGATGGCGGGCGCGGCGGCGGCGCGTGAGAACGGCTGTGATTTTATCGTCGCGCTCGGCGGCGGCAGCCCGATGGACGCCTCGAAGGGTATCGCCGCGATGGCGGTGAACGAGGGCGACCTCTGGGATTATATCCACTCCGGCAGCGGTCTGGGCCGTCCGCTTGTGAACCGGCCTCTGCCGATCGTGGCCGTCACGACGACCGCCGGCACCGGTTCCGAGACGGACTCTGGCGGCGTCATCACGAACGAGGAGATGCACGAAAAGAGCGCAATCCTCGATGATGCGCTCTTCCCCGTATTGGCTATCGTCGACCCGGAGCTGATGGTCTCCGTGCCGCCGAAGTTCACCGCCTACCAGGGATTTGACGCACTCTTTCACAGCGTGGAGGCCTATATCGCGGGAACGGCGAATCTCATGAGCGATATGTTCGCGCTCGCGGCGATCGAGAATGTGAGCCGCTATCTGACGCGCGCCGTGCGCGACGGCAAAGATCTCGAGGCGCGCGAGCACGTCGCCTTCGGAAATTACGCCTCCGGCTTTGTGATGTGCGTCGGCAGCTGCGCGAGCGAGCACTCGCTGGAACACGCGATGTCGGCCTATCATCAGGAGCTGCCGCACGGCGCGGGGCTGATTATGATAAGCCGGGCCTATTACACGCACTTCATCAACAGGCACGTCTGCGACGAGCGCTTTATCCGCATGGCAAGGGCGATGGGGATGGCGGAGGCCTCCGAGCCGATGGATTTCATTAAGGCGCTGGTGAAGCTGCAGGAGGAGTGCGGCGTGGCGGAGCTTAAAATGTCCGACTACGGCATCAAGCCGGAGGATTTTGAGAAGCTCGCGCATAACGCGATGGATACTATGGGCTTCCTCTTCCGGTGCGACAGGGAACCGCTCAGCATAGAGGACTGCGTGGCGATATACGCGGCGTCGTATAAGTAGGAATATCGAAGGATCGGAGGCGTCAGAGATGTCGGAAAAGATGATAAAGGAAGAGAACGGCGGTCTCGGCGGCGGCGCGGTATTTCCCAAAGGAGGGCCTCTGCCGGAGGTATTTGCGAAGAATTTTATCGGGCAGGCCTATCTGGAGATGCTGGTGCCCGGCGACAGCGAGTTCAACTGCCCTATCGGCAATGTGACGTTCGAGCCCGGATGCCGCAACAACTGGCACCGTCACCCCGGCGGGCAGGTACTGCTGGTCACTGGCGGGCGCGGCTGGTACTGCGAATGGGGGAAAGAGGCGCGCGCGCTGCGCGCGGGGGACGTAGTGACCATCCCCGCGAATGTGAAGCACTGGCACGGCGCGGCGCGCGACAGCTGGTTTTCCCACCTTTCGGTCGAAACGAACTGTCAGGCTGGGCCCGCTGAGTGGCTTGAGCCGGTGGCGGAGGCAGAATATAACAGGCTGAAATAAGCGGTTCCCTCGGAACCATTTTTAGAATCCCCCGCCCTCCCGTGAGGCTCCTCTTTTTACTGGATATGGGGGCGGGGTTTTACATACGCCAATCAAAACTGTCCAACACGCTTTCAAAAATTTTTATAAAAAAGCGGCTTGACTTAGAGCCGGCTCAAAGGGCTATTCTGTTCCCGCTTGGAAGAGAGTTTGTCTAATAATATAAAATTTCAGGAGGAAATATCATGAAGACTGCATTTACAATGGCTTTGACGATGGCGGTGCTCTTTGGTTTTGTGGCTTACGGCGAGGCGGCCTCCGCGCTCGCAGGCAGAAAGCCTTTGATCGTCTGCTTCTCTTGGAGCGGCAACACACGCGAGGCGGCGAATCAGATACGCCAGCTGACTGGCGGCGATATCTTTGAGATCGAGACGGTGAACGCCTATCCGAAGGAGTACCGCGCGACGACGGAACAGGCGAAGCGGGAGCTGAACGACAACGCGCGCCCCGCGCTTAAGGTCTCGAAACTGCCAAACCTCGGCTCCTACGACACGGTCATCGTCGCCCATCCTAACTGGTGGGGAACGATGCCGACTCCCGTGATGACGCTGCTTGAGGCGAACGACCTCTCCGGCAAGAGGGTCGCGGAGCTGGTGACGCACGAGGGAAGCGGCGTCGGCCGCAGCGGCGGCGACCTGAAACGGCTCTGCCCGAAGTCGGATATCCTCGACCCGACGGCGATCCGCGGCGGCAGTGTGAAAGACGCACAGCGTGATATCGAGAACTGGCTCAGGGAGATCGGGATACTTAAATAGGCCGCGCAGCCGGAGCGCCGCGGTTGACAATACGGCGCCCGGCGGTGGTACTATATAATGGACATTTTTATGGAAGGAACGGATAAAAGATGAAAAAACTGGGCTTTGGATTCATGCGCCTTCCGCTGACCGATAAGGACGACGTTAGGAGCATCGACAAAGAGCTGCTGAAGAAGATGGTGGATGTCTTCCTCGAGAGGGGCTTCACCTATTTCGACACCGCCTATATGTACCACGACTATACGAGCGAGGCGGCGCTGCGTGAGGTGCTTGTGGAGCGCCATCCGCGCGAAGCCTTCACGGTGGCGACGAAGATGCCGCTGATGGCCCTCGAGAAGGAGGAGGACCAGGAGCGGATATTCGGCGAACAGCTTGAAAAGTGCGGCGTGGACTATTTCGACTACTATCTTCTGCACAATATCAACGTCCAGAATTACGATAAGGTGAAGCGGTTCGACAGCTTCGACTTTATAAAGGAAAAGAAGGAGCAGGGGCTGATAAAGCATATCGGCTTCTCTTACCACGACGACGCCGAGCTGCTGGAGCGCGTGCTCACGGAGCATCCCGAGACGGAATTCGTCCAGCTTCAGCTTAACTATCTCGATTGGGACAACGAGAGCATCCAGTCGCGTAAATGTTATGAGACTGCCCGCAGGCACGGAAAGCCCGTCGTCGTGATGGAGCCCGTAAAGGGCGGCGCGCTCGCGGAGATACCGGAGAATGTGGAGGCGATCTTTAAGGGCTGCGCCCCCGAGATGTCCGCCGCCTCCTGGGCGGTGCGCTTCGCGGCGGGGCTGGAGGGCGTCATGGTGGTGCTTAGCGGCATGTCCGATATGGCGCAGCTTCTCGACAATGTCGGCTATATGGAGGACTTCAAGCCGCTCTCGCGCGAGGAAGAGGCGATACTTGACGGTGCGAAGAGGGCCATCGCCGAATCCAAGGCGATACCGTGCACCGCCTGCCGTTACTGTGTCGAGGGCTGTCCGATGGACATCCCGATACCGGAATACTTCGCGCTCTACAATGCCGAGAAACAGTCGAAGGCGGGGATATTCTCCACACAGGGCGTCTATTACGCGAATATCACCAAGACGCGCCGCAAGGCCTCCGAGTGCGTATCGTGCGGACAGTGTGAACAGGCCTGCCCTCAGCATATAAAGATAATCGACGGCCTCAAAGAGGTGGCCGGTATATTCGAAAAAGAGGCCGCCGAATAGCGGCCCTTTTTCCTTATCGGCTACGGTATCGACGAGGCGCACCGGGGTAAGGGCTACGCCACGGAGGCCGTTAGGGGCGTTATAAAGTGGGCCTCGGAACAGGACGGCGTGCGCTGTGTGACCGCGCAGACCGACGAAGATAACGACGCTTCGCGTAAGGTGCTGCTTAGCAGCGGTTTTGTGCGGAGCGGCCGCGGAGACGAAGGGCCGCTCTATAAGATAGTTTTTGTAAGTTCACGGTGACGGCGCAGAAAAATAAAACCGCCTCCGCGAAAGGCTGTCCTTCCACGGAGGCGGTGCGGTCGTTTAGCTTCCGGCGAAGAGGGCTTAAACCTCCGCCTCGATGAAGATCGTCTTTTTATCGATCTTTTTCTTAAAATTCTCGTCCCAGTCCTCTTTTGCGACGTCCTCCACCGATACGGAGATCACCTTTCTGTCGACGCCGAGCGCCTCCTCCAGAGCATCCTGGAGCTTCTTCGCGAGGGCCATCTTCTTCTCGTCGTCCCTTCCGGGATACATCATCACTGCGATATGCGGCATATGAAAAAACCTCCTCAGATTTATTCCGGTACCCTGTGTCACAATACTACATCCCACTGTTCGAATACTCAATCATGAAATATTTTCGGCGGTCTTTGAAGCGGCCCCGCATCCGTCATCCGGCGGCGCGTCTTGCCTCCGCTATATGCAGAACAGGTTCCAGAGCAGGACTCCGGCGAGAACGGCGGCGGCCATCAGCAGGGCCGCCGTTAGGGGCGCTCTCATTACGGAGCTTTCAGGCGGCGATCCATGACGTGGTTTCCGTGGGAAGCGGCTGTCTCTCCGCCATGTCTTCGTAAAGATCGGCCTTTGACTGGAGCATCTTCATCTGCCGCACGACGGCGGCGAGCTCCGACCGCAGGCGGTCCATCTGCTCCATGATGATGTCGCGGCGCACCTTGGCGTCGCTTCTCTCCTCCGCTCCCAGGTAACTGCGTATCTGCGCGAGAGAGAAGCCCATCTTTCTGAGATCCTGTATGGTTTCAATACTGCTGACATCCGCCTCAGAGAAGAGCCGCCGGTTTTGTTCGTCTCTGTTAAGATGCGGGAAGAGTCCCTCTTTATCATAAAATCTGAGGGTATAACTTGAAATTCCGGTGATTTCAGCGACCTGCTTCACAGTGTACATCCTGTTCCCTCCATATCATACCGTCTTATTTATAATTTGTTTTGAGCGGCGTTTTCTTAATGCGGGGCCTTGCGGCTCCCTGATGACGATACTTTACCCCGCCGACCTTACGTGGGTATGACGGGAGGCAGACGTAATATTTCCTTGTTTTACGAAACCTTGCGCTTTTGTCAGATTGCGTCGTTGGATTATTGACGCCGCGCGTATTACAATACTGTTGAATAGGCGTATAAAATGACCGGAGGTATTATAGATGGAGGCTGAACAGGCGAGAATATTGATAGTCGACGACGACCGGGAGCTGCGCGAGCTGATCGCGGAGACGCTCAGCGAATACGGCTACTATTCGCAGGCGGCGAAGAACGGCGCCGAACTCTTCGCCGCGTTGGAAAGAGAACCCTTCGACCTCGTCCTGCTTGACATCATGATGCCGGGCGAAGACGGCCTCTCCCTCTGCCGCCGCCTGCGGGCCCCGGGAACGCCGCACTGCGCCGTTCCGATAATCTTCCTGACGGCGCTGAAAGATATCACCGACAAGGTCGTCGGCCTCGAGATCGGCGGCGACGATTATCTCTGCAAACCCTTCCACGCGCGCGAGCTCATCGCGAGGATACGCGCGCTGCTGCGCCGCTCGTCGCTCTCCGGAGAGGCGCGCGGGATAGAAAACGGTGGAACGGAGGGCGCGGATTCCGCGCTTCTCTTCGGCGGCTGGAAGCTCAACGTTATGGCAAGGCACCTTATAGACGAAGAGGGCGTCGTCGTACCGCTTTCAGCGGCCGAGTTCCGCCTGCTGATGCTGCTGCTCAGCCACCCGCAGCAGGTCGTCACGCGCGATATGATAATGGACTATCTCGCGGAACGCAGCCTCAACATCTACGACCGGAGCATCGACGCGCAGGTGAGCCGTCTGCGTGCGAAGCTCAGGGACAAGGGGGCCAACCCGGGACTGATCCGCACGATGCGCGGCGACGGATATATGCTCGCCTCGCCCGTCAGAAGGGGGAGCCTGCAGTGAAATCCTTTTGCAGGCTGATAAGGCCTGACTCCCTCTTCGGCCTCATCCTGCTGATACTCGTGCTCGGCGCCGCCGCGAACCAGTTCATAAACTTTTACGCCGTCTGCTCCATCCAGCACTCCTATGCGGGAGAGGTGCTCGGCATCGGCCAGGATTACGTATCTTCGGTTTATCAGGCGCTGAATACGATGGACGGGACGCAGCGCGGGGAATATCTCAAAAAGCTGGCGGCCTCGCGCGATACGCTGCGCAAGCCATTCCGCTTCCGTATGGCGGCCGCGCCGGATTGGCAGAGCGAAGATTATTACAAGTCCGTTAATATGAAGAGGGCCATCTCCGAAGCTGTTGAGGCGGCGGGCGCGGCGCCCCCCGACGTCCGGGCGCGGATGCTCTGGCCCGAATCGCCGGAGGCCGCTCTGCCCGAATACGACGGATATATATTCCCGATGCTCCAGGTTATGATAAGGATGGACGACGGCGGCTGGCTGGAGCTGACGCAGCCGCTCTCCATCACCGACAACCGCCTGATATGGCGGCAGAGGATATTCGTCCTTCTTGAATCGTTGATATTCTCCCTCATCGTCATCATACTTATCCGCTGCGCGACGAGGCCGATAGAGCGTCTCGCGCAGGAGGCCGAGCGCTTCGGACGCAACCCGGAGGCGGCCCGCCCGCTCGACGAATGCGGCAGCCGGGAGATACGCGAGGCGGCGCAGTCCTTCAACCGGATGCGCGCGCGTATCTGTGACAACCTCAGCGAGAGGAACGGTATGCTTGAGGCGATGGGGCATGACCTGCGCACGCCGCTCGCGCGTATCCAGCTGCGGCTGGGTAAGATCGAGCCGCGGGAGCTGCGGGAAAAATTTGCCGCCAACATCGAGGAGATCCGTTCGATAATCGAACAGGGGCTTGAACTGGCGCGGAGCCTGCATACCTCGGAGCGGGCCGTGCCGATGGATATCGTCGCCTTCGTCGAGAGCGTCGCCGACGATATGGAGAGGGGCGAGGGGGAGATCCGGCTCGGCTCTCTGCCGGAAGATGATACGCCGCCGCTAGTCTGCGCGCGCCCCACCTGCCTCAAACGCAGCATAGAGAACCTTCTTACAAACGCCGTTAAATACGCCGGCGGCGCGGTCATCTCGGTGGCGAGTGACAGGGAAAACGTCTCCATCAGGATCGAGGACGAAGGCCCCGGCATCCCGGAGGAGCTGCTGGAAAAGGTCTTTGAACCCTATTACCGCCTTGAGAGATCGCGCAACCGCGAATCGGGCGGCACGGGGCTCGGCCTCTCGATCGCCCGCAACATGGTGCTGCTCAACGACGGCTCGCTCGTCCTGAAGAACCGCCCGCGCGGCGGCCTCTGCGCGGTTATCACGCTGCCCGTGATGAAAACGAAGCGACGGGCGTAAGAGACGGTAAAAAAAGCGCCGGCCTATGTAAGAGGCCGGCGCTCATAACGTCTGTGTAACCTACCACTTTTCGCGGTGTATCTTCTTCTCGTCCCACTTATCGATGACATGCGGCTCCCTTTGCGGGTAGCCGACCGGCAGCACGTTGAGGGGGACCGCCTGCTCCGGCAGCTCCAATATCCGCGCGACGCCCGCGGCGCGGTCTTTCATCGGATAGACGCCGGTCCATACCGCCCCCAGACCCAGCGAACGCGCCGCGAGCAGAATATTTTCCGTCGCCGCGGAGGCGTCCTGCACCCAGAAATCCTGCTCGTCTCCCGCGAAGGCCCTCGTCATATCCCCGCAGACGGCGATCGCGAGGGGCGCCTCTTTTATCATCCCGCCGTAGGGCAACACCTCCGAAAGGGCCTTGAGCCTCTCCGCCTCCGTCACGACGACGAAGGCCCACGGCTGTTTATTTCCGGCGGAGGGCGCGGACATCGCCGCCTTTAAAAGCGCTTTGACCTTCTCCTCTTAGACGGGGCGTTTTTCGTAGGCGCGGACGCTTGCCCTGGTGTATATCTCGTCGATAGCCATTATCATCACACTCCCTCTTACCTATGCCGCGCCGCTGCGAGGCGGTGTCGGGCAGAATATGGAACGGCCCGCGCCGCGGCCGTGAGGCGGCGCGCGGTGCGTTTCCTTATACTATTTTAATCCCCGGGAGGCTTTAGATGTAATCTGAAATATATGGTTTTTTATGAATGACGGCGTTGTCCAGAAATTTTATCGTCTCCCGGTCGGCCTCGATCCTCTCCAGCTCGGCGAGTTCGGAGGCCCGCTTATACCCCAGCAGCAACGTCGTAAGCGTTCCGATGGACATTGAGGCGTGACGGCGGCTGATGGCATTAGTGATCCCGCACTTGCCGCCGAAGATGTCGAGGGTGAGGCTCTGGTCGTTCCATTCCAGGAAGGAGTCGGATATCCTGAGGGTGACGTCGCCCTCCGCCTCACCGCGGAAACGGTATTTTTCGAGAAACATCTTCGTGTCGACTATGCGTCCCATGATATAGGGACGGATCGTCTCCTTTATCTCGCTGTCGTCGAAGCTGAAGGCGATCGGTTCGCTGAAATAATTGTAGCCGCGTACCTCGCTCACCATCGACTCATGCGCGCCGATATACTTCCACAGCCCCTTGCGCGATTCCATATCGAGATAGATCATCTCTTTTATATACATTACGTCGTCCTTGATGAGATAGACCATATATCCGCGGGGCAGGTCGTCCTCGCGGTAATAGATGGCGACGGTGGTGTCGTCCTCATCCCATTTCCAGTATTCGTCCCAGGCGAGATTGTTGCGGAAGAGGCAGCCGTGCGTCTGCTTCGCGAACTGCGTGTGCAGGTCCATGAAATCGGAGTCCTCCCAGGAGACGCGCCGCACATAGCCGGGAACCTCGATATTTTTCGGCAGCTGCACGTCGCGGATGGTAAATGACATCTTATCGGAGATGATCTCCCAGCCCTTTTTCCGGTAGAGGGGAATGGAATAGGGGTAGAGCAGGGAGAGGGACTGCCCGTTGTCGCGCATCTCGCGGAGCCCCTTTTTCATCAGCTGCGACATCAGCCCCATGCCGGAGTATTCGGGATAGGTGGAGACGCTTGTGATGAAGGCGATCGGATAGACGACGGAGTGGATGTTCATATCCAGCGGATAGACGGCGAACTGAGAGACGAGCTCGCCCTCGTCGAAGCAGCCCCAGACGTTGGCGCGTTCCAGGACGGGGAACTTGGACTGCTTGATGTCCTCGTCCTCCCAGCCGCTCTCCAGCAGTGTCTTTTCCGTGACCTGGAAGGCGTACCGCAGCAGGCCGTTATATTGGTCGAGATCCTGCGCCGTTAATTTTTTAATGTCGATATTATCGCTACTCATCTTATCATTCCTCTTCTGAGATCGTCTCTTCGCCTCTGACGGAAAAAATCTTTGCCTCCTGAATGAACCCGATCAGCAGAGACGAGACGGTGACCGTTATCAGCGAAAAGGCGATGCGGCTGAACGGGATGTAGCTCAGCGACAAAGCCAATACAGTGACGTCCGTCAGGAGATAGGCCCGCGCGATCTTCCATTTGGTGATACGGGATATCGTCAGCGCCAGCGCGTCGTCGCCGCCGCCCGAGCCGCCCTGCCGAACGATCAGGCCGACCCCCAACCCGACAAAGATACCGCCGCAGACCGCGGCGAGCAGCGGCGTGCCGGTCATATCGGGCAGCAGACGCGGGAACTGTTCCCACAGCCGGAAGAAACTCGCGAGGCTCAGCGTCGCCACCGCCGACAGCCGGATAAAGGTGCCGCCGAGGTACCTGAAGGCCAGCGAATAACAGGCGATATCCAGCAGCGGAGTGGTAATCGAGGGTGAGATGCCCAGCCAGTGGTTTGCCAGCAGGATCATACCGAGAACGCCGCCCTCCGTAATAACGCCCAGCTGATGTATATTATAAACTCCGAACGAACTGATCGCCGTTCCGATCATAATTATAACTATTTTTCGGAGAGAAAGCCCCTCCATATTTTTCCGTATTGAATCGAGAAAGAATTTTTTTACCATTTTGATACGCTTCCCTTCGCGTACAATATAAACTCTGGCATAATACTAAGGTCAAGAGAAAATTTTTCGTGCGGTTTATGAGGAGGCGCGGCGGTGAGAAATTACTACAAAATAAGCGAAATATCCAAACTTTACGGCATCGGCGCCGATTCCCTCCGGTACTACGAACGGCTGGGAATCCTGCGCCCGCGCCGGGAGGCCAACGGCTACCGCCTTTACAGCCTGAAGGAGATGTACAAGCTGAACATAATCCGCGACCTGCGGCGGCTTGACTTCTCTATGGCCCAGATAAAGGAGTACCTGGCCGATCAGAGCGTCGGCAACACCCTGGAGCTGCTGCGCCGTGAACGGCGGCTGCTCGGCGAACGGTTGCGGGAGCTGCGGGCGCGCGAGGAGCTCATCAGCGAAAGGATCGCCGTCCTTGACAACGCGCGAAAGATCAGGACGGGAGTCTTTACGGTCAAAAATATGCCGGAGAGATTTTGCGTGCAGCTCTGCGAACATATCGCGCGCGACGAGGAGATGGATTTCGCCGTCAAAAAACTTCACCGGCGGCACGAAGAGAAGATACGGGATTTCGGTAATCAGGTGATCGGCGCTTTCCCCTCGATGGAAAACATGCGGCGCGGCCGCTCCAACGTCTACGACGCCGTCTTTTTTATCCTGGAGAGCGAGACGCCCGACTATGACTTTATCCTGCCGGCGGGCGAGTACCTCTCATACTTCTACGGCGGCGGCTATGAACAGAACGCGGAGCGTATGGCTGAGGTGCTGGCCTACGCCGAGAACAACGGTCTGCGTCTGCTCGGCGAGCCGTTTGAGATGTACGAGATAGACAACCGCGACACGATGAGGGAAGAGGAATTTCTCACGGAGATACAGGTGAGGGTGGAATAGGTGCGAAAAATCAGGTTTTTGTGAAATACCCCGCGCGCATCGGCTCCGCGGAAGATAAAATATGCGGGGGCCGATACGGCGGCGAGGTACAGTTTGAAGGGGATTTTGAAAGGTGTGCGAGGCGCCGCCTATTTGCCGAAAACCTTTACGGCCTGCGCCATCCGCGCTGATGGTTTCACGCCGAAATTGCAGTTTTTGTCGCAGCGTCCGCATTTGATACAGGCAGAGGCGTGTATCTTCAGGTCGTTGTAATGTTTTCTCGCCAGATCGTCTCCCGCGAGCGCCAGATCCATATATTTGCTTACGATGCCGATGTCGATGCCGGCAGCGCAGGGTTGACAGTGGTTGCAGTAGATACAGTGCCCGTGAGCAGCGCCGCCGCTGCTCATGCCGCCAAGGACGGCGTAATCGCGCCGATCGAAGGGCTGCGTAAAGTGCGCGAGAGATTCTTTCAATTCATCGACGCTGCTCGCGCCTACGAGGCAGCTCTGGACGGCGGGACGGTCCAGAGCATATTGCAGGCACTGGTAGACGCTGAGCGGGCGTTCCAGCTGCGATAGGCGGCGGTCGATGAGCGAACCGCCGGCGAATACCTTCATGACGTGGATGCCGATACCTCTCTTCGCGCAGTCGCGGTAAAAATCCATGCGTTCTTTTGAGACCGCGAGTTTGCCGTTTTCTTCGGAGAAATCATAGATGGGGTTTACGCTCGTCATAAAGCAGTCCACGTCACCGGTGTCGACAAAGGCTTGGCAAATAGAGAGCGTGTGCGAGCAGAAGCCGAGATTTTTGAGCGCGCCCTGACGCTTCAAATCTTTCATATAACGCCAGATGCCGGAGCTCATGATGTTTTTGAAATCATCCATGCTGTCGACATAATGCACCAGCCCGAAGTCCATATAATCGGTGGCGAATATCTTCAGCTGGCGGTCGAACTCGCGTTTGATACGGTTCAGGTCACGGCAGGTCTCCACCCGCCCGCCGGGGAAATCCGCGCCGATATGCGCCTGAAGCCGGAAATCTTTGCGGTCGGGCTTTACAACGTCTGCGATGGAAGCGAATGGCGAGTCGTCCGTCATTATCAGGTCGATGAGATTGACGCCGTTCTCATGTCCGTAACGGACCATCCTTCTTATCTCTTGGGGGCTTGAGCGGTGCAGATTGCTGCCGCCGATGCCGATAGCGCTTACCGCACCGCTGACGCGGCGCATACGGCGGTACTCCATCTTATTCGCCGTTGTGCGCCCCTCGGCAGCGACAGCGTCGTTCCCGTTGAGGCTGGCGTTCAGCGCAGCGCCTCCCGCCAGGCCGCCGGCCGCGATCGCCAGCCCTTTGACAAAATCTCTTCTGTTCATATTATTATTACCTCACTTTTATCTGAAATAACGAAGTAGCGGCGATTTACGCGCAGAACACACATTTAGCAGCCGGGCCGCCGTTCAGAGCCTGATCCCGCCGCGTGCGGCGGCCACGTCAAGACATCCACAATTGCCGTGGTGACGAACGTTCTGTGGTTTTCTCCTTTATTTTTAACCTAACCGAAAGGACGCTCTCTTAGCGCTTCGTCGGCTATCAGGACGGAAACCGTCGCCGCCGTTTTGCGCTCCATCCGCTCGGCTAACGCCAGACCAAGCTCGAAAAGCAGCCAGGTCGGCACGGCGAGCATCAGCTGGCTGATTATGTCGGGCGGCGTGAGGACGGCGGCGGCGATGAGGATGGCCGTCATAACATAGGGGCGTTTTTTACGCAGGCTTTCGCTGGAGACGACGCCGAAGCGTACCGCCAGCAGGACGATGATCGGAGACTGGAACATCAAACCGAAGGCGAGCGTCAGCCAGCCCGCCAGATTTAAAAAGTTTGCCAGCCCGATATTGGGCTGTAGCTCCGCGGTGGCGAAGCCGCCGGAGAAATTCATCATAAGCGGCAGTATAAGGCCTGCGCTGAAGGCCGCGCCGCAGAAGAAGAGCAGTGACGATGACAGGATACAGCAGCCCAGCGTTTTGCGCTCTTTCTTATAAAGCGCCGGCAGCAGGAAGCGCCATAACTGTAAGACGTTCCACGGATAGGCAGTCAGCAGCGCGAGGATCAGCGCCAGCCGCAGCCGTACCCATAGCACCTCCATCGGCGCGAAATAGTGCAGCGTGCCCGCCGAGGCGGGAAAGCTCCACCGCACCAGCGCGTTGATGACGTGGGAGGAGGCCAGGTATCCGAGCGGATAAATGGCCGCCGTCACAATCACACAGCGCAGCAGGGCGCCGCGCAGCGCCTCAAGATGGGAGATCAAGCTCTCTTCTGGATCGTTCGTCATTCCTTTTCCGTCTTTTTATCTTCGTCTTCCGCGGCTCTCTCCGCCGCTTCCATAAATTCGCGGCTCTCGATGTTCAGCTCTTCCTTCGCCTTTTTGAACTCGTAAGAGGCGCGTCCCATCGACCGCGCCAATTCGGGGATGCGCTTAGCGCCGAAGACGATGAGGATGAATAGGGCGATCAAAATTATTTCCGTAAATCCAAGTGACATTTTTATTACCTCCCGTTATTCTTTTCGTGTTTTTTTTGCTGTAGTAAAACCATGAAGGTTCGTGGCGGCGTACTTTTTAATTACCAGGGGAATCTGTCGGGATTGTTGCGTGGGTTGTTGCGTTCGTCTCGGTTCAGCGCGTTTACGCTTTGCATATCTTCCGGTGTCAGCTCAAAGTCGAAAATATTGATATTCTCCGCCATGTGCTCTTTTTTGCTGGAACGGGGGATAGCCACGAGGCCGCGCTGTATCTCCCAGCGTAAAATTATCTGCGCCGGAGACTTGCCGTACTTCTTTGCCAACGAGCCCAGCGTCTCGTCGTCTAGCGCTTTTGCCTGACGCAACGGGCTCCAGCACTCCGCTGTTATCCCTATGGCTTTGGAATACTCCGCGAGACCGAAATTCGCGAAGTAAGGATTGATTTCGAGCTGATTGACGATAGGCTTAACGCGCGCGTAGCTCATAAGGTTCTGGATGTGGTGTGGATTGAAGTTGCTGAGGCCGAGATATTTTATCTTCCCGGCGCCGACATACTCCTCAAGAATACGCCACGTCTCCTGAATTTTATCCACCACCGGCCAGTGGATGAGGAAAAGATCGATATAGTCGTAGCCGAGAAGTTCGATGCTCTTTTCTATTGCCCCACGCTGAACTCCGTTTCTCATATCCGCCGGGCCGATCTTTGTGGTGATAAAGACTTCTTTTCGGTTGATGCCACTGTCTTTGATTCCCTGGAAGACCTCTCTCTCCGTACCATAATCGCGGGCGGTGTCAAATAATCTGTATCCTAGCTCCACAGCCTCGCTGACGCATTTAGAGGTCGAAGCTCCGAGCGCCATTGTGCCGAATCCAATTTGTGGCAGCTTCACCTGTTCGTTTGTAGAGGAATACTTTCCCCTCGTTACCGATTCACTTAAAACCGCTGCTTCAGCGCTCTTTGTAAGAAACAGGCCTCCTCCGGTTATCATCGAGTTTATCAAAAAATCGCGTCTGTTCATCTTCTTTGCCCCCATGTCATGTTGTATTTGATGCATAATGGAATCATAATCCGTGTCCCTTACATGGTTATGACATGACGATGACGAAATCCGCCGGTTCCTTGCGATCCTGTCAGGTTTTTGCGCCGGAGTCTCCCCCTAAATGGCCTTGCCGAGCCGGTAGGCCGCTTCGGTATATTTCGTGTTGTTCACCGCGCCCTCCGGCCAGACTCCGGGGACGATGATCTGCCCTGCGTCCTCCCAGCCGAGGTATTTCAGCAGCACGTCGTAGTGGGAGATTATCGGCGCCGCCTCGGAGGCTGCGGTGTTGGCGTAGGTCATCATCAGCACCGCCCTTTTGCGTACGTGGATCTTTCCGTTGATCGCGTAGAAACGGTCGATCACAGTTTTAAGCTGCGCCGATATCCCGAAGTAATACATCGGCGTCGCGAAGGCGACTACGTCGGCGGGAATGATATGTTCGCGCACGAACGAGAAGTCGTCCTGAAATACACAGGGGCCGTCCATTCCGCAGTGGTTACATGCGGAGCATGGATGTACCTCCTTGAAGGCGGCGTCAAAACGCGAGATTTCATGTCCCGCCTCTCTCGCGCCTCTGATAAACTGCGAGGCGAGTGTGTTGGAGTTGCCCTCTTTGCGCGGACTGCCGGTGAGTACAAGAATTTTCATTTTTTTATTGATCACTTTCCTTTCAGTGTTTGCCGACGGCGCGGCGGATAGCAGCGGTGCGCCAAGAAGCGTACCGCCAGCTGCCGCTGCGGCGGCTAAAGTAGTCTTAATAAAATCCCTGCGGTTCATATTCATATCTCCTTTCAATGTTTTGGAGGTAAATCCTGTCGTTTTTATTTTTTTATCCAAAGTCAGACACTTGGCGATGGTATCGCCGGTGCGCAGATAGGTGTAATTGGGCGTCATCGAAGATGAACTGCTTGAATTTATCATAGCCTCTGTTATTCCCCTATACGAAGGCGCCTGCGACGATCCACAGCGGGGCGATGACGAACGAGGCGGCGAGAAACAGCTTGAGCGCCCTCGGCGCCGCCGCTCCGCAGGTGCAGTCCCCCTGTGCGAATCTTATCAGCGTGCCGGTGGGGCAGAGAAAACGGCAGTACGGCCTCGGTGTGACGAGCGAGAGCGCAAAAAATACCGCCGCCAGAGCGAGCACCAACGGGGCGGCTCGCCGGAAGAGGAAGGCGGAGAAGAGTTCGTAATCCATCAGCCCGAAGCCCACGCCGAGCCACATCAGCATCATCATCGCCAGCCACACCGCCTCGCGGAGATATTCGAGCCATTTCACCGCGGAGGCGGGGATATTTATCTTCGGAACGGGAAGCCTGTTCAGAAGCTCCTGTAACGAACCAAGCGGGCACATCCACGAACAATAGTGCCCCTTTTTTCCTAAGAAGGGCATGATGAAGGCAGCGAAGATAAGCGGAAGCGCCAGCGCGGCGCTCCACGTTTTCACTCCGTTGGCGGCTATGTTGGTCAGCAGCGAGAGTGAAAGAAAGCTCCCGCTCCAGAAGCCGAGGACGGCGGTATTGGCCAGCAGCTGGATGAACCGGTATTTGGCCGATTTGATAAAAAACGGCAGAAGCAGCCCGCAGAGAGCCGTCGCGAATGCCGCCAGCGTGCGCGGTCCCGGAAGGCCGCTCTCGCGCGCCGCCACCGTTCCCCGCGCGTATTCCATGCCTCGGCGAAAATTCTCTATCACGGCGCGGGAGGAGATTGTCGCGCCGCTTACCGCCGCGACCTCTTTTTTCAGCGCCTCGTCGGCGGTCAGACCGTTCCAGGCTGGAAGGATGTCTCTTGCTACCTGCGTGAAAAATGGCGGCGTCTCGTAATTATCCAGCGCCTCGACGCGGACGACGTGTCCCTCCCTCATGTATATATGGAGCGGGACATTGCCGCCGAAGCCCAGGACATCCTTTGCCAGCTCCTCGGTGGAAATTAGACGCGAGCCGTCCGCTGCCGTCCACTCCGTCTGTGTCTCTCCGCTGTTCCTCCCGCCCAGGGTCATTCCCAGCAAACGTCCGTCCCTGTTGAGCGCGATCGCCGCCGTCAGCAGCAGTATGATCACGAAAAAGACGACATGGTGAAATTTTATATTCATGGCATATCTCCTCCTAAACTCTACCTTCGCCAAGATTATAAATGTTGGAGTTAACTCCAACGCAAGCGGTCATAGCCGGTGAAATTTCTTAAAATTTTCGCTTGACTTAGAGTTGGCTCCAGCAATTAAGCTTTGCGCGCGACAAAGAAAAAAGAGAACGGGAAATAAGAAAGGATGATTGTAATGCTGCAGTTGAAATATTTTATGATATCGATAGCGGTAATTGTCTTTGCTCTAATGGTGACGCTGGTGTTGGAAAAGACCTGCTTTGCGGCGGAGGAGATCGTTCCAGAGTGGGCGCTGAAGGCGCAGATGCGGGAGCGGCGTGACTCCGGACGGACGAAGTTTGAGGAGCTTTTCAAAGGAAATGACGGGGCGTACTACGGCGGCGAGGAGCTGGCCGGCATCATGGAGGGCTTCTTATACGGAGACGTCTTTCGCCGCGGGCTGCTGACGGACAAACAGCGTGAGCTCATAACGCTCGCCGTGCTCACAACAAACCAGAACAGCGAGGATATCAAAGCGCATGTGAAGGCGGCGCTTAACATCGGCGTCACACCGGAAGAGATCAAAGAGGCGGTCTATCAGTGCGCGCCCTACATCGGGTTTACCAAGGCGCTTGAGGGGGCATACGCGATGAACGAGGCCTTCCGCGAGAAAAATGTCAAACTGCCGCTCGCGAGCCAAGCGACGGTGACGGAAAAGGATCGCTACGCCAAGGGTTTTACAACGCAGAAATCGATCTTCCCCGCGGGGCTCGACGTCATGTACCAGTCCTCGCCGGCAAACAGAAAGCACGTCGCCGAGTACCTCGCCTCCTTCTGCTTCGGAGACTTCTATACGCGCGGCGCTCTCGATGTGAAGATGCGCGAGATACTGACACTCTGCATCCTCTCGGCGCAGGGCGGCTGCGAAAGCCAGGTCAAGAGCCACGTGCAGGCCAATCTTAACGTCGGTAACGGTGAGGATCTGATGATCGAGGCGATCACCCAGTGCCTGCCGTTTATTGGCTTCCCGCGCACGCTCAACGCTCTGGCCTGCGTCGCGGAGGTCGTAAAAAAATAAAACTTAGCGCCGCGTTGCGGAGGTGAAAAAAATATACATTACCGAAGTAAGCAAGAAAACAGGGCTCTCCGTAGAGACCCTCCGCTACTACGAACGGGTCGGGCTGATACCGAAGGTCGCGCGCACAAGCGCGGGGCTGCGCAGCTACGGAGATGCGGACATTTGCTGGATAGAGTTCATAAAATGTATGAGGGACGCAGGCGTTCCCATAGAGATTCTTGTGGAATATGTCGCCCTCTGTCAGCAGGGAGAGCCGACCAGGCGGGAAAGGGCGCGGCTGCTGGCCGAACAGATGCGGCTGCTTGACGAGAGGATCGCCGAACTGCAGCGAACACGCGAAAAACTGCATACGAAAATATCATCGCGCTGCGGCGATGTGGCAGCAGTATGATAATAGTTTTCGCTGCCGCTAACCGCTCCTATGGCGGGAGTCACGGTGCTGATTAGCGGTGGTGGCACGCTGGGAGCCGGCGTTGGTGCCTGGCTCGCGAAGAGCTGCGTGAGATAAACAGGCGATCCGCTCGCTAAAAAACAGGAAAAACAAAGATAAAACATATATCGGAGGTAAAAATTTGTGGAGGCAAAAATATTAATGATCGCGGTCATATGCGCGGTTGCCGTGGTTTTCACCGCGCTGGGAGAGAGAGCCGAGGCCGCCGCCGCAGCAGAACCGGGGAAGATACTGATCGTCTGCTACTCTTATAGCGGCAATACGCGCGCCGTGGCGGAACAGATACAAAAGGCCACCGGCGGGGAACTTTTCGAGATCAAGCCGGCAAAGGCCTATCCGGCGGATTATAATGCCTGCGTCGAACAGGCGAAAAAAGAATGCGCCGACGGATTCAAACCGCAGCTCGCGGGAGCGCTGCCAGACCTCTCCAAATACGACGTGGTATTTGTTGGTACGCCGAACTGGTGGGGCACGATGGCTCCCCCCGTTCTCAGCTTCCTTTCCGTTGGAAATCTTGCCGGCAAGACCGTCATTCCATTCGTGACGCATGGCGGCGGCGGAGTCCAGCGCTGCGAGGCCGACATCCGAAAGGCGGCTCCGAAATCCACATTTGAGAAAACTGGCGTCTTTTCAGGACATGGAGGATCCACCGTGACAGGTTGGATCAATGAAGTAGTAACGACAAAAAAGTGAGGTTATCCAGATGATAAAAATAACATTGTTCGCACTCCTGCTCTCTCTCTTCTCCGTTCTCCACAATGGCGCGGCATGGGCCGAAAGCAGGGATGTCCCGAAGATCAGCCCATTTCCCGTGGGCGAAGAAAACACCGGCTACGCGCAGTATTTCAGCGGCAGATCGTGGCTTGCGCCGCTGACGCGGGATAAGCGGCTCAACGTCCCGGTATTCAATGTCACCTTCGAACCAGGCTGCCGCAACAACTGGCATAAACATACTGGCGGGCAGATGCTTATCGCCGTCGGCGGCTCCGGCTACTACCAGGAGCGCGGCAAATCGGCACGCCGCCTCGTCCCCGGTGACGTTGTTGAAATAGCGCCGGATGTTGAACACTGGCACGGAGCCGCGCCCGACAGTTGGTTTTCGCACTTGGCCGTTGAATGCAACCCGGGTAGCAACAAAAACACCTGGCTTGAAGCGGTGAACGACGCCGACTACAAAACCGCGACGGCGGAGAAGTAATTATAAATAGCCGGAAAATAAATACCGCACGACTTAATGAAGCGCGTGATGCGAGAGTGGACATCTCCCCGCATCGCGCGCTTCATCTATGATGTCCCCGTGCATATGCTATATACGTGTGGAGCAAGGCAGCCGCATCAAGCAATGTCCCTTGAAATCGCGAAAGTTACTTGACTTAGAGTCCACTCCAGGGTCTAACATAAAGCTATATTTTATGAAAGGGGTCTCACTCTATGCACGGCAAGTTAAGGAAATTCCTCTGTTTCGCGCTGATGCTGCTGCTCATATCATTAAGCGGCGCGGCGCTGGCGGCTCCCGCTCAGGGGGCGAATGAAGCGAATGTCTCTATTGTTTATTTTACGAAGGATATCAGCCCCGCCGGTCTGCTGAAGATTTACGACAAGATCAATCAGGATATCACCGGCAAGGTGGCGATCAAGCTCCATACCGGCGAACCGAAGGGTCCGAACCTGCTGCCGCTGCCTATGATCAAGGCGCTGCAAGGGCATATCCCCAACAGCAATCTTGTGGAGACCAACGTCTATTATTCAAGCCCGCGTGAGACGACGGCGGGGCACCGCAAGACGATCAGGACAAATGGCTTCGACTTCTGCAAGGTGGATATCATGGACGAGTTCGGCACGACGATGCTGCCCGTCAAGGGTGGCCGGCACTTCAAAGAGATGTCGATGGGCAAGGGCATCCTTGATTATGATTCGATGGTCGTTTACACGCACTTCAAAGGCCACACGATGGGCGGCTACGGCGGCTCGCTGAAGAATATCGGCATCGGCTGCGCCGACGGCAAGATCGGCAAAGCGATGATCCACTCTAAAAACGGTCAGCAGTGGGGACGCACGCAGGACGAATTTCAGGAGTGTATGACGGAATCGGCGAAGGCGGTCATCGACCACTTCGGCAAACGTATCACCTTCGTCAACGTGATGAAGAATATGTCCGTAGACTGTGACTGCGCGGGCGCGAGCGCCGCCGCGCCGGTCGCGAAGGATGTCGGCATCCTTGGCTCCACGGATTTGCTCGCTATAGACCAGGCGACGATCGACCTTGTCTATAAACTTCCCGAGGCGGAGCGGAAGGATCTGCGCGAACGCATCGAATCGCGTCACGGCCTGCGCCAGCTCACCTATATGGAAGAGCTCAAGATGGGAAATAAAAATTACAAACTGGTCTCGCTCGACTGACGTTTCCTGCGCCGCCTCCGCGTTTGACGCGGAGGCGGCGCATTGCCGTGTCCGCACAAGAAACCGTTTCCTGCTGCGGTCAGAATTTGTCGCGTTGCGGCCGGTTGTGTCAGCTTAGTCCCGCGCAGATGCTGTATGGGAAAATGTCCGCGAAACACTTTTCGTAAGGGAAGAAGGAAAAGATAAAATGTTCGATAAAACTCTGCGAATGCTCGGCGCTGTCGTGGCGGTTATACTTTTCTGCACTGCGTCAGACGCGGCCGGGGCCGGCCGGCATGAGCTCGCCCTCTCTGTAAACAGGGTCCCGGTCAGGTATATCTCCAACGTCGTCTACGCGCAGAAGCCGATGCGCGGCTACGCCAATGTCGCCCTGCGTATGGATATCCTCCAGCCCGAATCGCGGGAACCCCTGCCGGCGGTCGTTTTCGTCACCGGCGGCGGTTTGGTCAGCGCCAATAAGGACAGTTTTCTTCAGCAGTGCCTCGACCTTGCCGAAGCCGGCTATGTGGTGGCCTCCATTGAATACCGTGTCGCGCCGGCGGTGGTGTTTCCGTCGCCGCTTGAGGATGTGAAATCCGCCATCCGCTTTCTTCGCGCCAAGGCCGATATTTACGGCATCAACCCGGATAAGATCGCGGTGTTCGGCGAGTCGGCGGGGGGATACCTCGCGGCGATTACTGGCACGACCAACGGCAGGAAAGAGTTCGATGTGGGCGGGTACCTGGAACAAAGCTCCCGCGTAGTGGCGGTGGTGGATTTCTATGGTCTCTCCGACCTGACTCTGATAGGGGAGGGATTCCCCGATGACGTTGTTAGGCGGCACGAAAGCCCCGCTTCCACCGAAGCGCTTTGGGTCAACGGCTCCACTCCTTTTTACCGTGGCGGGGCGATTTCGGACCACCCTGAGAAGGCGGCTGCCGCCAGCCCCATAACCTATATCGACGCCGCGGCGCCGCCTTTTCTCATTATGCACGGCGACCGCGATATTCTGGTATACCCGCGCCAATCCGAACGCCTGCACGCCGCGCTGCGGTAAAAGGGGATCGAATCCACCTATTATGTGGTAAAGGGCGCGGGACACGCGGGCACGTATTGGCTCCAGCCGAAAATCATAACTATCGTCATCGACTTCCTAAACCGGCAGATGAAATAATTATTGGTGATTTTTGTCGGACGGCCTTTATACACGAAAGAACTCCCGTTTCGCAAAACCTTTTCCCCTGAGTTTGACTTAGAGTCGGCTCTAAGGTTTATATTTTCCCCGGTACGGTCCGCGAACGAATCTGGCGGAGGACTTTTTTAAGACGTAGGCGGCATCTGTGAAATATGCCGGAAGGGGGAAATGAAAAATTGAGAAAAATTTTTAGCGGCGTCACGGCGGTTGCGCTGGCGTTTGTAGTCTTTGTCTGCGCGATGGCGGAGGCGGCTCCGCCGAAGGTTTATATGACGAAGGATATCAGCGCCGCGGGCCTGATCTCCGTCTATAACGCTCTGGAGAGCAGGGCCGAGGGCAAAAATGTGGCGGTCAAGATCAGCACGGGAGAGCGCGGCGGACACAACTTTCTTGATCCAAACCTCATCAAGGGGCTTGTGCAGTCGGTGAAGGGGACGATCGTCGAATGCAACACCGCCTATAACGGCGCGCGCGCCGGTACGGACTCGCACATGGAGGTGGCGCGCGAGCACGGCTTCACCGCCATCGCGAAGGTGGATATCCAGGACGCCGAGGGTTCGATCGGACTGCCGGTGAAGAACGGCAAGTATTTCAAGGAAAACCTCGTCGGCTCGCACTTCAAAAATTATGACTATTATGTGGTCATATCACATTTTAAGGGTCACGCGATGGCCGGTTTCGGCGGTGCGGTCAAGAATATCTCTATCGGCATCGCTTCGGCAAAGGGCAAGGCGCGCATCCACAGCGGCGGCAAGAGCGACACGAATCCTTGGGGCGGCGATCAGACCGCCTTTCTCGAATCGATGGCGGAGGCCGGCAAGTCCGTCGTCGACAGCCTCGGCGGCAGGATACTCTATATCAGCGTGATGAACAGGCTTTCCGTAGACTGCGACTGCGACAGCAGTCCGGCGGAGCCAGACATGCACGACATCGGGATACTGGCCTCGCTCGACCCGGTGGCGCTTGACAAAGCCTGCGTCGATCTTGTCTACTCCGCGCCGGACGGTAAATCGCTCATTGAGCGCATGGAATCGCGCAGCGGCGCGCACACTTTAGAGCACGGCGAGAAGATCGGCCTTGGCAGCCAAAGGTACGAACTCGTCAAGATAGATAAATAGCGGAAAAGGGAGACCGGGATATAAAAAGTTTCCCGTTTAGCGTATTCTTAATGGTTTGCGGTTTTTTCGTATCTTTTGCGCAGACATGCCGCCCCTCGTGCGGTAAGATAAAGCGGAACTGCAGCATCGATCGGTAATATAACCTAGGGTAGGCGGCTCTTTCACGGACCGCCTGCTCCTTCATATTGGGAGGGAGTATCATGAAAGTTTTAATGATCAACGGCAGCCCCAACGAACATGGCTGCACCTATACGGCGCTTTGCGAGGTAGGCGGCGTCCTCGCGAAGCACGGCATCGAGACGGAGATGTTTTATATCGGCAAGAAACCCGTCGCGGGCTGCATCGCCTGCATGAAGTGCCAGACTGCGGGAAAGTGCGTCTTTGACGATGAGGTGAACAAGATGTCGGCGCGTCTCGACGAATTCGCGGCGATCGTCGTCGGTTCTCCCGTCTATTACGCAGCGCCAGCGGGGCAGCTCTGCGCCTTCCTGGACCGTCTCTTTTTCAGCAGCGACGGACGGATGGCGGGCAAGCTCGCCGCCTCGGTGGTCTCCTGCAGGCGCGGCGGGGCCTCGGCGGCCTTTGACCGGCTGAATAAGTATTTTACGATCAGCAATATGAATGTCGTCGGCTCGCAGTATTGGAACCAGGTGCACGGCTTCACCCCCGAGGATGTGCGGCGGGACGGGGAAGGTTTGCAGACGATGCGCGCGCTCGGCGAAAATATGGCCTGGCTTCTCAAGTCGATCGAGGCGGGGCGCAAAGCGGGCGTCGCCGCGCCGGTTTACGAGGAGCGAATCGCGACGAATTTTATCCGTTAAGGTTATATAAAGACGGGCTAACAAATGGGGGCGGCCGCAGCTGGGCCGTCCCTTCGTCATGCGTATCGAAAAAATTTTTGAAAATATCTGCAAAACACTTGACCTAGAGCCAGCTCTAAGTGATATGCTATACCATGTGGAAACGCGGGACTGGTATTTGAAAAAATTCCGCCGCGCAAGATATGGGCAGCAAAATCTCCCGCGCCTCACGAAGAGGCCGTACAAGCCGCAGAAGCGGTTTTCCGGAGCCGCCGGCTGTTTTGCCGGCGGAGCGCGCGCCGCAGGGCGCGGCCTTTCTGTTACACGCTGTATCCAGCGAATTGATTTTGAATGATTGCCACGAAGGCGGTCTCTCTCCAAGGATGGGATTGCCCTTCGGGGCTTGATTTTTTACAAATATCGGAGGAATGTACTATGCACATGTCAGACGCTTTGTTATCGCCGTCCGTCGCCTTCGCGATGTGCGCGGCGAGCGGCGCGGCGATCGCCTGGTCGGTCGCCAAGATCAAAAAAGAGGAGCTCTCGGAAAAAAAGCTCCCGATAATGGCCGTCGCGGGAGCCTTCGTCTTCGCGGCGCAGATGATAAACTTCACGATTCCCGCCACCGGCTCCAGCGGCCACATCGGCGGGGGGATACTGCTCGCGGCGCTGCTCGGCGGCGCTCCGGCGCTGCTTTCGATCTCCGCGGTGCTTGTCATCCAGTGCCTCTTTTTTGCCGACGGCGGACTGCTCGCGCTCGGCAGCAATATCTTTAATATGGGTGTAATTCCCTGCCTTTTCGTCTATCCGCTGCTTTTCAAGCCGCTGATGAAGAGGGGCGTTTCCTCAGGGCGGCTCACGCTCGCCTCGGTGGCGTCGGTCGTTGTTGCCCTGCAGCTGGGAGCCTTCGCGGTCGTTCTGGAGACGCTCACCTCCGGCATCACGGCGCTGCCCTTCTCCTCCTTTGTGCTTCTTATGCAGCCGATACACCTCGCCATCGGCCTTGTGGAGGGTCTGGTCACCGGCGCGGTGCTCTCCTTTGTCTGGAAGATGCGCCCTGAGATACTTGAAAGCGCGGAGAGCGGCGCGGACATCCCCGCCGGAGTCTCAATGAAAAAAGTGCTCGCGGCGCTCGCGGCGCTGACGCTGGTCACCGGCGCGGTGCTGTCGGGCTTCGCCTCGTCGTATCCCGACGGGCTTGAATGGTCGGTGATGGGAGTGACCGGCTCCGACGAGCTTGAGGCCTCCGGCCCCGCCTTTGAGAGCGCGGCGGGGATACAGGAAAAGACCGCCTTTATGCCGGATTACGATTACGCCGCGCCGTCAGAGACGGCGCCGATCTCCGGCACCGCGGCGGCGGGCATCATCGGCTCGCTGATGACCTTCGCGGCTGCGGCGCTCATCGGCACGGCGATCTCGAAGTCGAAAAAACACAAAGACGCGGCGGCGAAGGCGTAGCCGATAACCGCGCGAAGGGAGACGAAGGCGGATGACGGACCTGCGCGGCAGCGTCTATGAGATATACTCGCTTGAGCAGCTTGCCGGCGGCGGCTCCGTCATCCACGCCCTTGACCCGCGGGCGAAGATCCTGGGGACCCTATTCTATATCGCCGCCGTCGTCTCCTTCGGTCGGGGCGAACTCTCGGCCCTCGCGCCCTTCGTCCTCTATCCCGCCGTGGCCCTTGCGCTCGCCGGCATTCCCGGTAGCATGATCTTTAAGAGAAGCCTTGTGGCGCTGCCATTCTGCCTTTTCGCGGGGCTCTCTTCGGCTTTTTTTGACCGTTCGGTGCTCTTTACCGTCGGCGGTCTCCACGTTACGGCCGGTTGGATGGCCCTCTTTACGATCGTCTTCCGCACGCTGCTCTGCGTCTCCGCCGTGCTGATCCTCGTCGCCGTCACCCCTTTCCGCGAACTGACGGAAGGGCTGCGCCGCCTGCGGCTGCCCGCCGTTTTTATCTCGCTCTTTGAGATGACCTACCGCTATCTTGGCACGCTGGCCGGCGAGGCGCTGTCGATGTACACCGCCTATTCGCTGCGCGGCGGCGGCAAAAAAGGGGTGGCGATGCGGGACATGGGCAGCTTCGCGGGGCAGCTGCTGCTGCGCAGCTTCGACCGCGCCGAGCGCGTCTACCAGGCGATGAAGTGCCGCGGCTACCAAAGCGCGCCGCCCTCCGCCATACGGAAGCGCCGCCT
The DNA here is from genome assembly GCF_001701045.1 of Cloacibacillus porcorum. GTDB lineage: Bacteria > Synergistota > Synergistia > Synergistales > Synergistaceae > Cloacibacillus > Cloacibacillus porcorum. The sequence goes on from NZ_CP016757.1 coordinate 292,449, forward strand.
CGCGCCGGGCGACCTTGTCTTTATCCTCCTCCTCTGCGGCTCGTCGCTGCTGTTCCGTCTTATAAATATTCCTCAGCTAATCGGGAGGCTCTTTGAATGCTTGATATAGAAAATCTGTCGGTCGCCTATCCGGACGGCACGACGGCCGTGGATAGGGTCGGCTTCAGTCTGGCGCGTGGGGAGAGCGCGGCGCTCATCGGCGCGAACGGCGCGGGAAAGACCTCGCTCATCATGGCGCTGGTCGGCGTCCTGCCCTCGACGGGCGTCGTCCGGGCCTGCGGTACGGAGTTGACCAAGAAGAGCCTCGCGGAGATACGCTCAAAGGTCGGCGTCCTCTTCCAGAACCCCGACGACCAGCTCTTTATGGCCTCGATCTACGACGATATCGCCTTCGGCCCGCGCAATATGGGGCTCTCCGAGGAGGAGGTGGCGCGGCGCGTGGACCAAAGCCTCGCCCTGCTGCATATCGAACATCTGCGCGGCAAGACGGCGCTCAAGGTCTCCGGCGGCGAAAAGCGCATGGCGGCGCTCGCGACGGTGCTCGCGATGGAGCCCGCGGTGATGCTCTTTGACGAGCCGACCGCCTTCCTTGACCCGCGGGCGCGGCGCAACCTGATAAACGTGCTTAAGGCCCTGCCTCACACCAAACTTATCGCCACGCACGACCTGACCTTCGCCGAAGAGGTCTGCGAACGCTCGATACTGCTCAAAGGCGGCAGACTCTTCGCCGACGGCCCCTCGCGCGAACTGTTCTATAACGGGCCGCTCATGGATGAATGCGGCGTCGAAGCCATCTCCGCGGGGCCGCAGCCCTGCCCGTCAGGAAACGGCAAAAGGAGCGTTTCATAATGGAACTCAGCGATTTCTTCCGCGAAAACCCACGCGCCGCCCTGGCCTTCTCCGGAGGCACGGACTCCGCTTATCTTCTTTACGAGGCGCTGCAATGCGGTGCGGAGGTGCGTCCCTACTACGTCAAGACGCCCTTCCAGCCGCGTTTTGAACTAGACGACGCGCTGCGCCTTACGAAAGAGCTGGGCACGGAGCTGACCGTCATCGAATACGACATCCTGGACGACGGGCTCGTCGCCGCGAATCCCGCCGACCGCTGCTACCACTGCAAGAAAAAACTCTTCGGCCTGCTGCTGCGCGAGCGGGCGGCGAACGACGGCCTCTCCCTCATCATCGACGGCACCAACGCCTCCGACGACGCGGGTGACCGTCCGGGAATGCGCGCGCTAGGCGAACTCTGCGTCCGCTCGCCGCTGCGCGAGTGCGGCCTTACGAAGGCGGAGATACGCGCGCGCTCGAAGGAGGCGGGGCTATTCACCTGGAACAAACCGGCCTACGCCTGCCTCGCGACGCGCGTCCCCACGGGACGGCCCATCGAAAGAGAGCTGCTGCAGCGTGTGGAGGGGGCGGAGAGCGAACTGTTCGCCCTCGGCTTCACAGACTTCCGCGTGCGCCTCTTTCACGAGGCGGCGCGTATCCAGCTCCCCGCCGCTCAGATGGCGGCGGCGCTGGAAAGGCGCGGGGATATTCTCGCGAGGCTGAAAAAGTATTTTGATACCATTCTTCTTGATATGGAGACGAGATAAAAATGGAGAAAAAAGAGCTCAGAGAATTGCTTGAAAGGCTCTCCTCCGGCGCGGCGAGCGTCGACGAGGTGATGATGAAACTTAAGGGCGGCCCCTTCCGCGATCTTGGTTTCGCGAAGCTCGACAGCCACCGCGCGCTGCGTCAGGGTGTGGCGGAGGTAATCTACGGCGCGGGAAAGACGCCGCGGCAGATCGCCGACATCGCCGCCGCGATGCTTGAAGAGGGACAGCGGACCGTGCTCATCACGCGGATGAGCGCCGAGGCCGCCGCCGTCGTCGAAAAAGCGGTGCCGCTCGCCTATCACGAAATGGGGCGCGTCGGCATCGCGGGCGAGATGCCGGAGCCGGACGGACGCGGCAAAATAGTGATCGCCACCGGCGGCACCAGCGACATGCCCGTCGCCGAAGAGGCGGCGCTCACGGCGGAGGCGCTCGGGAACGAGGTGACGCGCCTCTACGACGTCGGCGTCGCGGGGCTGCACCGCCTGCTCTCACACACCGACGACGTGATGACGGCCTCCGCCATCGTCGCGATCGCGGGTATGGAGGGGGCGCTCGCCTCCGTCATCGGCGGCCTCGCCGACTGTCCCGTCATCGCCGTACCGACGAGTATCGGCTACGGGGCCTCATTCGGCGGCCTCTCGGCGCTGCTCTCGATGCTCAATTCCTGCGCCAGCGGCGTCAGCGTCGTCAACATAGACAACGGTTTCGGAGCGGCCTATCTTGCCAGCATGATAAACCACATAGGAGTGAAATAAAATGAAGACCTTATACCTTGACTGCAGCATGGGAGCCGCGGGCGACATGCTGACGGCGGCGCTGCTGGAGCTCCATCCGGACCCCGCCGCCTTCCTTGAGAAGATGAACGGGCTCGCGCTTCCGGGCGTGGCGGTAACCGCCGCCCCCTGCGTCAAATGCGGCATCACGGGAACGCACGTCTCCGTCGCCGTAAACGGCGAAGAGGAGGAGAGCGTGGAGGCGGGGACGCCTCATGGCCATGAACACCGCCATTGCCACGAAGAGGCGCATGGGCACGAACATACCCACAGCCATCCCCACCCGCACGAACACGGGCACGGACATGGGCACGGAGAGGCGCATCACAGTCACGAGGGCCACAGCCACGCCGGGATGCGCGAAATAGAGCACATCCTCTCGCACCTCGACCTGCCGGAAAAGGTACGCGCCGACGCGCTCGCCGTCTACGCGCTGATCGCGGAGGCGGAGGCGAAGGTACACGGCAGGCCGGTCTCCGAGGTCCATTTCCATGAGGTGGGGGCGATGGACGCCGCCGCCGACATCACCGGCGTCTGCCTGCTGCTGCACGAACTCGCGCCGGAGCGGATAATCGCCTCTCCCGTCCACGTCGGAAGCGGACACGTCCACTGCGCGCACGGCGTGCTTCCCGTCCCCGCGCCAGCGGCGGCGGAGATACTGCGCGGCGTCCCCATCTACGGCGGCGCGGTGCGCGGCGAGCTCTGCACCCCCACGGGGGCGGCGCTGCTCAAATATTTTGCCGATGACTTCGCGCCGCTGCCGGTGATAAAGGTCTCGAAAATCGGCTACGGCATGGGCAAAAAAGACTTCGCCTGGGCAAACTGCGTGCGGGCGATGATCGGAGAGGCGGAAATATAACAAAAAAATTCGCTCCGCGTCTCTCATTCCACGGAGGCGGAGCGGTGGTTTAATAAAAAGAGAGACCGGCGGGGCTGTACGCTTCCGCCGGTCTCTCTTTATGAGGTGAGTTCCCAATCTATACCAAAAAGTCGGTGACAAGGCCGGTGAGGGCCGCGAATACCATTATAAAAAGCAGATACAGGAGGAAATTTCTCATGCCGAGCACGATCTTGAGCGCGCCGAGGTTCGTCACCTTCGTAGCGGGGCCGGTTATCATGAAGGCCGCCGCCGCGCCGAGCCCCATGCCGCTCTGCATCCATTCCGCCAGCAGCGGGATGGTGCCGCCGCCGCAGGCGTAAAGCGGGACGCCCGCCGTCGCCGCCACAAGGACGCCGAAGCCGCTGTCGCCGCCGAAGAGCCACGCGACTGCGGTCGGAGGGACGAGGCGCATAAACAGCGCCGCGAGAAAAATACCCGCGAGGAAATAGGGGCCGGTGGCCTTGATATTCCGCAGGATATTTTTCAAAAGGCGCATTGCCATATGGGGGTCTGTATCACGGTTCTCCGCCTCCTGGAGGCCGGAGAAGCTGAAAAAATTCCCGCCGCGGGACAGATATCTCACACAGAGCCCCGCCGCCGCGCCGCAGAGGAAGGCGGAGAGCGTCCTGACGGCGAGCGCCCCTTTACCGAGCGCCGCGCTGTAGATCATCAGCTGCGGGTTGAGCAGGATAGAGCTCATCATGAAGGCCGCGAGCCAGTCGTCCTTCAGCCCCTTCTCCGATAGCGAGGCGGCGATCGGTATGGTCCCGTACATGCAGAGCGGCGAGACGATGCCGAGAATGCTTGCCGGTATCACGCCGAAGGCTCCGAAACGCGCGCCCTGCATCGCGCCGAGCAGCCCGTGTATCCGCTCTTTCGCGAAGACCGAAATCAGCGAACCGAGAAGAATGCCGAACGCCCAGAAGGGGGCGATCTCCTTAAAGAGCGTTGCAAAATAATAACTGAAATAGATAATTTCCTGCTTCATGCCCCTGTCCGTCCCCTCTGCCTCGCACGGATTCCCGTTCTGCGGCCATGTTACACGTTAGAGTCTTCTCTAAGTCAAACGGCGGCTGCCTGCGCGCGGGGTAAACGTATCAAGAATGGAGATAGACAAGAAATTACGGTTTATTTAGCTTTTGACTTTGCCCTTAAAGGCGCCCTCTCAGAGGGAGCTGGCTCGGCGATGTTTTTCGCCGAGACTGAGGGAGAGTTGCCCTTATGTTCTCCCGCGCCATACAGAGCAACACTCCTTCCGTCAGCCGCCAAAAACAGGCGGCCGACACCTCTGATGTAACTACCAGCCGAATCGCACAAATCAGAAGAACTCTGATTTGGCTCCCTGGCCGCCTCAGAGAGGGAGGCTGTAAGGGCAAAGTCAAAAGCTAAACTGTTATTTCTCTTCCGGCCAGATTTGCCTTCCCTTGGTCTTTCATCGATGCGCTTGCCCTGTTCCTGCGCGGTTGTTGAGGCGGTCGTCGGCCCTGGCCGGACAGAAGGGCATGATCTCTATTTTTTTCTTGGCTTTGCCTCTATTATTCCATGTAGCTTAAGAGGCCGTGAGCGGCGGAGAGGCGTCTTTACGCTCTGTTCTTATGGGACAGACGCCGCTCCGTCCTGCCGCGGCCTTCTCAGACGGCGCGGTCTTCCTCCGCGCCCTCCGGCTGGCGCCAGCGTTTAACGGTACTCTCCGTCTCCGGCAGCAGCAGGCTGTCATAATGTTCGAGCTGGTAATCGGCCTGTTTGAGACAGCTGCAGAGACGGTCGATCTTCGTCATGAGGCTGCGGCGCGTCTCCAGCAGGATGACCTTACGCTCCTGCCTGGTGCCGCTGCCGAGCATCGCCAGCTTCACGTAATTCAGGATCGCCTCAAGCGGCATGCCGATCTCCTTAAACTGCTGGATGAAATTTATCCATTCGATCGTCTCGCCGCCGTAGGCGCGCAGTCCGCTCTCCGTTCTAGGTACCGGCGGTATGAGCCCTATGCGCTCGTAATACCTGAGGGTGTCCGCCGAAAGCCCGGTTCTCTCCGCCGCTTCGCTGATTGTCATTTTTCTCCTCTCCTTTTGACCGTTTCGCGCGCGCTATCTTTGCGCGCCCTCTTTTTTAATCTCTCTTATCAAATAATCCAGGGAATCCAGCGCCCGCTGTCTGGCGTGAATATCCTCCAGCAGGCGGCAGCGCTGCCGTTTCAAAATCCTGACGCGTTCGCCGCAGTTTCCCTCCTCGTCGAGAAGCACAGGGTTTTGTTCCAGTGTCGTTGTTTCGAGCCCCGCGTTGAGCAGGGAGTGGATCATGCCGAGACGCCGCAGTTCGCCCTCTCCGTAATCGGGGCTGCCGTCCTCATCTTTCCCGCAATTCAGCAGTCCGCCCCGCTCGTAGGCCTGCAGCCTTTCCTTATCTATATGAAAGGAGCGGCAAACTTCGTCGATAGTCATCCAAACCCTTCTTTGACGATAAAAAATAGTGTAAACGCCGCGGCTTGGAAAAATTTCCTGTCCTTCCCGGCTGCGTTTACACTATAAATTTTTATCGCGTGTATGTCTAATGCTTATGTTTTATGGCTTAATCATGCCTGAAAGGCATTTAAAATGGCGTCTGCATATGGCCGCAGAGGCAGATCAGGCGAGAGTCTTTTTGATGTGTTCGATAAACTTGGCCGCCGCGAGGCTGAATGGCTGCCCGCGTTTCCAGGCCAGCACGGAGGTTGCCCGCAGCTCGGGAAAGAGCGGCAGGCAGACGAGCCTGCTCCGGTCAAGATAGGGGCGTCCGCCCTCGATAGTGACGGAGCGGCCGATGCCCTTTTCCACCATTATCGAGGCGTTGGTGCTCATGCTGCTTGTCACGACGATATTTCTCCTGTCGAACGAGGGGCCGAACCAGTTGAAAAGTTCGCTCTGCACGTTTCCCCTCATCGGAAAGATGAGCGGGGCGTCCAAAAGATCTTCGCGGCGCACATATTCTTGTGACGCGAGAGGGTCGTCGGGCCGCATGATTACCGCCCACCGCTCCTTTACCTTCAGGCGGACGAACTCATACTTTTCAATATCTATCGGCTCCAGCAGCAGGCCGATATCCGTAAGCCCCCTGTCCATGCGCTCCTTTGTGAGGTCGGCGCTCGCGGTGAGGAGCTCATAGCGCATCAGAGGATACCTGATTTTTGCCGATTTTATCAGCTCCGCCAGTGTCTGTACCGACGCCAGTTCGCCCGCGCCGATGGTTACGGTGCCGTCGACGAGCTCGTCCTGTTCGAGAAGCTCCCTCTCCGTCTTGTCGATGAGATCGACAATCTCTTCCGCGCGGCGGCGCAGCAGCATCCCCTCGTTTGTCAGCACGATCCTGCGCGTGCCGCGGTGGAAGAGCCTGACGCCGACCTCCTCCTCAAACTGGGCCAGCTGGCGTGAGAGCGTAGGCTGTGTGATATGCAGCATCTCCGCCGCCTTTGTGATACTTTCCTCCCTGACTACGGTCAGGAAATACCGCAGAACTCTGACCTCCACCATCCGCACCCCCGTATCTATTTCGTTCTATTGCCCTGTTCTAAGCTGTTTATGTATTATAACAAAGAGCCCGATTCTCTCTTTAGCTTTTGCGGCAGGGAAAAGCGGGGATTGCGCGACTTCGCCGTGGGAAGTTTTGCACGCACGCTTGACTTGGAGTTCACTTCAACATGTATCCTGATCTGCAATGACGTCGTCGGTTCTACTCTTGGCCCGACATCCAGAAAACTATTGAAGGAGATGTGGAATATAGTGAAAAAATTACTTGCGCTTCTCTGTGCCGCAGCGTTTCTGGCTGCCACACCGGGAGCGGAGGCCTCTCCACGGCGGATAAGGTTGATCTTCGCGGGAAGAGAGGCTATCGTCGAACTTTATGACAATGCGGCGGCGGCCAGCCTTGTTAAGATGTTGCCGCTGACGCTTGATTTTGAGGATTACGGAGGTAAGGAGAGGATTGCCTACCCGCCTGAAAAGCTGTCTGCCGAAGGGATGCCGGACAGTTACGCGCCAAAGGCGGGCGAGATGACGGTCTATGCGCCGTGGGGCAACATCGCGATATTTTACAAAGACCACCACAGCTCCGGCGGCCTTGTGCCGGTAGGGCGATTTGTATCCGGGGCGGAGGCGATCACGGTGATGGGAGAGGGGGTGCGCGTCGAAGAGATACGATGAGCATAGCTTCACGATAAAATTGAGTTGGACCGCTGATGTTTACGGGCTGCCGGCTCTAAAATGATTTCAATATCTTGTTGGACTATCAGCCTGTGGCACACTCAAATACCTATCCTTCCGGCATTGGTTTCAATAATGGCTGGGCAAGTATTTCAATCAGGAGGCAATATAATGAAGAATGCAAAAATGCAAAAATTTTTTATGATCGCTGCGGTGGCGGTTCTATTTCTCTCCTTCTCCATAGAGGGCGCGTCTGCGGCGGAAAATGCGGCGAAGCAGAATATCATTCGTGTAGGCGCATATCCGTCGGCGGAGGGCGGCGCGGAGATATTTACCGGCAGGGTACGTATAGACAATCTCTTTCCTGCCCAGTCTCCTGCGAAGTTTTCCGGAGCCTACGTAACTTTTGAGCCCGGAGCGCGTTCAAACTGGCACACCCACACGGTTGGGCAAACGCTTGTCGTCACCTCCGGTATCGGGCTGACACAGGAATGGGGCGGTCCGATCGTTGAGGTACATCCGGGCGACGTTATACAGTGTCCCGTGGGAGTAAAACACTGGCACGGCGCGGCACCTAAAACCTCAATGACGCATCTGTCGGTTTGCGAAGAACGGGACGGAAAGGTCGTCAATTGGATGGAGAAGGTCACCGACGAGCAGTACCGGCAATATAAAGGCAAAAATTAAGAGCTGCCGCTGATTGATGTGAAATGTGCCCCTCTCCGCGGTCTGCGCAGAGAGGGGCTTTATTGCAGTCTGAGCTGCGTTAAATCTTATCATTTTATTTGCGTCTACTTTCGTGTCGCGTATTTTGTGTCTTCGCTGAGGTCCCTCAGCCGCTTGATCTTATATGCTGCGGGTTGTTTTCGCCGGATAAGGGCTTTTTATATATATAGACCTGCGTTAAATGTAGCTGATGTTTATTGATTATAGACCATGCCGGCGGGCGGCACGCTGAAAGTTTCTTATGAAAATTTTAGAAAATAACTTGACTTACAGCTGACTCTAATATGTAGTCTCTTTTCACGGCGATGAAAAGAGCCGTGCGGCAGAAATTTCAGACGGGAAAAACGGCCCGCGAAAAAATACGCGCTCAAAGAGAGGGGGTGGCGGCGAAGTAGGGATATCTGAACATTAGCGGTCAGATGATGACGCACAAATTCCTCCCAGGGAACCGTCTTGGCGAAATGCTTCCGCTTCGGCCCGCCGTTTTTCCAAAGAGAACGGGTAACTAACATGAAGTAACCTTCTGACTGCGCGAAGGGAAGCATTTCCAAGAGACGGTATATCATTGAGAAGCAGCAAAGAATGAAAAGAGACAGTAACAAGGGGATCATAACGGCCATTTCTGCGAGTTTCCACGAAGGGGGCAATTAGGTCCCGCCCAACGCGTCCTTTATGAAAAGCGCGCGGAGGCGGGCCCATAGAGCGGCGCGTATAAACGCCGATTTCTTACGAGTGGGAAAAGAGATAAATAGTGATTTATCTTTTGGTTTTGCCCTTAAAGGCGCCCTCTGTTGAACAGAGTCCCGCAAACCGGACAACGCTATAAAAGCTCCCAAGGGTATCAAAAATTTATTCAATAAAGAGACTTCGATATTGCATCGGAGCCTTTTTCATTTATCGGGCGTGTGAAAAAAACTCTGTAAATATGGACCTTCTGTGAGAAATCCAATACAACTAGGGCTAATAACGATCCCTGTATAACAAAATTATCAACCTATTAAGTGGCCAGTGTCAATACAAACACTGGCCGCTTTTTATTATTCTTAGCCTATTCAGGCATCCGTCCTTCATACATTACAGCTAGTTCACCAAGGATACTGCGCCAGTTCCTAACTGGCATACTCCATTTCTTGGTTGCTTCAAAAGTAGCAAGATATAAGGCTTTCAGAAGGGCGCCTGCGCTGGGGAATACGCTTCTTTGGCTGTTGAGCCTGCGATAGGTGGAATTAAGGCTTTCTATCGCGTTTGTCGTGTAAATGACCTTTCTTACCTGGCAAGAAAATTTAAATATCGGAGAGATCGTATCCCAGTTGCGCTCCCACCCCTTCACTGCATTTGCATATTTTAATCCCCACTTCTCAGCAACATGCTCCCTCGCTTCCAGCGCATGGGACTCGTCGGGAGCTTGATATATTGTTTTTAGGTCTGCGGCAAATTCTTTGCGGTCTTTTTCAACCACATATTTCATAGTGCTCCTGACCTGATGTATAAGGCAGCGCTGGTATTCAGTCTGCGGGAACGCACTTTCTACTGCTTCGCGCATTCCGCTAAGGCCGTCTGCACAGAGAATGAAGATATCCTTTACACCACGGTTCTTCAGGGAATTCAGGACTGTCAGCCAGTATTTGGCGCTTTCATTTTCTCCCACCTGCAGACAAAGCACTTCTTTTATACCGTTGCTGTTGATTCCAAGTATTACATAGGCTGCGAGCTTCTTTACAGCGTTATCTTCCCTGACAGAATAATGAATCGCATCTATAAAAACAATGGGATAGACTTCGGAGAGTGCCCTGTTCTGCCATTCTTCGATCTGCGGCATTATCTTGTCAGTCACATCCGATATGAAGCCTTCTGAAACGTCGAACCCGTAAATATCCTGTATCGTTGCCGATATCTGACGGGTAGTCATTCCTTTAGCGTACATAGATATTATTTTCTGGTCTATCTCGGAAATATCTTTTTGTCGCTTTCTTACTATCTTAGGATCGAAGCTGGATTCCCTGTCCTGAGGAACGTCTATGCAAAACTCTCCAAAACTTGAGTTTACATGCTTTTGTTTGTATCCGTTGCGGTAGTCGCTGCCTTCTGAACGCTGAGATTTCTTATAACCGAGATGTTCGTCCATCTCAGTCTCCATCATCTCTTTAATCGTACCCCCCAGAAGATCTTTCAGCGCATCCTGGATATCCTTTGCAGATTTGATATCGTATTCCTGAAGTAGGTATCTGATGATATCTCTTTTCCCGTCTGTCATCTGAACTTTGTGAGTAATCTTCTTATCTTTTGCCATTTTAAAGGCCTCCTGTAAGTAATTTTAATTTATCACAGAAGGCCTTTTTGGGCGATTTCTTTATTTACAGAGTTTGTTTCATAGGCTCATTTTATCTGTATCCTGTCGTTATTATAATACCTTATATATTCGTCTATGGCATCTTTAGCCTCCTCATAGTTCTCCCATTTTACTCTGTTGACGAGCTCTGATTTAATGTGACTAAAGAAGTTTTCTGCACATGCATTATCCAAACAATTTCCTTTCCTTGACATCGAGACCTTGAGTCCGTATCTTTGTGTCAGGTTGAAATATGCATGGCTTGTATATTGAAACCCCTGGTCGCTGTGGAGGATTGGTCCATCAGCGACCACCTTATTATTATTTTCAAATGCTTTCTTCAATGTATCGGTTACTAACTTAATATTATTATTACGGCTGATTTGATATCCCTGTATGGAATTATCAAAGAGATCTTTTATCATGGAGAGGAATATATTACCCTTTTTTGTTCGTATATATGTGATATCAGTAACCAGTTTCTGGTTTGGTCTGTCGGAACGAAATTCTCTGTTCAGGATATTCTCATAGCTGTGGATATTTCCTGACATCACTTTAAACTTTTTCTTTTTTCTTATTTCCGCTTGAAGTCCCGCTTTTTTCATAACACGCCTTACCCTCTTATTGTTTACATGAATGCCAATGAAGTTGTTGAGCCACAGAGTCATTCGCCTGTACCCATAAGTGTTTTTGTTGATATCCTGTCCCGTTCTTATTGCTTCTATGAGAGGACCGTCTTTATCTTCCATTCCACGCCGCTTTAGCCAACTGTAGTATGCAGAGCGTGATACGGACAAAAATCTACACATTCCACAGACAGAATGTTTTGTTGAAAATTCAAAAATGATTCTGTATTTAATATTTCTTTCTATCACCACCTTTGCAGCTCTAAGGCTTTTTTTAATACGTCGACCTGCATTTCCAGCTCTTTAATCTTTTCTATGCTATTTGTAACTTCCAATTTCTTATCTGGACAGTCTTGTTTTGAACTAGAAATATCCCCTTGTTCGATAAATTCCTTACACCATCGTCTTAAAAGAGAGGGACTTGAAATGTTAAAAGATGAGGTAACATCTACCATAGTACGTCCCTCTTCTAAATGAGCCGAAACAGCTTCAAGTTTTACAGCCTTGCTGTAGGTTCTTTTTTTCCTTGTATCATCCAGTAAGTCCTTCTGTCCGCTCTTATATAAAGATATCCATGTTTTAACAGAATCAGGACTAACACCAAGTTCTTCAGCAATCCGCCTTCGTGGAATTCCCTGTTTGTGCATCTCAATTGCTCTTATTCTTTCTTCCGTTTTACGTTTACGCATAGAAGAGCCCCCTTTATATGTATTTAGTTTTATTATAATCCAAGGGCTTTATTTGGCTGTCCGATTTTCGGGATGCTGTTCATGTGAGGGAGCTGGCTCGGCGATGTTTTTCGCCGAGACTGAGGGAGTGTTGCTCTGTTTGGCGCGGAAACCGCGCCGAACAGAGCCCGCGGCAAAAGCCGCGGGAGAACCGAAGGTCAACTCTCCCTCACCCCGCTTCGCGGGGAGCTCCCTCAGAGAGGGCGCCAAAATCTTTACTAAACCGCTATTTATCTTCTCTCTCCATGAACGGCACGTTTGCGCCGGCGTACTGCCCCGCCGTCTTGCTGGCGCGGCCCCTTTCATGTACAATTTTAGGCCGTCTGTTCGGGGCGTGACGCTCTGTGATTTTCCATGAGAGGTGACGAGCTTTGGAATTTTTTCTTCAGGGGCTGACGATGGGGCTTGCCTATGTCGCGCCGATCGGCCTGCAGAATCTTTTTGTGATAAATACCGCGCTGACGCGGGAAAAGGGGCGTGTGTTCCTCACGGCGCTTATCGTGATTTTCTTTGACGTGACGCTGGCGCTCGCCTGTTTCTACGGCATCGGCGCGGTGATGGAGCGCTCGCCGCTGCTTGAGAGGCTGGTGCTGCTTGCCGGCAGCCTCATCGTCATGTATATAGGCGTCGGGCTCATGAGGGCGAAGGATTCGCTGAAGAAAACGGACGTCGATATGCCGCTGTGGCGTGTCGCCAGCACCGCCTGCGTCGTGACCTGGTTCAACCCGCAGGCGCTCATCGACGGCACGATGATGCTGGGGGCCTTCAAAGCCTCTCTTTCACCGGCGGGGGCCAACTCCTTTGTATTTGGTGTCGCCGCCGCCTCGGCGCTCTGGTTTTTCGGCCTCTCCGCCGCGCTCTCGCTCTTCAGCGCCAAGTTCACCGACAGGACCCTGCGGGTGATAAACCTGGTATGCGGCGCGGTGGTCTTTTTCTACGGCGCGAAGCTCCTCCGGAATTTTATCGGCCTCGTCTTTGGCCTTTAGAGGCAGAGCGCCGCGAGCGCGCGCCCCGCGAAGACGGAGAGAAGGCAGCAGACGACGCTGAGTATGCTGTAGAGCACGGCATGAGCCACCTTTCCCTGAGAGATGAGGGCGAAGGTCTCAAGCGAGAAGGTCGAAAAGGTGGTAAAACCGCCGCAGAAGCCCGTCTGCAGCATCAATATCACCGAGTGCCGCGAGAGCCCGTGTCTCTCCGAGACGAGGCTCAGCACGCCGATGAGAAACGAACCGAAGATATTTATCGCCGGAGTCGCCGCCGGAATGACGCTCCCGGCCGTTACCGCCATTCCGAGAAGATAGCGCAGCGATGCGCCGAGAAAGCCGCCCAGCCCGACAAATATAACGCCATCCATAAAGATTCTCCCCTCGTGCTCCGCGTATACAGGCAAAATAATAGACTCCTGCCGTTTGGACAGGAGTCATTACCGCAGCAGCGAAATTCGGGCGAACTCCATCGCCCTTTTTATTTTACGTCATTGATTATACACTATGGCTGAGTACGAAACTATTAGGAAGTCTGCACACCTGGCGCGAAATGTGAAAGGTAAAATTCAAAGTTTCGGAAATTATCGGGGCGGCGGCAGGAGGCACACTGTGTTTTTTAAATTAAGGTACTTGAACAGAACATGCTTTCATGCTATCTTTTGCAGAATATCGATTCGGATATACTTAGGCTCTGGCAACATGGAGAGTAAATGTTCCCGAGTCTTTTTATTGTGTATTTGACTTGAGAAGAGGAGACTTTGCCGATATGACTCCTGGTTATCCGTTTTACGCTGCTGTCGGGCTGATATGAACGCCGTGAATTTTAATATGTTCGCACTGCTTAACGAGCTCTCTGAGCTGGTTTATATCTCTGATGTAAATACATACGAGATGATTTTTATCAATGAGTCGGCAAAGACACTTTTCGGAGTCGGCTCTGACGTCAGCGGACGCAAGTGCTATGAGGTGCTGCAGGGCAGGAGCTCTCCGTGCGGTTTCTGCACAAATTCCAAGCTTTGCCACGATAAATTCTATACATGGGAGATATTTAACCGGAAGCTTTCGCGTCATTATCTTCTGAAGGACAAGCTGATTTCCTGGAATGGGCGCGAGGCGCGTCTGGAGATCGCCATTGACATAACGGAAAAGGAAAATCAGAAGGATACGCTGAAGAACGCGCTTGACGCCGAGGTCGCGGTGCTGAACTGTGTCAAGGTCCTTACGGAGGCGGAAAGCCACGGTGATGCCGTCAGCAAGGTGCTTGAAAATGTCGGCCTCTTTCTGGCGGCGGAGAGGACCTATATCTTTGAGATCAGGGACAAGTTCATTGACAATACCTATGAGTGGTGCGCCCCCGGCGTCTCCCCGCAGATAGACAATCTCCAGGGGCTGCCGATAAGTTTGATATCATTCTGGAGAGAGAGTTTCGACGCCGGACAGTGTTTAGTAATAACGGACATCGAAGAGCTGCGCGAGACCCGCCGGGACGAATATGAGATACTGCGCGCGCAGAATATCAGGAGCCTTATCGCGGCTCCGCTGGCGGCCGACGGCCGCCTTGTCGGCTATCTCGGCGTGGATAATCCCCCGGCGGCGCGCATCCTGCATATTTCGCCGCTGCTCATCACCCTCGCCAACTTTATCACCGGCACCATGCAGCGCCGCCTCTATCAGCGGCGCCTGGAGGAGCTCAGTTATAACGACATGCTGACGGGGCTCTATAACAGGAACGCCTTCATCCGCGATGTGGAAAGCCTCTCTAAAAATGGCTTCAAATCGCTGGGGATAGTCTATGTCGACGTCAACGGCCTTAAAAAATGCAACGATGAGTACGGACACGCGGCGGGAGACTTGGCGCTGGTCAAGACGGCGAAGACTGTGGAATCCGTCTTTCGTGAAAAGGGAAACAGCACATACCGCATAGGCGGAGACGAGTTTGTCGTGCTCTCGCCAAATTTGAGCGAGGAATATTTCAGCAGCCTGGTAGCCAAACTCAAAGCGAAGATCGGCCGGGACGAGGACGGCATGCGGAGTTTTTCGATGGGATGGCGCTGGGCCTCCGGGGGCTGCGACATACAAAGCCTGCTGACCGAGGCCGACGAGCAGATGTATCTCGACAAGAAACAATTTTACCGCAGCAAAGCGGCCACAAAGCGCTACCGCGCCTGCAGCGACGAGGTTATCGGCCTCGGAGATCCCGAGGCTCTGCGGTGCCAGCTTGACGACGGCCGCTTTCTCGTATATTTCCAGCCGAAGGTATCGGTGGCGGATCATAAGCCGATAGGGGCGGAGGCGCTGACGCGCTATCTCTCTTCGGAGGGAGCGCTGATAGCTCCGGACCAGTTTATCTCTCTGCTGGAGAACAACAGGCTGATATGGATGCTGGACTTTTGGGTATTCGGCTTCGTATGCCGCAAGATCCGCCAATGGCTGGATTTGGGGAAAAAGGTGCTGCCGATTTCCGTCAATTTCTCCCGCGCAACGATCTCGGAGACCGATTTTGTCGAGCGGCTTGAGGAGGCGTGGCGGCAGTGGAAGGTGCCGAAGGAGCTTCTCGAGATAGAGGTCACCGAAACGGTGGAGCTAGACGATGAAAAGAATTTTCTCGATATAGTTAAGAGGGTGAAAGAGGCTGGTTTTCGGATCTCGATAGACGATTTCGGGGCGCGTTATGCGAACCTTTCGCTCTTTGCCGCCTCCTGTTTCGACGTGCTGAAGATCGACCGCTGCCTGGTGCGTGACCTGCCTGACAACCCCACGGCCTTTGCCGTGCTGAAGGCCATCTCGGATATCTGCAGGAAGATGAATATACGCGTGATCGCCGAGGGAGTTGAGAATGAACGGCAGCTTAACGCACTGCTTGAGATCGGCTGCGACGGGCTGCAGGGATTCCATTTCAGCCGCCCGATACCGCTTGAGGAGTATCAGGCAAAGTATCTCAACGCGCAGGAAGGGCGCGGCACGGCGTAGCACCTCATCCGCCGTCAGCGGACAATAAAAGGCTTAAGCGGCTCCGGTTATGCCGGAGCCGTTTTGTCTCTTTTCTTAAGGAACATGATGAGCGCTCCGAAGAGCAGCATGGAGGCCGGAAAGAGCACCGCGCTGTCGTCGTATTTGTAGGTGAGCCGTGAGCCGATGAAAACGGAGAGGGTGAAGACGAGCACCGTGATGAGATATTCAAAGCTGCGTGAGATTTTTTCCGTGTCGCAGTCCTCCCGGTAATTCGTCATGTATTCGATCGCGCCGCGCATGTTCGTCATCGAGAGCGTCGAAGAAAAGGGCACCCCGTTCATCGTGCGGAAGGCGTCGAACTGCATCGCGCAGGCGAAAGAGACCATCGCGTTCGCGACGTTGTCGCTGTAGTGCGGCATGAAGGAGATCAATATCAGCACCAGCGCCTCAAGGGCGACCACGATCTGCCGCCATCCGAGGTGTTTCAGTCCTCCGTAACGGATACGGATCTTCTCCGTTATATAGGTGCCCAGCAGAAAGGCCGTCACCGGCACGATATAGCTGATAGAGGCGGCCAGCCTGCCGCGCGCCATGTTCACGCCAAGCAGGATCAGGTTGCCGGTCTGCGTATTGGCGAAGACATTGCCGCGCCCGATATAGGTGTATCCGTCAAGAAAACCGCCCGCCGCCGCGAGGATGACCGCGAGCAGGAATGATTCCGAGGGATCGGTGAAGTCCATTAGCTTTATCTTCGGCAGTTTTATCATGTTAGCCCCCCTGTACAGCGATGCGGCCGCGCATCATCTGATTTATACCCTGAACCGCCGGCCGCCGCATCAATGAAGATACAGATAAACGGCTCAGTAAGAGGCCGGAGACGCCGCGCGTTTTTTGTTATGCGGGAGGCGAAAATCGACCTGTTCACGGGAGCTTTTTGTTATGCTATCCTTCTCTTGCCGCCAAGGCGGCGGGGAGGATATGTATGATGCTGTCAGAGATGATCGCCGCCGCGCTCGCGGGGGATATGCCGGTAGAGGAGGCCCTCTTTGAGAACGAGGAGGTTGCGGAGCTTGATCTTTCGGCGCTCCGTTTTGACTCCGTGCGCTTTGTTAAGTGCCGCTTTATCCGCTGCGAATTTAACGCGGCGCGCTTCAACTCCGTCTCGTTTGAAAACTCGGATATTTCGAACTGCCGCTTCCGGGACAGTTTCTGGCGTAAGTCTTCTTTTCGCGATTCAAAGGCCGTGGGGAGCGTTTTCACGCGCGCCCTCTTTAAGGAAGTCTCGATCACGGGATCTAATTTTCGGTATGCGAACTTCGGCGAGACGCTCTGGGACGGCTGCAAGGTCGAAGCCTCTTCTTTGAGGGAGGCGGTTCTCTCCGACGTCAAGTTCCGGCGCGCGCGGTTCCGTGGGACGGACCTCACGGCGGCCGAGTTTTTCAAAAGCCCTCTCAAGGGGATAGACCTCTCGGACTGCATTATCGACGGCATTTCCCTCTCCGATACCCTCTACGAGCTGCGCGGCGCGAAGGTGACGGCGGCGCAGGCGGTGGAGCTCGCGAAGCTCCTCGGCCTGACCGTAGTCTGACAGGCGGCTTACGCGGCAGAGAGGCGGGAGGCGGCGGGGATCTCCTTCTGGAGGCCCCGCCGCCGGTCGGTTATTTTATCGAGGCTCCCAGTACTTCGGCCTCTTCGAGCGCGGGGTGTCCCGCGATGTCGCCGGGGGCCATAACGCCGCCGGCCAGTATCATGCCGAGATCTTTCCAGCCCAGATGTCCGAGCAGGCTCGCGTAGAAGTCCTTTACCGGCGCGAAGTTCGGCTCGCTGTCTCCCCCCGCCGCCATCAGCATGACGCATCCCTTATGATGCAGCCTGTAATCCGGGTCTAGTTCGGCCACCGCGAAGCTGCGGTCGATCGCCGTTTTGAGCTGCGCCGTGAAGCTCCAGAAGTACATCGGCGAGGCCAGCACCACGATATCGGCCTCCATGAAGGCTGGATATATCTCATCCATACCGTCGCGCTGCACGCAGGGGTGTTTGGGGTCTTTGCCTCCCGCGCAGCAGCCAAGGCAGGGTTTGATATCCATCTTTTGCAGGTCGAAGTGTCTGACCTCGTGTCCCGCCGCCTCCGCGCCCTTTATGAAGCGCGCGGCTAGCGCCGCCGTATTCCCGTTAGCCCGCGGGCTTCCGTTGAGAACGATTATTTTTTTGCCCATTGTTATTCATCCTCCTCTTATTTATCTATCATATTATTATATCGCCCGCGCCAGGCCGCCGTCGATGAGAATTGCCCGACCGCCGGTGAAGGTATTTGCCGCAGGACGGAGGAGGGCCGCCGCACTATCCCGGGGCGTGTTTATCTTTTGAGTTTCAGGTCGATCACGGGGTTCACGAGCGGCTCGAAGGAGAAGCCGCCGGGGCCGCTGATGCGGCACTCCGCGCGGTCGCCCTCCTGGATATGCACCGCGCGCGGCGTACCGGTCGAGAGGATGTCGCCCGGCAGCCAGCCCTGCATGTGCGATATGAGCGCCACAAGTTTCGAGGGAGGGAAGGTCATGTTGGCCACGGTGTTTTTTGCGTGGATCTCGCCGTTATGGACGGTTGCCACCTCGAGAGCGAGGACGTCGGGCACCTCGTCGGGTGTCACCAGCTGCGGGCCGAAGCTGAAAAAGCTGTCGAATCCCTTGACGATGGTGAGATAGCGCGGATTGAGACGCAGTATCGACTCCTCCGTCATATCAAGGACCGTCGTGTAGCCGACGATGTATTCCTGCCAGTCCTTTTCTTCGATGAACTTGCATTTTTTGCCGATGATGATGCCGAGCTCCGCCTCCGCCGTCGTCTTTTGCGCCTCGGGCAGCGCCGGGATACAGATGTCGTCTCCCGGCCCGACGATGCAGGAGGCCGGCTTGTAGAAACTTCCGGGGAAGACGGCGGGGGTCTTTTCACCGAGGTCTCCCGCGTGATCTTTGTAGTTGAGGCCGATGCCGAAGATACGCGGCGGGTTGCGGTACAGCGGGCCGTATACGACCTCCGCGAATGGGATGGCCTCTTTTTGGGCAAGTCTTTTGGCCTCTTCCCGACCTCCGCCGTTGTACCATTTCGTAAGTTGGGGTATCTGTTCCTTTTCGATGAGCGCGAAGATCTCCGTCTCCGGCGCGAACCCCGCGGCTTCTTTCAGCGCCGCCACGGGCAGGATGCCGCTCTTTGTCACGATCCCCGCCTTTTCTTTGCCGTCTTTTCTGTATGTTACAAATCTCATTGATATTTTCCTCCCGTCTCTATTTTTATCTGCTGTTTTTTGAGCGTTTTTCGATTCTTTTGCCGCTTTTGGCGGCGTTGTCTTTTCCTGACGATTATGTTAGCAACATCTCCCTCTGCGGTAAAGAAGGGACTCTTCGCGCCGGTGACGGCGTGGCTGTCCGCGCGGCGGCAAAGCGAAAGCGGACGGAAAAATTTTCCGCCCGCTTCCTATATATGTGAAAGAGGAGGTGCCTCCTCTGAAAAGCTAAGGTACGAATTTGTCGAGGATGAATACTACGGCGCAGGATAGTATTGAGACCTGTAGCAGGCTGCCGCCGAACCAGGAGAGCCCCACCGCCGCGATAAGCGCCGCTACGGCGGTCAGCGGACTGCCGGTGGCGTCGATTATCGCCGGAAAGGTCATCACGGCGAGCGTCACGTAGGGGACGTAATAGAGAAAGGCGCGTACCCTTTTATTTTTTATCTCACCGCGGATGACGGTGAGCGGAAGCACGCGGATGAGGTAGGTTACCGCCGCCATTATCAGCAGGTAAAGATATACGTTACGCGGCATTTGCCCGTCTCTCCTCATTCAGGGGGAAGAGGAAGGCCGCGGCGCCGGAGATGGCGACCGTCAGGACTATCGTGCGCATCCCCGCCGAGAGCTCGATGAAGGAGAGGCGCGAGAAAGCGAAGCTTGCCGCCATCGAGACGACGATGAGCAGCGCGATGACGAAATTCTTGCGCGCCGGCGGCACGATGACCGCGATAAACATGCCGAACAGCCCTACGCTCAGCGCGGTGACGATGTTCTGCGGCAGGACGTTGCCGACTATGACGCCAAAAAAGGTGCCGAAGGCCCAGCCGGGGGCCGCCGCGGCGACCATGCCGTAGGTGTAAAAGGGGTTGAGGCGTCTTGGCTGCGCTACCGAGAGGCCGAATATTTCATCCGTGATGTCCACCGCGAGCAGCATACGGTGGCGCAGAGGGGTCTTAGGGGAGATCTTCTGGCTCATTGCGCAGGACATCAGCAGGTAACGCGCGTTCGCGACGACTATCATGATCACGACCTCGAGATAGCCAGCTCCCGCGGCGATGAGGGAATAGCCCGCGAACTGTCCCGCGGAGGCGTTCTGCGTCAACGCGCTCAGAAGCGCCTGAAAGGGGCTGAGTCCGGCGTTCTTGGCGCCGATGCCGAGGGTAAAAGATACCGCGAGATATCCCAGCAGGATAGGTATCGCGTCACGCATTCCCTTTGAAAAGTAATAGAGATCTCTTTTTGACATTTCTTTCCCCCCGAAGTCTCATATTTCCACCACTGTCTCAATTTTTACAGCTTTTGTTGCAAGCAGTCCAACGAATCTTTATAATAAATATATTAGTAAGACTAATGTTAAATGGAGCGCGAAATGAACAGATATGAAGTCTTTGTCAAAGTGGTGGAGTGCGGCAGTTTTACGCGGGCCGCGGATGAACTTGGCTACACGCAGTCGGCGGTCAGCCAGATGGTCCACACGCTCGAAGAGGAACTCTCCGCCGTGCTGCTGCGGCGCGATAAGGGCGGGGCGGCGCTCTCTGCGGACGGCGAACAGTACCTGCCCTATATCCGTTCGATATGCAGCGCCCACCGCGAACTGCGCATGAAGTACGACGAAATGCAGGGGCTGATGGGCGGGAACATCAGGATCGGTACCTTTACGAGCGTGAGCCGCAGCTGGCTGCCGAAGCTCATGAACGAATTCCGGAAGATATATCCATTCGTGCATTTCGAGCTGCTGCAGGGAGACTACCGCGGCATTGAGGAGTGGATATCCGACGGGCGCGTGGACTTTGGCTTTACCTGTTACAACGAGGTGAAGGGGCTGACGGTGATCCCGCTGCGCAAGGACGAGATGCTCGCGGCGCTGCCGCCGGGGCATCCGCTCGCGCAAAATGGGAGTGTGACGCTGGAAGAGCTTTCGAAGGAGCCGCTGATACTTCTCGATGAGGGAGATTTCAGCGTGGCGCTGGACGCCTTCCGCAGGAGGGGGCTGACCCCCGATATTCACTATAAGGTCACCGATGACTACACCGTCATCTCGATGGTCGAACAGGGGCTCGGCGTCGCCATCCTCTATGAACTTGTCCTTAAAAATGACAGCCGCAGACTTTCGGCGCTCCATATCGCCCCGCCGGTGGAGCGCACGACGGCGCTGGCCTACAGAAACAAGCGGACGCTCCCCGCCGCCGCGCGCCGCTTTATCGACTTCGCCCTGGAATATTTTAAAGCGGGGAAATGAATTATAATTGTAACGATACAGATAAATATTCAAGGCGGTGGGAGCTCTTCCGCCTGTGTCTGAGGAGGGACGAACGACGATGCTTCTGGAGAAAATCGCCGCCGCGGCGGCGGAGTTTATGGACGGGGCGGTCAACTATGTAGCCGCCGAGGATGCTTTGCGCCCCGATTTAGCGGGGATGCGGATATACGATGAACCGCTGTTCGGCGCGGCGGCGGCCGATGATCCAGCCTTCGCGGAGCTGCGCCGCGCCGAGGTGCTGCACCCCGAGGCGATGCTGCCGCACGACTGGCTCCCGGGGGCGCGTTCCGTTATCTCCTTCTTTCTCCCCTTTACGGAGACCGTAAGGAGCACGAACCGCGCGGAGCGCGCGCTGCCCTCCGACGAGTGGCTCCACGCACGCATCGAGGGACAGATGGCCATCGCCGCGCTCGGCGAA
This sequence comes from Cloacibacillus porcorum, assembly GCF_001701045.1. Taxonomy (GTDB): domain Bacteria; phylum Synergistota; class Synergistia; order Synergistales; family Synergistaceae; genus Cloacibacillus; species Cloacibacillus porcorum. The sequence continues at coordinate 314,180 of NZ_CP016757.1, forward strand.
TACCTCAAAGGTTTCCTGGAAAGAGAGGGGGCCGCCGCCGTCTTCCCAACCACCGACGCCCGTTTCAAGATGCTGGCCCCCTACGCCTCCAACTGGTCGGAGCGGCACGCCGCCTATATCTGCGGTCTCGGTACCTTCGGCCTCTCGAAGGGGCTTATCACCGAGAGGGGGATCGCCGGGCGCTTCGGCAGCCTCATCACCGATGCCGAAATTCCGGCGACGCCGCGAAAATATGAATCGCCTTACGAGTATTGTACGATGTGCGGAGCCTGCCAGAGGCTCTGTCCCGCGGAGGCGATAGACGCGGCGAAGGGCGTCGCCCTCGGAAAGGACCACGATATCTGCGGCGCCTTTGTCAAGGCCTCGACACGCCCGCCTCACGGCCCGCACGCGAGGGTCCGTTATGGCTGCGGCAAGTGCCAGGTCGGCGTCCCCTGTGAGAAGGGGATACCGAGGCCGCGCTGATGTTCTAAAAAAGGGCGGCTGCGTTCGCCGAAAGGGAGGATATGAATGAGCGAAAAAATTGAACTGATGGTCGTCGTCGATATGCAGAACGACTTTGTGAGCGGCAGCCTCGGCGGCGATATGGCGCGCGCCATCGTGCCGAATGTCGCTGCCGCGGTGGACAAGTTTATCGCCGAAAACGGCGCGGAGCGTCTTTTCTTCACGAAAGACACCCACGAGGATAATTACATGGAGACGAACGAGGGACGCCATCTCCCAGTGCCGCACTGCGTCAGAGGAACATGGGGCGCGGAGATCATTCCCGAACTCAGCGGTTACGCCTCGCGCGGCGGCGTTACCACCGTCGAGAAGGCGACCTTCGGCAGCGTCGCGCTTCCCGATATCATCCGCGCGGCGCTGTCCCGGTATGAGCCGCTCTCCGAGGCGGACATCACCTTTCATATCGTGGGGCTCTGTACCGATATCTGCGTCGTCAGCAACGCGCTGCTGCTCAAGGCGAACTTTCCCGAGGCGACGTTCAAGGTCGATCCCCGCTGCTGCGCCGGCGTAACGAGAACGAGCCACGAGGCGGCGCTGGAGACGATGCGGATGTGCCATATAGAAATTATCTGACGCCGCGTAGCCGGTAGTACTCGCCGGCCCTTCGCTGCCCGGCGGCCAGGCCGGATGTTACGGTAAAATCAGAGAGAGACGGTGGGCTTTGCCCAAGCGTCTCCCTCCTGTTTTATCTTACTTAAGCTGTGCGGCCTCCTATGCCGCGGGGCAGGGTTCCGCGCCCATTCCGCGCTCTCTTGTACCGCCGCTTTGCACCGCAGGCGCTTTGAGGGCCCGCAGCGCGTTTGCCACGGCGAGGAGCGCCACTCCGACGTCGGCGAAGATCGCGAACCAGACGGAGGCGCCGGCAAAAACCGCCAGCAGCATCACCGCGATCTTGAAGCCGAGGGCCATCACGATATTCTCCCACACGATCCACCTCGTCTTGACGGCGATCCTGATGGCCGCCGCGATCTTATCGATCTCGTCGGTCATAATCACCACGTCCGCCGCCTCTATCGCCGCGTCCGAGCCGATGCCGCCCATCGCGATGCCGATATCGGCGCGAGTGAGGACCGGCGCGTCGTTGATTCCGTCGCCGACAAAGGCGGTCTTCTTCTCTTCGCCCGCCATCAGCCTTTCCAGCTCCGCCGTCTTATCCTGCGGCAGCAGCTCCGCGCTAACGGCGTCCATCCCGGCCTCCGCCGCCGTCTCCTTCGCGATCGCCAGATTGTCGCCCGTCAGCATTACAAGGCGCGAGACACCCGCCGCTCGCAGGTCGTCCATTGCCGCGCGCACTCCCGGCTTGAGTTCGTCGGCGACCAGCAGCGTGCCGAGAAATTTGCCGTCAAGGGCGACATAGACCGCCGATTTGGCATATTCCCTCAGACCCTCGATGCCGATGCTCTTCATGAGCTTGACGTTACCGGCGCGGACGACGCCCTCTTTGGTGCGGGCCTCGACGCCCATGCCCGCGATCTCCCGCACTTCGGCTCTCTCCGGCGTCCCGCCGCCGAAGGCCGTCATGACGGATTTCGCGATGGGATGATTAGACTGCGCCTCGGCCGCCGCC